>JAEZAA010000039.1 GCA_023430625.1 Pseudomonadota bacterium
ACCGCCTGTCAACTGCGTCACACTTTCGGCTCTCGCCCTCCTGTGCAACCGGCTTCCTGCCGCCCTGCGCGGCCAACTGCCTGCGAAGGAGGCGCCATTATAGGGATCTGCAGAACCCTTGCAAGAGACAAAAACAAGAAACTTAAAATTTGTTTTTGCCACCGCTCAGAGATCAAACAAACAGATCAATCCTCAACCGAATTGGCCGGATTTCGTCCAAAAAGCCCGCACCTCGCCCGCTTAGACCACAGTCAGCAGCGGGCTTCGCCGAGACTTTACCGGGTAATGATTCGGGCAATTTGCTTTTTGCCGACCTGATAGATATCTGAGGTGCCCGCCATCACCTGGTACGTCGAATCCACAACTTGCTGATTCACCTTTACCGATCCCGCCTTCAGCGCGTCGCGGGCCGCTGCAGAGTTCTTGGTTAAGCCTGCGCGATTGAGCACTGCCGCAACTGGAAGCTGGGCCTGCCCTTCAAAATCGATCTCAACTTCCGGGATATCTTCTGGCAACTCGCCATCCCGAATCACATTGCCGGCCGACTTATGCGCATTCTGTGCTGCCTCCGCACCATGGAAGCGCTCAATGAGCTCCCTCGCCAGAATGGCTTTTGCCTCCTGGGGATTCATGCCAGCCTCGACCTGCTGCCGAATCTCCTCGATTTCCCTAAGTGAGCGGAAGCTCAGCAACTCGAAGTAGCGCCAGACCAGGGAATCCGGCATCGACAGCAGCTTTTGGTACATCTCGCCAGGTCGATCTTCGATTCCGACGTAATTGCCCAGCGACTTGGACATCTTCTTAACACCATCCAAACCTTCAAGGATCGGCACCATGACAATGTCCTGAGGGCGCTGCCCCGCCCCGCGCTGCAACTCACGCCCCATCAGTAGATTGAACTTCTGGTCGGTTCCGCCCAGCTCCACATCGGCCTCAAGCTCAACCGAGTCGTAGCCCTGAACCAGCGGGTAAAGAAACTCATGGATCGCAATGGGTTGCTCGGCTTTATAACGTTTGTCGAAGTCATCTCGCTCCAACATGCGTGCCACGGTGCTCTGTGCCGCCAGCTTAATCATCTCCGCCGCGGTCAACTTACCCATCCACTCGGAGTTAAAAACAACTCGGGTTTTTGCGGGGTCCAGAATCTTGAAGACCTGCGCCTGGTAGGTCTTTGCGTTTTCTTTAACCTGCTCCTCGGTTAGCGGTTTACGCGTTTCATTCTTGCCGGTGGGATCACCGATCATGGCCGTGAAGTCGCCAATCAGAAAGATGATCTCATGCCCCAGGTCCTGGAACTGTCGCAACTTGTTGATCAGCACGGTGTGGCCCAGGTGCAGGTCCGGCGCAGTGGGATCAAATCCTGCCTTGATCCGGAGGCGCTTGCCGCTACGCAAACGTTCAATCAGGCTCTCTTCCTGAATGACTTCCGCCGTGCCCCGTCGAACCACCGAAATGATGTCATCTTCAGTTGCTGTCATTACTCCCACCTAGCCCTTCTTTCTTTATGACCGCCGTTAACAGGATGTGCAGCCGACGCAAAACGCTACATTCCTTTACCCAATAATCACTATCATTTCACGCAGCACAACGGGATAACACGCTAGATTTACCATGGCAGGCGGCGCGAAAGGGGCCTATTATACCCGACTCTAAAATCCTTGCGCCCGCTTTGGATGAATCCCCGGTTATCCACTATACTTAAGCCGTTTTTGTACGTATTTACCGCAAGGGCCTACCAGTGCTGAAGAAATTTCCATCATTCCCCAAGGTTCATCTTTTGGCCGCAGGAAGTCTGAGCGTCGCAATTGGCGCCGTATTAATGCTCAGCCCCAGCGCCGAGGTTGAGGCCAACCGTATCAGCATTGCGCTTCCGCTTCATTCCGCTTCGCCTGACACATCCACTTCGACCAGCGCCACGTTGGCGCCGGTCAGTTCAACTGCCCTAGTGGAACAGCTGTCTGCCAAAGACACGGCAGCCGCCGTGGATCAGGCGCTCGAGGCTGACAGCCTGACGTCGGATCGTCTGGACGACGAAGGTGCTGAGGCAAGCGATGTCGTGGTCAATGCCGACTATACTGCGCCGTCTCACCAGGAATTGTCCGAGGTTGGCACCGCCATTACCGAAACCGAGCAATGGCAGAGCTACAAAGTTGGCTCAGGCGACAGCCTCTCGGCGATATTCAAACGTGCCGGTCGGGACACCCAGGAACTACTGGATGTGCTCGCAGCCGATAAAGACAAGATGCTTGGCCGCCTGTATCCCGGCAACGTTCTGGATTTCAGTGTACAGGACGGCAAGCTGGCCAAGGTCCGCCTCCAGCGCAGCCAACTGGAAACCATCATGGTTGAGCGGACGGACAAGGGCTTTGTCGCGAACAAGATTGTCCGCACGCCCGAAGCCCACACCGCGTTTGGCGCCGGCACGATCACCAGCTCATTGTTCCTCGCGGGGCAGCAAGCAGGACTCTCACAGTCCATGATCATGGAACTCGCGACCATCTTCGGTTATGACATCGACTTTGCCCTGGACATCCGGGAAGGCGACCAATTTAACCTGGTCTATGAGGAACTCCACCTCGACGGCAAGAAAATCGGCTACGGCAACGTGCTAGCCGCGTCCTTTACCAACCGGGGTGAAACCTATCTCGCCGTGCGCTATACCGACAGTGACGGCCGCACCAGCTATTATCGGCCGGACGGAAAGAGTCTGCGTAAGGCATTTATCCGCACGCCGGTCGACTTCGCGCGGATTTCGTCTCATTTCAACCTGTCGCGCAAACACCCGATCCTCCACAAGATTCGCGCCCATAAAGGCACCGACTACGCCGCGTCCCACGGCACCCCCATCAAGTCGGTAGGTGAAGGCAAGGTTATCTTTGCCGGCGTGAAGGGCGGATATGGAAACACCGTAGTGATTCAGCATGGGCAGTCCATTACCACGCTGTACGCCCACATGAAGCGCTTCGCCAAGGGAATCCGCGTCGGAAGCCGGGTCGATCAGAGCCAGGTTATCGGTTACGTTGGCTCAAGCGGACTGGCGACCGGACCTCACCTCCATTATGAGTTCCGGGTCAATGGCGTCCCCAAAAATCCGGTTACCGTGAAGTTCCCAGAAGCGTCGCCCGTACCCAAGCACGAACTGGCGCGTTTCAAACAGCAGACTGCCACCCATTTGGCACAGCTGGAAACCTTTGCGCAAAGTCACCGCCTCGCGCTCAATGGTCGGTAAAACTACCGCCGCCAGGTCCGAACTCTATATCGGCCTCATGTCAGGCACCAGCCTGGATGGGGTCGATGCGGTCCTGGCGGACTTCTCGCAACACCCACCACGCCTCCTGCAACACCATTACCTACCATACAGCCCTACGCTCAAGAAACGCCTTCACCAGCTCTCAAGTCTGCCTTCGGTGGGGATGGACTTGCTCGGCGAAACCGGCATTGAACTGGCCCACCAGTACGCAAACGTTACCAGGGCACTGTTAGAAGCCGCCGCAACTGCGCCGCAGCAAATTGCCGCCATCGGCTGCCATGGACAGACCATTCGCCACCGGCCCGATACCCGCTATCGTTTTACGATGCAGATCGGCGATCCGAGTACGCTGGCTGAGCTGACCGGCATCCTGACGGTCGCCCAGTTCCGCCAGCGCGACATGGCCGCTGGCGGTCAAGGCGCCCCGCTGGTTCCTCCCTTTCATCAGTATGTATTTGCCCATCCCGCGGAAGATCGTGGCGTGCTGAATTTAGGTGGGATGGCCAATATCACCCTGCTGCAAAAGGATTCGCCGGCACTCCTGGGATTCGATACCGGCCCCGCCAACGTCCTGATCGATGGCTGGTGCCAGAAAATGCTCGGCAAGGACTATGACCGCAACGGCGAGATGGCCCGGCAAGGCCAGCTGATTCCCGCCTTGCTGACGGCGATGCAGGCCCATCCCTTCTTCTTCCAGACGCCGCCCAAAAGCACAGGGCGCGAAGCCTTCCATATGGACTGGGTGCAACAGCATCTGGACCAACTGGAACAAGCACCCGCAGTGCTGGATGTGCTACGGACGCTCACTGAGCTCACGGCCTGGTCGGTGGCCGACGCGATCACCGCAACCGGTTTATCGCTCGACACCCTGGTCCTGTGTGGTGGCGGGGCCTATAACGGCTTTCTGAGGGAACGTATACAGGCACAGTTGCCGGCCGTTCAAGTGATCAGTTCAGGTGAAATGGGCATACAGCCCGATCAGGTGGAAGCCCTGGCGTTTGCCTGGCTGGCAAGACAAGCCTTGCATGGCCTGCCCGGCAATCATCCGGACGTGACGGGTGCATCGGGCTTTCGAGTCTTGGGTGGGATTTATCCGGCGGGGACCTGACCGAGAATATTCTGAGTCAGGCCCTGAACATCAAATGCTGAACGAGGATCCGCAGCCGCAGGTGGAACTGGCATTCGGATTCTTGATGACGAACTGAGAGCCTTCCAGCCCTTCTTTATAATCCACCTCTGCACCGACCAGATACTGATAGCTCATGGCGTCGACCAGCAAGGTCACGCCTTGCTTCTCAACCTTGGTGTCGTCTTCGTTGACCGTCTCGTCAAAGGTAAAGCCGTACTGGAAGCCGGAACAGCCGCCGCCGGTCACGAACACCCGCAGTTTCAGGTCTTCGTTACCTTCTTCCTCAATCAGCCCTTTTACCTTGTTAGCCGCCGCGTCCGAAAAGAGAATCGGGGTCGGCGTAAAGACTTCAGCCGTATTCATGCTACCTCCAGCCGAATGAACATATGCGCAGTTGGGTCGCCCCAGTTCGGGCTATTATGAAATTGCCCGACAAATATAGTCAACTTAGTTCGTCCGCTGGCGCCCGATCGGTGCCTGGCTTAGCCGGACTTGGACAAACTGACCGCCGCATCGGTGGCGACATCATCGTCGGTTGCGTCATCATTGCCTGAAGCATCCATCCGACGTTCAGCCGGTGCCGATTTCAGCGTCACGGCAGGAGCCGGGTCTGACTCTTTGACATGGACCAGGCTGCCGTTGACCTCGGCCCCCATCTCCATTTCTATCAGGTTGTAGTATACGGTTCCCTGTACCGATGCCTTGGCCGCCAGCTCGATATGCTTGCTGGCATGCACATCACCATTGACTCGGCCATTGATGACGACATGGGGCGCAACCACATCGCCTTCCACCACGCCGGAATCGCTGATGCGCACCACCGCATCGCCGCCATCGTCGGCACGGATTGCTCCAGCAACCTTGCCATCGATATGCAAGCCGCCACTGAACAGGATGTCGCCTGTGACTTGGGTCTTGGTGGAAATCAAGGTATCGAAGCGACTATTGGGAGCCGGTTTTGGGCTGGGCTTCTTCTTTCCCCACATGGGTCTGCTGCTCCTGTTGGATCAACGTCTGGCATTCTGACGTTTTAAATTAACGGATCTGGTTTCGAGGCCTTCTGACTTGAACGTTCACGCTTCCAGAGAAAGGTCTGTTCAAATTTAGCAGCTTTTCGGCCTTTCGCCTGAACAACCACCTGCACCCGCTCCGGCTGGAAGTCCTCAGGCACCGACAGCTCCCCCGTCAGCTCCTGAAAATAGCGGAAACCGAACTTGAGACCGAGATCCCGCAGATTGGCGAGATCACGCAGCGGGATGACCTCCTGTTCGCCCCGGCGCAAGCCGATCAGGTTCACTGCGACAATGCCCTCGACGTTGGACTGGTTGTCCGCCATCTGCGCCAGAACCAATTTGTAGCGGTAGCGGCGCTCACGGAGCGGCTCCACTTCCCACTTCTGCACCTTCAGCCCTTTGCTGCCTTCAGCGGGTGCCAGGATGTTCTTATAGAAAATTGTATCTTCCTTCAGCCGGGCAACGGTTTCCTCCAACTGATGAATGGTGCGCTGAACATCCTGCGCGGCGAGCTGGTCGATCGTCCGCCCCCGCTCCAGATTGGTCACCTGTTGCCGCAACGCCGCTTCCTGCTGGCGACTTTCTTCCAGCGCAACTTCCGTCTTGCGCTGCTCGGCCAGGAAATCCTGATAGCGCAGGTAAAAACCCGCCGCGCCGATCAAAAAGCCTCCCGCCATGCCGATCAGCACCGCCAACCAGGCCGTTAGCCGTTGCCGGAGCTTACGCCCCGGCTCATAGGGCACTAAAACCAGACGCTCATGCGGTGGTCGCTTTGGCATCCGTTAGTCCTCAGGGCATCAAAGCCACGTGCTGCAATCCGGCCGTCTCCGGCAGGCCCAGCATGATGTTCATGTTCTGGATGGCTTGGCCGGCGGCGCCCTTGACCAGGTTGTCGATGACCGAGGAAACGATCACCACATTCGAGTCAGGTTGGCGATGCAGCGCAATGCGGCACCAGTTCGAGCCTTTCACGCTGCGCGTTTCCGGGTGGCTGCCAAAGGGCAGAACATCCACGAAGGGTTCACGGGCGAAACGATCTTCAAACAGGGACTGAAGATCCGCATCCTCATTACTCAATTCCGCATAGAGCGTGGCTTCGATACCACGAATCATCGGCACCAGGTGCGGCACGAACGTCACCTTGACCGCCTCCCCGGCAAACTGCGACAGGCCTTGGGTGATTTCCGGCAAATGACGATGACCGGACGCAGCATACGTCTTGAAGTTCTCACCCACCTCGGCGAACAGGCTGCCCAGCTTGGCCTGGCGTCCGGCGCCGCTGACACCGGATTTGGCGTCAGCAATCAGGCGCCGCGGATCCACCAGATTATTCTCCAGCAAGGGCAAAAAGCCGAGCTGGACTGCCGTCGGATAGCAGCCGGGATTCGCCACCAGCCGCGCCTCGCGAATCTGGGCGCGATTGACCTCGGGCAAACCGTAGACCGCCTGTTCCAGCAAGTCTGGGCAATGATGGCTGCCGCCATGCTCCTTGCCATACCAGCGCTCCCACACTTCGCAATCCTTCAGGCGGAAGTCGGCGGCCAGGTCGATGACTCGGACACCGGCATCAAGCAGCTCACGCGTCATCTTCATGGCAACTCCATTCGGCGTGGCAAAAAACACCAGGTCACAACCGGCCAGCACCTCAACGCTCGGCTCGCTGAAATTCAGGTCGAAATGGCCGCGCAGATTCGGATACAGCTCGGCGACGCTCATGCCAGCTTCACTTCGCGAGGTGATGGCCTGAATGTCCACTGAGGGATGTGCCGCCAGCAACCGCAGTAACTCGACACCCGTGTAACCGGTGCCGCCCACGATCCCGACCTTGAATTTCGATTCGGATGCTACTTGAGACATGGCTGAAGTCTTTACCCTGATGTAAGAGGAGGCGCACTCCTGATCTGCGTTTCCGGCTGCCCGGCCACGCCCGCTTAAAGATGGGCATTGTATCATGCTAGAGTGGTCTGTTTTCGCACGATCCTGACCGAGCTAAAAGTCTACGTTATTTGACGGATGTTTGCCTCTTCATGCCACCCAAAGCATTTGACCGCTACCTTCAGCTTTTCCAGCGCAGCCTCGCCAACGTGGAGGCCCTGCCCCAGCTGGCCCTTCTGGGATTATTGTCCGGGCTGGCGACGGGGCTGGTGGTACTGCTGTTTCGCCTGGCGATCGAAGGGCCGCTGGTTTTTCTTCTGCCGGGGGCCGATGCCGAGAACTTTGAAGCCCTCGACCCGCTTGTCCGCGGCCTGCTGCCTTTAGCCGGTGCTTTGCTCATTGGCGCGCTGCTGCACCAGTTAAGCGCGCCGCAACGACGCCTTGGCATTACCCATGTGATGGAGCGGCTCGGCTACCATCAGGGCCATCTGTCCCTGAGGAGCGCCGTCAATCAATTCGTGCTGGGTGTTCTGACGATCATCAGCGGACTTTCCTCAGGCCGCGAGGGTCCGGCGGTTCATCTTGGCGCCGCCAGCTCAAGCCTGCTCGGGCAGTGGATGCGGCTACCCAATAACAGCATTCGCACCCTGGTGGCCTGTGGCACGGCCGCCGCCATTTCCGCTTCATTCAACACCCCGATAGCCGGTGTGATTTTCGCCATGGAGGTGGTACTGATGGAGTACACCATCAGCGGCTTCACCCCGGTAATCCTGGCCGCGGTCAGCGCCGCCGTCGTCCATCAGTTGGTCTATGGTGATATGCCGGCGTTCGTGGTGCCGCCACTGGCCATGAACTCCCTACTGGAGCTGCCCTACATTGTCCTGATGGGACTGGTGTTCGCCGCTTGCTCAGCCCTGTTTGTGGCAACCCTCAAGTACTTCACCCGCTATTCGGCGCGCCCCATTCTGTTGCGCGTGCTTGCGGCCTGCGCAGTCACCGGGGTGACCGCCATCGCCCTTCCCGAGATCATGGGGATCGGCTATGACACGGTCTCTGCCAGCATCGCCGGCAGTCTCGGCTTGGGCCTGTTACTGGCGGTGGGAGTGGCAAAACTGCTGCTATCCGCCACCACGGCCGGCCTTGGGGTGCCCGTCGGCGTCATTGGTCCCACCCTGGTGGTTGGCGCCACCTTGGGCGCCGCCATGGGCATCGTCGGGCAAACCATGGCGCCCGCCAGCGCCTCCTCGACCGGTTTCTATGCCTTGTTGGGCATGGGCGCCATGATGGGTGCGACCTTGCAGGCACCATTGTCGGCGCTGATGGCGCTCATCGAATTGACCCGCAGCACCCAGATCATCCTGCCCGCCATGCTCATCATCACGGTCGCCAGCTTGACCGCCGCGGCTGTGTTCAAGCAGCGTTCGGTGTTTATCACCGCGCTCCAGGCCGCCGGCCTTGATTATGGCTCCACCCCGCTCAGCCAGGCCCTGCGCCGAGTGGGTGTGGGCGCTATCATGGATCGAAGTTTTGCGCGCACGCCACCGGCGCTCACGCAGGATGAAGCCAAGCAGATCCTGCTGAACGCCCCGAAATGGATTCTGGTGGAGAACGAAAATGGCCCGATGTTCGTGCTACCCGGTTCCGATCTGGCGCGCTATCTGGAACAATCGGAGCAGCCCGCACACGCCGAACAAGCGGTCGAGCCGGATGCAACGCGCGCCACGCTGCCGGATGGCCGAATCGACCTCTGTGAGATTCCCGCCCAGCGCAGGGACCTGGCCCCGCTTCAGCACCAGGCCACGCTGGAGGAGGCGCTGGAAAAGCTCGATGCCTCCCGGGTCGAAGCGCTCTATGTGGAGCGCGTGTCGGCGCCGCTGATCAAGCCCATTATCGGCGTGATTACTCGCGGCGACATCGAAGGCTATTATCTGCTGAAGAAAAAATAGGCTGTTGAAGAAAAAGCAGGCCGCTGAACAAAAAGCGAGCTGTTTAAGAAAAAATAAGGAGAGAAGCGCCCGTGCTATGGGTCAAGGCCTTTCACATTATCGCCGTCATCTGTTGGTTCGCGGGACTCTTTTATCTCCCCCGGCTGTTCGTCTACCACGCCATGAGCGAGGACGAGATCAGCCGGGAGCGCTTCAAGGTGATGGAGCGCAAGCTCTATCGCGGCATCACCACACCCGCCATGATTGCGACCCTGGCGCTTGGCCTCTGGCTCCTGTGGCTGAGCCCCAACTGGCTGCAGATGGGCTGGATTTACGCCAAGCTCACGCTGGTCGCACTGCTGGTGCTCTATCACTTCTACTGTGGTCATTTGGTGAGACTGTTTGGTTCCAACCGCAATCAACGTGGCCATGTGTTTTATCGCTGGTTCAATGAATTGCCGGTCTTGTTCCTGATCGCTGTGGTCATTCTGGCCGTCATCAAACCTTTCTGAGGGAAGCGTTCCATGCATTACGCCCGTCCTGTTGTCGTCTGTTTTTCCGGGCTGGACCCGGTTGGTGGTGCCGGCATCCAGGCCGACATCGAGGCCATTGCCGCCCTGGGCGCCCATTGTGCGCCCATCCTAACGGCGCTGACCGTGCAGGACAGCCGGGGCCTGCACGAAAACCAGCCCGTTGACGCCGACTTGATTCGCCGCCAGGCCAGCCTGGTGTTGGAGGATTTGAATGTGGCCGCCTTCAAGCTGGGAGCGCTCGGCGATGTGAGGGTGATCGAAGCCCTGGCGGAAATTCTGGCAGCACACCCCCAGGTTCCGGTGGTCATGGACCCTGTGCTGGGAGCCTCTGGCGGCGGCAGCCTGGCCAGCGATCCCATGCAGGAGGCCATGTGCCGCTTGCTGCTCCCCCTGGCGACGGTAATCACACCCAACAGTCCGGAAGCCTATCGCCTCAGTGGTGAGCAGGATCGTTTTGCGGCGGCGGAGGTGCTGTTGAAGCATGGCTGTGACCAGGTCCTGATTACCGGCGGCGATGATGAGGGCGAAGTCGTGGTCAACAGCCTCTACGGTCACGACCAGGTGCTGACCCAATGGGAGTGGCCGCGTCTGCCCGGCATTTACCATGGCTCCGGCTGTACCCTGGCGAGCGCGGTGGCCGCCGGCCTGGCGCGCGGCTGGTCGCTGGAAGAAGCCTGCGGACGGGCTCAGGCGTACACGTACGAGAGCTTGCGCCAAGGCGACCGGCCTGGCCGCGGACAGAACTTCCCCCGTCGCATCTGGAAAACCCCGGAGAACATATAACCGTGTTTGATTGGAATCCACAGGGGCTCTATGCCGTCACCGATCCCGACCTGCTGCCCGGCGAACAGCTGTATCAGGCCGTTGAAGCCGCACTCATCGGTGGCGCCAGCCTGGTTCAGTACCGGGACAAGCAGGCATTTCCCCAGCAACGGCTGGAACGAGCCCAGCGTCTGCAGGCCCTCTGCCAGCAGTACCAGCGCCCGCTGCTGATCAACGACGACATCGCACTGGCTCTCAGCGTGGGTGCCGCCGGCGTCCACCTGGGGCGCAGCGATGGCAGTCTCGCGGAAGCCCGCCAGCGCCTGGGTCCGGATGCCATCATAGGTGCCACCTGCCATGATTCGCTGACCTTTGCGCGCGAGGCAAAGACGCAAGGCGCGAGCTATATCGCCTTTGGCAGTTTTTTCCCCTCCCGCATCAAGCCCGGTGCGCCGGTGCCTCCGCTCAGCCTGATCCAGGACGCCAAGCGGGAGACCGGCCTGCCGGTTGTTGCCATCGGTGGCATCACCCTTGAGAACGCACCCTCTTTGCGGGCGGCGGGCGCGGACATATTGGCCGTGATTACCGGCCTGTTCGCCGCGCCCGATGTGACGCAACGGGCCCGGGAATTTGGTAAGCTCTTCGCCTGATGCTCATCCGTACCAGAACTCGCTCGATAGACCTAATGGACCCACACCCATGACCCAATCCGATACCCTGTTCGAACGCGCCCAGAAGCACATTCCCGGTGGCGTCAATTCACCTGTCCGAGCCTTCCGGGGCGTCGGTGGCTCACCGGTGTTCTTCAAGCGCGGCGAAGGTGCCTATCTGATCGACGAAGACGATCGCCGTTACATCGACTACGTCGGCTCCTGGGGCCCAATGATTCTTGGCCATGCACATCCAGCCGTCCTCAATGCGGTACGTGACCAGCTCGATGACGGCCTGGGCTTCGGCGCGCCCACCCGCATTGAGATCGACATGGCCGAGCAGGTCTGCCGCCTGATGCCGTCCATCGAGATGGTGCGGATGGTCAGCTCCGGCACCGAAGCCACCATGAGTGCTATCCGCCTGGCCCGTGGTTTTACCGGCCGCGACAAGATCGTGAAGTTCGAAGGCTGCTACCACGGCCATGCCGATTCGCTCCTGGTCAAGGCCGGCTCCGGCGCCCTGACGCTGGGCGTACCCAACTCACCCGGCGTACCCGCGGCGGTGGCGCAACAGACCCTGACCCTGACCTACAACGACCTGGATGAAGTGCGCCAGGTGTTCTCCCAGTATGGCGCCGACATTGCCGCCATCATCGTGGAACCGGTGGCAGGCAACATGAACTGTATTCCGCCCGTCCCCGGCTTTCTGGAAGGCCTGCGGGAGATCTGCGATACCCATGGCAGCCTGCTGATTTTCGATGAAGTGATGACCGGCTTCCGGGTCGCGCTGGGCGGTGCTCAGGGCTATTACGAGATTCGCCCGGACCTCACCACACTGGGGAAAGTCATCGGCGCGGGACTCCCGGTCGGCGCCTTTGGCGGGCGCAAGGACATCATGGAGCACATCGCCCCAACCGGTCCGGTCTATCAGGCGGGCACGCTCTCCGGTAATCCGTTGGCCATGCGCGCCGGCCTGACCATGCTCAAGGAAGTGGCCAAGCCAGGCTTTCACGACCTGCTCAACGAACTGACGACCCAGCTTGTGGACGGCCTGCAGGAACGTGCCCGCGCGGCCAACATTCCCCTCACCTGCAATCACGTGGGTGGCATGTTCGGCTTCTTCTTTACCGACGCGCCCCAAGTCACCAACTTCGCCCAGGCCACCGCCTGCGACGTCAACCGGTTCAAGAAGTTCTACCACGGCATGTTGAAGGAAGGCGTGTATCTGGCGCCTTCTGCATTCGAAGCCGGCTTTGTCTCGGCCGCGCACACGGAGCAGGAAATCCGCCTGACGCTCGACGCCGCCGAACGGGTCTTCCGCACCTTGTAAGGCCCGCTGCCAACAGGCAGCCAGAAAAAAGGCGGCTCCAAATGGACCGCCTTTTTTGTGTCTATTGCCTGACTATCGGTTTCGACAGACTGATTACCGGTTTCGACAGCCTGACGAGCGATCGCAGGTCATGTCCTCTCAGCCACGCTGGCTGCCCTGCCGGCGAGCCTCCTCCGCCCCCCGCTTATCACCCCGGGCCTCGCGGATCTCGGCGATGCGCTGCCAGATGCGGGAGCGCAGGCTGGTATCGCCGCCCGCCACCGACAACGCCTTCTGACAGAACTGCTCGGCCTGCACGAAAGCGCCATCCGCCATTTTTACCGCCGCCAACTCGTAATACACCTCGGCTGCCTGCGGCGACATGCGCTGCGCCCGCTCCAGCAGGCTGGTCGCCTGGGCCAGCTGCCCCTCCTGACGGGCCGTGCGCGCCTGCGCGATCATGGCCTGGGCGGCCGGCGATGGCAGGCTGCGCTCGGTGCGCACCCCTTTGGCAATGGTGCGGGACACATCCGGCTTGGCGGGTTCGGTTCGTGGCGCAGGCGTCGCGGGCTCCGAGACCACAGGGCCAGTCTCAGCCCTGGGCGTCTGGGTCTGCACGGGCGAGCGTGGTGCGTAGGGTCCGGTGGCACAGGCCGATAGCAGAACAGACATCAGACAGACGGTCCCCCAGCGCAGCCCGGCGGAAGACCGGGAAAAGGTCCGATTCACCCTGCCGTTTGCCTCGCTTGAAAGCACTTGGGACATACGCAATACCTTTTTCATTCAAACCATCCTCGAATCCAATTCTGTAAACCGCCGCCGGCCGGGCAGGAGGGCGCACGTGCCTGCGGCTCCGACCCTTTGATGAACGGCAGGTAACGACTTCCCTCGCAATTCTCGTCACTCAACAGCCCGGTTTGGGCATCCACCCAAATATATTCCACGTTATCCGGCTTGGCGCTGGTGAAGCTGTGTTCCGGCAACGCGCCGATCAGGTCAGTCCAGACCGTCAGGGCCCCGCTGGAACCGGTGAGCCGGGTCGGCCCATTATCGTCCCGTCCCAGCCAGACCACGGCCAGATGATCACCGGTAAAACCGGCGAACCAGCTGTCCCGCTGATCGTTGGTGGTCCCGGTCTTGCCGGCCACCGCCAGGCTGGACGGCAACTGGTTGTACACGCGCCGCCCGGTCCCCTCGCGCATCACCGCCTGCAGCCCGTACTGCAGCAAGTGCACCGCATCGTACGGCACCACCTGCTGGGTTTCGAACGGATAACGCGACAGAACCTCGCCCTGGGGGGTCGTCACCGCCCGAATAACCCGCAATGGCGTATTGAAACCGGAGCTGGCAATCGTTTGATACATCCGCGCCACTTCGAACGGCGTCAGGCTCAGCGACCCCAGCAGCATGGACGGATACGGCGAAATGTTGCGCTCCACCCCCAGCCGCTGCAACGTGTCCACCACACTCGGCAGCGTCACATCCAATCCCAGGCGCACGGTCGAGAGGTTCAGGGAGCGGGTCAGCGCATCGTGCAGGCGGACTTCGCCATATTCCTGACCGTCGTAATTCTTCGGTTGCCAGGTCTGGCCGTTCTCCAGCTTGATCATGAACGGCTTGTCCTGAATCGGCGTCACCAGGGTGTAGCGTTCGGGCTGCATCAGCGCCGTCAGATAGATCGCCGGCTTGACCAGCGAACCAATGGGACGCACCGCCTCCAGAGCCCGGTTGAAGCCCGCAAAGCTGGATTCCTTGCCGCCCACAATCGCCAGCACCTCGCCACTTTCGGTACCAGTCACCACCACGGCACCCTGCAGCTCCGTGGTCTTGGCAGCCGTTTGCTGCAAGCGTTTGACCCCTTCCCGCAGGCTACGTTCCGCCTGCTCCTGCACAATCGGGTCCAGCGTGGTGAAAATCCGCAAGCCTTCCGACTGCAGATCCTCCTCCTGATACTCCCTCACCAGTTGCTGCTTGACCAGATCCATAAAGGCCGGATAGCGCGCGCCGGAATAACTGGGCGTATTGATGACGCCCAGCGGGCGCCCCTTGTACTTGATCGCCTCGCTGGCGTTGATCGCACCTTCCCGGGCCAGCAGGTCCAGCACCAGGTTGCGACGTGCCAGCACCCGTTCCGGATGGCGGCGCGGGTTGTAATAGGAGGCGCCTTTGACGATACCGACCAGCATGGCGATCTTATCAGTGCTCAACTCCCTCAGTGGCTGGCCGAAATAGAACTGAGACGCCATGCCGAAGCCATGGATGGCACGATCACCCGCCTGTCCCAGGAAGACCTCGTTCAGATAGGCCTCCAGGATCTCGTCCTTGCTGTAGTGGGCGTCGAGCAAAATGGACATGAAGGCTTCGTTTGCCTTGCGCACAAACGAGCGTTCATTGGTGAGATAGAAGTTCTTAACCAGCTGCTGTGTCAGGGTACTGCCGCCCTGCACCACCCGGCCGGCACGGATATTGGCCCACATGGCACGGGCAATGGCCAGCGGCGCGATGCCCGCATGCTCATAGAACTGACGGTCTTCTACCAGCGTGAGTGCCGTTGGCAGCATCTTCGGCACCTCATCCAACTGCACCAGGATGCGGTCTTCCCGCTGGGCCGGATAGATACCGCCAATCAGCAGTGGATCCAGACGGGTTGAGTACACCGCGCCACCTGAGCGCGCACCGAAGTTCAGCACCACGCCATCGTCGATACGGAAACTGACGGGGACGGCCGGCTCCGCACCATCGGGGAAGCGGAACCCACGCGTATGCAGCTCCACCCTGGATCCCGCGACGGCATAGGTGCCAGGACCTTCCAGACGCGATACGCGCTGATAACCCAGCTGATCCAGCTCGCTCCTTAAGCCCGCTAGCGTCAGGGACTGGCCGTCGAACAGCTCGAGCGGCCGCCCATACACCTTGGCGGGCACCGCCCAGCGCTTGCCCTCAAACTTGGCGCGTACGGTTGCATCCAAATAGACCAGCCATCCCGCCAACAGGACCAAACCCACCAGGAAGATGCGAAACAGCAAACGCCCCCAGCGCATGCCAGAGGATGGCTGCTTGCCTGAGGATGAAGAACGGGAGCGCCCCGTACGACGGGATGTACCGCCGCCAGTCGTCCGGGACGCCCGACTACCGCCGCGGGCGGTGGATTGAGATTTGGACATGGATAAGGAAGTAAACCTGTGTTGACGACAATCGATGCGGTGACGCGGGATGTCTTCCGGGCCACTCATTTATTTCGCGGGCCGCCCGCCAGGGGCGATTGCGGCGGACCGCCTATCTTACCTCAGGATGACACGTTAACATTAGCCCCCCAGTTAATGACAAGGAGCACACCGTGAGCAGCGAACTGATCCAGGCGCTTCAGGATGCCACACTATATGACCACCCCGTGCGGGATTTCCAGTTAGTAGAGACGCATATTTCCTGGATCATCCTGACCGGCGAGTACGCCTATAAAATCAAGAAGCCCATGAACTTTGGCTTTCTCGATTTCAGCAGTCTCGATAGCCGCCGCCACTTCTGCCACAAGGAACTGGAGCTGAACCGGCGCCTGGCGCCCGCGCTTTATCTGGACGTGCTGCCCATCACCGGCAGCCCCGCCAGCCCCCAACTTGGCGGCAGCGGCGAACCGTTCGAGTACGCCATCAAGATGCGCCAGTTCGACCAGGAGCAACTGCTGGATCGCATCCAGGCCCGGGGTGAGTTGACCCTGGCACATCTGGATGAACTGAGCGACGGCATCGCCCGTTTCCACCAGCAGATTGCCCAGGCCGATCCCGCCAGCGAATTCGGCCAGCCCGATCAGGCCTTTTTCCCGGTGCAACAGAACTTCGACCAGATCCGCCCACTGCTCAGCGATGAGGACGACCTGAAGCGTCTGGCACAGCTGGAGGCCTGGGCCCAGGCCAGCTTTGAGCGGCTGCGCCCGGTCCTGGCGCAACGTAAGGCCAACGGCTTTATTCGCGAATGCCACGGCGACATCCACTTGGGCAATATTACAGTGGTCGACGGCCACGTCACCCTGTTCGACTGCATCGAGTTCAACGAGGCGTTCCGCTGGACCGATGTCATGTGCGACATCGCCTTCCTCATCATGGACCTGGAAAGCCGCGGTCTGAACCTGCAAGCCAATCACGTCATCAACCGTTACCTGGAGCAAACCGGGGATTACGAAGGCATGGCAGTGCTGGTGTTTTACAAGGCCTACCGTGCCATGGTGCGGGCAAAAGTTGCGCTGCTGACCAAGGGCGCGCCTGGACTGAATGCCGAGGCGCTGGCCCAACTGCATGAAACCTATCGCGGATATGCCGAGCTGGCAGAGTCCTATACCTTTGTTCCCAGTCGCTGCCTATTGATTACCCATGGCGTATCCGGCTCCGGCAAATCGACTCTGACCAGTCAACTGGTCGACCGGCTCGGCCTGATCCGCCTGCGCTCGGATCTGGAACGCAAGCGCTTGCACGGTTTAACAGCGCTTGATCGCAGTGGCTCGGAGCTGGATGGCGGCATCTACACCGCCAATGCGACGGAAGCGACCTACCAGCGCCTGGCGGACCTGGCCAACCGTCTCCTGAGCCAAGGCTATGCGGTGGTGGTCGACGCAACCTTTTTGCGCCATGCCCAACGCAAATTGCTGGAGCTGGTCGCGGAAGATCAGGGCGTGGCCTTTGCCATCCTGACCTGCGAAGCGGAGCTGGAGACCATTCAAAACTGGATTCAGGCGCGCGAAGCCAGCCAGCAGGATGCCTCCGAAGCCGGCCTCCAGGTGCTGGAAAAACAGCTGCAGGAACGCGATCCGCTGCAGGGTGAAGAACTCACGCACCAGATCGTCGCCCGCACCGATCAGCCGGAAACCCTGGAGCCTTTGTTGGTCCGGCTGGGGCAACGGCTGACCCTGTCGGTGGCCAACGCCTGAGCGAATCAGCGCCCCGGCGGGCGCTACGGAGCAGATTCTAACCAGCTGGCTATACTGAAAGCAGAACCTCGCCGGAGACTGCTGGAATGAATCTGCCCCGAATCATCAACGATCCGCTCTACCAACTGCTGCGTGAGGAAAACATCGAGGAGTTCAACAAGCGCAAGCGTGGCAAGACGGAGCTGCCAAGCTTTGCCTTCTGTGACTTTCGCGGCCTGGACCTGCGTGGGCTCGACGCCAGCGGGCTGGATCTGAGCAGCGCCTATTTCCGCGGTGCTGACTTGCGCGGCATCGACTTCAGCCAGTGCCGAATGGAGGGCGCGAGCATTGCCGCGGCCAAGGTTTCTGGCTGCTACTTCCCGGATGAGTTGGCTGCGGACGAGATCGTGATGTCACTCAACCACGGCACCCGGATGCGCTACCGCCGTCAAAGCAGCTGATGCGCTCGTTTCTCCCCCGGAGCGGACGGTTTCTGGGCGAAATCCCCGCTGTATAATAGGCGGCTTCAAGCGGACGTCCCGCCCAATCAGATTCAACAGGATTTCGCTCATGACCGCCTCCGTCTGTCTCGGTCCTACCACCCAGATTGCTGAGGCTGGCAGCAAAGGCTTTCAGGTCGGCCGGCAGAGCCTGTTTGCGGTACGGCGCGGCGAGCGCATTTTTGTCTACCGTAACAACTGCCCGCATCGTGGCATTGAGCTGGAATGGCAACCGGACCAGTTTCTGGATGCGGAGCGCCAGTTCATTCAGTGTGCCACCCACGGCGCCCTATTTCTGATCGAAACCGGCGAATGCATCAGCGGCCCCTGTGTCGGCGATGCCTTGGAGGCCGTGAGCTGCGAGATCATCGACGATCAACTCTGGATCAGACTTTAACCGGTCTAGCCCAGCTCCACGGGTAGCGCCACCTCCAGCCGGATCGACTCCGGTGAAATCGCCGCCCGATACGCCAGAATTTCCACACCCTGTGCCGCGGCTTCACGCAGCAGCCGACCATACGCGGGATCAATGGCATCCGCCGGGCGCACCCGTTCCACCCCGGTATGGGCGACACAGAACACCAGTACCGCGCGATGCCCCTCCGCCACCATGTGCATCAATTCCCGCAGATGCTTTTGGCCGCGTGTGCTGGTCGCATCGGGAAAACGGCCAACGCCGTCGGCATCGCACAAAGTGAGATTTTTCACCTCCACATAGCAGGTCGGCCGGGTGGACGCTTCCAGGCAGAGATCGATGCGGCTGCTTTCCACACCGTAGCGAACCTCCCGCCTGAGACGCTCGTAGCCCTGTAACTCTACAATAATTCCCGTTTCGATGGCTTCTTCAACCAGACGGTTGGCCCGCGCGGTATTGATACAGACCCAATCACCCCTCGCGGTTTGCAGCAACTCCCAGGTGCCCGGGTATTTGCGGGAGGGATTGCCCGAGTCCTGAAACCAGAGCTGGCTGCCGGGATCACAGCACCCCAGCATCGATCCGGTATTCGGACAATGAAGCGTCACGGGCGGCTGCCCAGGAACCTGTACATCAGCGAGAAAACGCTTGTAGCGCCGGATCAGCACGGCGTTTTGCAAGGGAGGATCAAACTGCAAGGGAGAACCTTTGTATGTAAGCCTTGTCCAACCGCCCTCAAGAGCGGCATGTGGCCCCTCCAGCGACGCCAATACCAATGGCATCGAGCGGGGCATGCTAACCGGATATTACAGGTCCTGACCGGCGATATTAAGGGCCTATATAAAGGAAAGAAGAGAAAGGATGACCAGACGAGGAGTACCGGCTTTCAACCTGACAATTTATGATCTATGGTGAATTAAATAATTATTGGCGCCTCCGAATTGAATCTGCTATTTTTCGCAGTTTGATCCGGTGTCAGCCCTGGCCTCAGGCTCTTACAGGCCCTGTGCCAACCAAGGTGATGCCCAGGTGAAACGGGCCGCGCATCGCCAGCTATTTAGCCAGCTAGCAGGTATGGCCAGATAAATGGTCTAGTCTGATCACTAGTTGATAAAGAGTTTCAGGATCCCGCGACACAGCAGTCATCCTGCTGCGGGACGTGAGTACGATAGAACGAGGCAAAAGCCCATGGCAGAAAAAACCGCGAAGGCAATGAACGCCGAAGCAAGCTCTTCCTCTACGGAGCGTTTCTCAAACTTTACGCCTTACCAGCTCAAGGAAGGCGAAGAGTACATGAGTGAAGCTCAGCGCGCCCACTTCCGGAACATGCTTTTGGACTGGAAGCAGGACTTGATGGAAGAAGTGGATCGTACCGTGCATCACATGCAGGAAGATGCCGCCAACTTTGCTGATCCCAGTGACCGTGCCACCCAGGAAGAGGAATTCAGCCTCGAACTGCGTGCCCGCGATCGCGAGCGCAAGCTGATCAAGAAGATCGATCAGACCATCGACCGCATTGACCAGGACGATTACGGGTTCTGCGACTCCTGCGGCGTCGAGATCGGCATCCGCCGTCTGGAAGCGCGCCCCACCGCAACGCTTTGCATCGACTGCAAAACGCTGGCGGAAATCCGTGAAAAGCAGACCGGCATCTAAGCCTGACCTGGGCGGGGAAACCCGCCCGGCGAATGTTCCCCGCACCCTATGACCACGTTCGACCGGCATTCGCCTCTCGACACCGAACCACCCGCCGCTTCAACCTCTCGCTACACCGGGCGTTTTGCGCCATCCCCAACCGGCCCACTCCATTTCGGCTCCCTGGTCGGCGCCCTGGCAAGCTACCTGGATGCCCGCCATCACCAAGGGACCTGGTTGGTCCGTATCGAAGACATTGACCCCTTGCGCGAGCCGCCTGAGGCCGCCGCCCAAATTCTGGCAACGCTGGAAGCCCATGGCTTGTTGTGGGACGGCCCACTCCTCTACCAGTCCACTCGAGGAGAGGCCTACGAGGAGGCGCTGGCCAAACTGCTGGCAACGGACCACGCCTATTACTGCCCCTGCTCCCGCAAGCAACTGGCGGAACAAAACGGTCATCATGCCCCCGGATGCCGAGATCGTCAGCAAACGCCAGAGAATGCCGCCATTCGTTTCAAGGTCCATGACCGCGCTCTGCAGATTCAGGATCGCATCCAGGGGCTTTTGCAGTTTACGCCGCATGCCGAACTTGACGACTTCGTCCTCAAGCGCAAGGAAGGCTTCTATGCGTATCAGCTGGCCGTGGTGGTGGACGATGCCTGGCAAGGCGTGACGGATGTAGTACGGGGCAGCGATCTGCTCGACTCCCTGCCCTGGCAGCATTTACTGCAGGACGCATTGGGACTGCCACACCCGCGCTATGCCCACATCCCGGTGATCACCAACGCCCAGGGCCAGAAGCTCAGCAAGCAAAACCGTTCACCCGCCCTCGATGACCGCATAGCGCCGGACAACCTGCGACGGGCGCTGAGCGCTCTTGCGCTGACACCCCCGCCCGAGCTGGCGGAGGCGTCCTGCGAAAAACTGCTGAGCTGGGCCATTCCCCGCTGGTCCTCCCGGCTCATCGCAGCCGTGCCCAGCATTCCGGAGGCGGACCTGATGCAGGTCTCAGCGTCCTGATCGAGTATACTTAGCCGACCCGATTGCCGGCCGACAGACATTCTCAATGAGTGGTCGGACCCAATCGGCTTGCAGACACGCGCACGAGGTTTGAGCTCGACTCATGTATATCTATCGCTTGGTCTTTCTGCTGGTGCTCGGCATCTACGTGTTCTCGCCGACCATCATCGACTGGTGGATTGCCCCCGGAAGTGCCTGGTATCGCCCCTATGTGATCTGGGCTGTACTCATCGCCATGTCGGTTTGGCTGGAATCGCGACGGAGTCCCAATGAGTTTTAGCAGCGGTCTGCTGTTCCTGCTGGGCATTGGTTATCTGCTGATCCTGCTCGGCATGGCCTGGATCGTCGAGCGCGGCTGGGTGCCGCAACGCTGGCTGCGCCATCCGTTGACCTACGTGCTGTCTCTCGGTGTCTATGCCAGCGCCTGGGCCATTTATGGCTCCATCGGCATGGCCTATGAATTCGGCTTCGGCTTTCTCGCCTATTACCTGGGCATCAGCGGCGCCTTCCTGCTGGCACCAGTCCTGCTGGTGCCCGTGCTGCGCATCACCAAGTCCTATCAGCTCAGCTCCATTGCCGACCTCTTCACGTTCCGTTACCGCAGCCAGTGGGCAGGCACCCTCACCACCCTGTTCATGATGCTGAGCATGCTGCCCTTGCTCGCCCTGCAGATCAAGGCAGTTACCTCGTCCATTCAACTACTGTCGCCGGGCGAGGCGGAGAACGTACTCGGCTTTGTGTTCTGCGGCGTTATGGTTGTCTTCGCGACCCTGTTTGGCGCCCGTGAACATTCCTCGATGGAGCGCCATAGCAGCCTGGTGTTTGCCATGGCCTTCGAGTCGCTGGTCAAGCTGACCTGCTTCCTGGTCATTGGCGGCTACGCCCTGTTCCAGGTTTTTGGTGGCTTTGAAGGGCTCAACCAGTGGCTGGAACAGGTGGCGCCGCGCATCAGCGCCCAAGAGCGCCAGTTGGGGGAAAACCCTTGGCGGGCGATGCTGTTGATGTTCTTCGCCTCAGCCCTGGTGATGCCCCATATGTTCCACATGACGTTCACCGAAAACGTCAATCCACGCGCCATTTTCAAAGCAAGTTGGGGACTGCCCCTGTACCTGCTGCTCATGGCCCTGCCGATTCCCGCCATCCTCTGGGCGGGAATCAAGCTCGGCACGCCAACCTCTCCGGAATACTTCCCCATTGGCATCGGTCTGTTCAACGACGCTCCCTGGCTGGGCCTGGTCGCCTTTATCGGCGGCCTGTCCGCCGCCAGCGGACTCATCATCGTCGTCACCCTGGCCCTGGCCTCGATGATGCTCAACCATCTGATCCTGCCGGTGTATCAGCCCCTGTCCCGCGACAACATCTACGGCTGGCTGAAATGGATCAAGCGGGTCCTGATCGTCGCCATCATCTTTTCGGCCTACCTCTTCTACATCTACATCGATGATCGTTCGCAACTCTCGGCCCTGGGGATACTTGCCTTCGTCGCCACCCTGCAGTTCTTCCCAGGCATGCTGGCCGTCATCTACTGGCCCATCGGCAACCGCGCCGGCTTCATTGCAGGGGTCTGCACCGGCATGCTGGTCTGGCTCTTGACCATGCTGTTGCCCCAGGTATTCCACATCGACCTGCTGGGCCTGTCGCCCTGGGCGCACCTATATCACTTCAACCCTGACGACTCGCACCTCTACACCATGGCGGCACTGAGCCTCAACGTCCTGGCGTTCGTGGCCTTTTCCTTGTTGACCCCCACCTCCGTCGCGGAGCAGGCCGCCGCCCGTGCCTGCAGCATGGACGCGGTGGCGCGTCCGACCCGCCACGAACTCATTGCCAACTCGTCAGAAGAGTTCAAGACCGCGCTCGCCAAACCGCTGGGACAACAGACCGCCGATACCGAAGTGAACCGGGCCATTGCCCAGCTGCAACTGTCGCCCGTGGAGTTCCGGCCCTATGCCCTGCGCCGGCTGCGCGATCAGATCGAAGCCAACCTGTCGGGACTGCTCGGCCCCTCCATCGCCCAGGACATCGTCAAGCGCTATCTGGCGCTCAAGGCCGACGCCGGCGCTGGTCTGGGCCAGGATATTTTCTTCGTGGAAAGCCGCCTGGAAGCCTACCAGTCCCGCCTGACCGGTCTGGCCGCCGAACTCGACAGCCTGCGCCGCTATCACCGGCAGACCCTGCAGAACCTGCCAATCGGCGCCTGCTCACTGGGCACCGATCTGGAAATCATCATGTGGAATCACGCCATGGAAGGCTTGACCGGGATCAGCGCGCCGGAAGTGATCGGCTCCCATGTCAGCACCATTCCCGCCCCCTGGTCGAACCTGTTGCACAGCTTCACCCAGGATGAGCAGATGCACCAATACAAGCGCCGGGTCGATTTCGCCGGCCGCCCCCATTGGTTCAACCTGCACAAGGCCGCCATTGAGGGGGACGAACGCAATCCGGATGCCGGTCAGGTCATCCTGCTTGAGGATCAGACCGAGCTGCAACTGCTAGAGGAAGAGCTGGTGCACAGCGAACGGCTGGCCTCCATTGGACGCCTGGCCGCCGGTGTTGCCCATGAGATCGGCAACCCCATCACCGGCATCGCCTGTTTGTCCCAGAATCTGAAATTAGTGACACAGGACCCGGAGATCCTGGAAAGCTCCGAGCAGATTCTCGATCAAACCAAGCGGGTGTCGCGGATTCTGCAAAGCCTGATGAACTTCTCCCGGGCCGGCAATCACACCCTGCACCAGGTGATCGAGCCGACCAGCATCAAGCGTTGCGTCGACGAGGCCATGAGCCTGCTCGCGCTCGCCGACAAGGAAAAGCAGTTGGATTACCGCAACGAGTGCGCCCCCGACGTGATCGTCATGGGCGACGAGCAGCGTCTGCTGCAGGTTTTCGTGAACCTGCTCAGCAACGCCCGGGACGCCTCGCCCGACCACGCCCGCATTACGGTGACCGGCCGCATGTCCGACTACACCGCCGTGATCGAGGTCATCGACGAAGGCTGCGGCATTCCCCGAAACCAGATCGACCACCTGTTCGAGCCGTTTTACACCACAAAAGGCCCTGGCAAGGGCACGGGCCTCGGACTGTCGCTGGTCTACAGCATTGTCGAGGAACACTACGGTCATATTCAGATCACCAGCCCCGCCGACGAGATGACCGGACGTGGCACTCGCGTGACCATTGAGTTACCCTCCCAGTACTCGGATCCCAAACAACCAGGTGGCAGGTCTACTGACGTATCATGAGTCATATTCTCGTTGTCGAAGATGAAACCATTATCCGCTCCGCCCTGCGCAGATTGCTGGAGCATAACGGCTATCGGGTGAGTGAAGCTGGCTCTGTCGACGAAGCGGAAGATGCCCATGACCTGACTACGTTCGACATGATCATTTCCGACTTGCGCCTACCGGGGCGGCAGGGCACTGAGCTCATCAAGCTGGCGGGCAGCACGCCGGTGCTGATCATGACCAGCTACGCCAGCCTGCGTTCGGCAGTCGATGCCATGAAACTGGGCGCGGTGGACTACATCGCCAAGCCCTTCGACCATGATGAAATGCTCTCTGCGGTGCGCCAGATCCTGGCCGCCCATTCCAAGGGTGCGATCAAGCAGACCCTGAACGTCGGCGAGGAACGGAAGCAGTACCAAGATATTCGCGACATCATGTATGGCGAATGTCATGAAATGCTCAAGATGTTCGACCTGATCCGCAAGGTGGCGCCCACCGATACCACCGTGCTGATCCAGGGAGAATCCGGCACCGGCAAGGAACTGGCGACCCGCGCGCTGCACCAGCTAAGCCCGCGCGCCACGGGCCCCCTCATCTGCGTCAACTGTGCCGCCATTCCCGAAACCCTGATTGAGTCGGAGCTGTTCGGCCACGAAAAAGGCGCCTTCACCGGCGCGGTCACGGCCCGCAACGGTCTGATCGAAGCTGCGGACGGTGGTACCTTGTTTCTCGATGAGATCGGCGAATTGCCCTTGGAAGCACAGGCTCGCCTGCTGCGGGTGCTGCAGGAAAGCGAGATCCGCCGGGTCGGCTCGACCCAATCCCGCAAAGTGGATGTACGGCTGGTGGCGGCGACCCACCGCAATCTAAAAGCCATGACCAAGGTGGGCCAGTTCCGGGAGGACCTGTTCTACCGGCTGAACGTCATGCAACTGCGGATTCCGGCGTTGCGGGAGCGTGGCGAGGACATTACTGGACTGGCGCAAATGCTGTTGGGCAAGATCACCCAGCGCATGGGGCGCCCGCCCGTGCATTTCAGCCCCGACGCGCTGCGCGTCATTCAGCATTACCGCTGGCCGGGCAACGTCCGGGAACTGGAAAACGCCTTGGAGCGGGCAGTCATTCTCTGTGACGATGACGAAATCGTGCCGGAATTGCTGGGTATCGAACTGGAACAGGATGACGTCACCATTCCGGAAAGCTTGGTTAACCCGGAATTACCCGCCGCCGCCAAAAGCGGCGAACGTCCCAACGACCTCTCATTGGAAGACTATTTCCAGCACTTTGTGCTTGAGAACCAGGACACCATGAGCGAAACCGAACTGGCCCGAAAGCTTGGCATCAGCCGCAAGAGCCTGTGGGAACGCCGCCAACGCCTGGGTATCCCCCGCAAGAAAACCGGGGACAAACCTTAGACACCACCCCCACCCTGCACTCGCCCCTCTCGCACTTGCCAATGCCTGAACCTGGACTAGGCTTTTAAAAAAGGTTCATCGCACTTTACCGGGAAATGCCGCTTTGATCTTCAGAAAGAAGTAGTCGTTGTCCCGGTAGCCATAGGCCATCCGCTTGATGACCTTGATCTTGTTGTTCATGCCCTCCAGCACACTGGTATTCATCCGGTAGCGTGCGCTGGAGATAATCCCTTCAACATAGCCTGTCAGGCGTCTCGCAAACTGTTGCACCGGCGCAAGCCCGCTACTCATGGCCAGATGCAGCCACTCCCGCCAGCGTTGCCAGGCTTCGGCTTCCGACGGAGCGTACCAGAGCTCCTTGAGCTGATCCTTCAGGAGGTAAACCGTCATCAGGGGCTGGTTCGCCTGCAGCAGTTCCTCGAGTTTCAGGACTTGATCATCCTTGAGGTTGCCCCGGTTTCTGAGCAAGAGCCAGCGGCTTCGCTTCACCAGCGTTCGGGCCGGCCTGTCGTGCCGAAGCAGGTTGGCCTGGTCGACCCGGACCCGGTCAATCACCTCCCGGCCGAACTTGGCAACCACGTGGAACAGATCGTAGACGACCCGTGCCCGTGGGCAATGGTGCTGGACCTCCAGGTCCATGGCGGTGTTCATGTCCATCGCCACGGCCTCGATCCGGTCACAGGTCTCCGGCCCCAGCCACTCAAAGAAGGGCCGCACCGCGGCCCGACTACGACCTTCACCCACCCAAAGCACTTGCTGGGTGTCGGCATCGATCGCCACGGTGGCGTATCGGTGGCCCTTGAACAGGGCAAACTCATCCATGATCAAGCGGCGAATCCGTTGCTTGTCAGGCTCCGCCACGTCCCGCTGGAGGCGTTGATGATCAATGGCCTTGACCGTATGCCAGTGCAATCCAAGCAGCCTGGCCACGTGCTGAACCGGCATCAGGCGCACCAGGGACTCCACCCAATGGATCATGGCAACCGTCAGGCGCCGACGCCCGGATAGCCAGCGAATGCGCTCCAGCCTGGGGCCGCAGGTTGCACAGCGAACCCGGCGCACCGGCACCTCCAGCCAGAGGCGATACTGGAGCAGGTCGCGCTCTCGGACTCGCCGGATGCTCGTGTCATGAATGGCCAGTGTGTGCTGGTTGCAACCGCTACAGCATGGGAGGGAATCTGCTGCAGGTTGTAATCGGACGAGCAGCGATTGAGCGTCAATTTGGGTAAAGGATTCCAACGTGAATCCTTCCCAGAACAGGGCGAGAGGATTAGCATGCATGGGGACGGCGGTGGACTGGTTAATTTTTTTGTTTTGGCGAACTCAAAACTAACCCGTTTTACCGCCGTCTCCTACTTTTTCACGCTAACCCGCGATGAACCTTAAAAAAGCCTTTCCGCCTGATTTCACTGGCGTTTTTTGTGTTGCGGGGCCGACTCTCACACGCCTTGCGCCACTGTTACCCTAAGAAGTGTTACCGCGCGATCCGTCGTTTCCCTTGGTAACACTCTTTTGCCCTGCGGGGTGACCCCCGGTAACACTTTCTCCCTAAAAAGTCTTACCGGATTCCCGCCAACAAAATTAACCTGTTGTTTATTCTGGAATAAATTTTTCTGGCACAGGACCTGCTATATCTATGGGCGAGAACAAAACAAAAACAAAAAATCTCGGCAAAAACAAAAATAAGAAAGCCATAAGAACAAAAACAAGAAAGCAGCAAGAAAAACAATAACGACATTTTGAGCTCTCACAACAAAAACAAAAGCCGAGAGCTGCGAACTGAGTGTTTTGAGTGCCAGGCTTTTTAGTGGCATCAGCCGGATCGGCCGTTGAGTGAATGCGAAAAGAACTGTGCAAGCAGCATCCGCCTCACTCGCCAGACAGCCTCTCCTTCTGCCGCTCACCGCATTCAAAGCGTTCCGTTTGCCAGGATGATTGAGTCCCCAATGTGGACTTGGCAATTTGGGACAAGGACGAAACAATAAAAACAAAGACCGCGTCTACTCTTCTCAGCAGGGGAAGCATCGCTTCCCCTTGCTTACATCTCCTCGCTCACCACGATTGCTCACTGACCGATTTCCTCTCCCATACCGCTCATCACTTGCGTTGCTCCAACACCGTTGAGGTTCTATCTATCAGCTTTTATTTTGCATCCGACGAGAACCATTCCCCCTCTGCCTGCGGGCACCGCGTTCACTACGATGTACTCCAGCCGTGCCGGCAGTTTCGGAGACTCGCCAAAATTTGCACAAACCGTTACACTGCCGCCTTTACCGTCTGGCAACGGGGCACCGCGCCACGTGCCTTGATTTATCAACCCCCGGTTAGCCCTTGATATGATTAAACGCCTTATCGGGCTCCTGTCGCCCAAACGCGAGAAGAACAAGCCACGCTTCGAACTCCGGGTGATTCCCCGCGATGCGCACAACATCTCGCGCAAGTCCATCAGCCCCAATGCCCTGAAAGTCCTCTATCGGCTGAATGGCGCCGGCTACGAAGCCTTCCTGGTCGGTGGCGGCGTGCGCGACCTGTTGCTGGGCGTCACCCCCAAGGATTTCGATGTGGCGACCAACGCCCATCCGGAAGAGGTTCGCGAGCAGTTTCAGAACGCCCGTCTGATCGGCCGCCGCTTTCGCCTGGCGCACGTGCGGTTTGGCCGGGAAATCATCGAGGTTGCCACCTTCCGCCGCGAACACGGTGCGGCCGACGAAGAGGACAGTCCCGACGGCAGCATGTCGGAAGGCGGCATGATTCTGCGTGACAACGTCTACGGCAACCAGCAGGAAGATGCTCTGCGCCGGGACTTCACCATCAATGCCCTGTACTACTCGGTGCGGGATTTCGCCATTCATGATTACGCCGGCGGACTCGAAGATCTCAAGGCCCGCCAGATTCGCATGATCGGTGACGCCGAAACCCGTTTCCGGGAAGACCCGGTGCGCATGCTGCGCGCCGTACGCTTTGCCACCAAGCTGGACTTCGAGATCGCGCCAGACACCGCTGCCCCTATGCCGGCGCTGGCCACGTTACTCCGGGATATTCCACCTGCCCGCCTGTTTGAGGAAGTGCTCAAGCTCTTCCTGTCCGGCAAAGCCGTTGCCAACTTCGACATGATGCGCCATTACGGCCTGTTCGCCCCGCTGTTTCCGGCCACCGAACGCGCCATCGAGCGCGGCGGTCCAGAGGTTCTAGCCCTGATTCGCCAGGCACTGGCCAACACCGATGAACGCATCGCCCAGGACAAACCGGTCACCCCGGCCTTCCTCTATGCCGCTCTGCTCTGGCCGCCCTTGCAGGAACGCCAGGCTCGTATCGAAGGCGAAGGCATGCCGCCGATCCCGGCGATGCAACAGGCCGCCAACGAGGTGATCAGCGAACAGGTCCGTCACACGGCGCTGCCCAAGCGCTTCAGCATCCCCATGAAGGAAATCTGGGAAATGCAGCAGCGGCTTACGCGGCGAGGCGGCAAGCGGGCGGAACTGTTACTGGAGCACCCGCGGTTTCGCGCCGGCTACGATTTCCTCCTGCTTCGGGAACAAACGGGCGAGGACCTGGGCGGGCTTGGTGACTGGTGGACGGAGTTTCAGGAAGCCTCCGCGCCAGACCGGGAGCAGCTGGCGACCCAGGCCCGCAGCGAAGAGAGCGGTGCGCCGGCTAAGCGCAAGCGTCGTTCGCGTTCGCGCAAGCGCCGCTATAACAATCGCCCGCCCACTACCGATCAGCAGTAGGCAACGCGCATGGCCCGCGCCTATATTGGTCTCGGCAGCAATCTGGACGACCCGCTGGCCCAGGTTCAACAGGCTCTGGAGCGCCTTGCCGAACTGCCCGACACGCGCCTGATCGACCAGTCGCGCCTGTATCGTAGCGCACCGGTCGGCCCGGAGGGGCAGCCGGACTATATCAATGCCGTCGCCTGCCTGGAGACAGCATTGCCGCCGGAAATTCTGCTGGATCACTTACAGCAGCTCGAACATCTGCAGGGACGTGTGCGCACCTTGCGCTGGGGGCCAAGAACCCTAGACCTGGACATCCTGCTGTATGACGCGCTCGTGCTGCAGACACCGCACCTGACCCTACCCCATCCGGAAATGACCAATCGCAGCTTTGTCCTGTACCCGCTTGCGGACCTCGCGCCGGACCTCATCCTGCCCAACGGCCAGTCCCTGCAGAGCCTGCTCGACGGTTGCCCGTCCACAGGACTCAGCGTAATATCGGTGGCCTGACTCCTGGGCGCGGCTTAACGCGCCCCACCGACAGGAGGGCGATGATGGAACACGTACGCTTAGGCACTGCATTCGGTTGATCTGAACAGCATCGATCTACCGGAACAGGCGCCACGGCAACTGTCACCTCGCCACCTGTCGCCAATGACGGATAAGGGCCTCCCATGACCACAGTCACTTTGCATACCCTTCAGGCTTTCAAGGAAGCCGGCGAAAAGTTCAGCTGCCTCACCGCCTACGACGCAACCTTTGCCTATGAAGCCAGCAGTGCCGGTGTAGAGGTTTTGCTGGTGGGCGATTCGCTCGGCATGGTTCTGCAAGGCCAGGACAGTACGCTGCCGGTCACCCTGGAGGAGATGGCGTACCACACCCAGTGCGTCAAACGCGGCAACCAAGGGTCGCTCATCATGGTGGACATGCCTTTCATGAGCTATGCCACACCGGCACAGGCCATGGACAGTGCGGCGGTCCTGATGCAGGCCGGCGCCCACATGCTGAAGCTGGAAGGCGGCGCCTGGCTGGCCGAGACCGTGGCCATGCTGACCGAACGGGGCATTCCCGTTTGCGCACACCTGGGGCTGACCCCCCAGTTTGTGAACAAGCTCGGCGGCTACAAGGTACAGGGGCGCGATGAACTGCATGCCGAAGCCTTGCTGCGGGACGCGGAGACCCTTGCCGGCGCCGGCGCGGATACCCTTCTGCTCGAATGCGTTCCCACCGACCTCGGCCAGCGGATCACCGAGACTGTCGATGTGCCGGTGATCGGCATTGGTGCTGGGCCTCACACCGATGGCCAGGTTCTGGTCATGCACGACCTGCTGGGCATCGGCAGCGGCCGGCGACCCAAGTTCGTCAAGGATTTCCTGACCGAGAGCGGCAGCATCCAGGCCGCGTTCAAAGCCTATGTGAGCGCGGTCAAATCCGGCGCCTTTCCCGACAGCGCGCACAGCTTCAACTGATTCGATTTCAATTGACGGGTTTCAACTGATAGGTTTCACACGCCATGAATACCCTGCACAAGCTCAGCGAACTCCGTGCCGCCATCCGCCAGCAGCGTCAGGCCGGTCGAACCGTTGCCCTGGTTCCCACCATGGGCAACCTGCACGCGGGGCATATTCAACTGGTCAAACGGGCGCATGAGCTGGCCGACTATGTGGTGACGAGCATTTTCGTCAACCCCATGCAGTTTGGCGCCAACGAGGACTTCGACGCCTATCCGCGCACGCTGGAAAAGGACCAGGAAAAGCTGGTGAATGCCGGCAATCACCTGCTGTTCGCGCCCAGCGTCAAGGAGGTCTATCCCAACGGCCTGGAGGCTCAGACCGAGGTTTCCGTGCCCTTTCTGACCGAGCTTCACTGTGGCGCCAGCCGCCCTGGCCATTTCACCGGCGTCGCGACGGTCGTCAGCAAGCTCTTCAACATGGTGCAGCCCGACTTTGCAGTGTTCGGCGAAAAAGATTTCCAGCAACTGGCGGTCATCCGCAAGCTGACCCGCGACCTCTGCTTCCCCATCAAGATTGAGGGCGTGGCCACATTGCGGGAATCCGACGGGCTTGCCATGAGTTCACGCAATGGCTACCTCTCCGCTGAAGAACGCAGCATCGCACCGCGCCTGTACCAGATTCTGCGGCAACTAGCGGACGCCATCCGCAACGGCGAGCGCAACTATGAGCAACTGGCCGAGGCCGGTCGGACCCTGCTGCTCCAGAACGGCTTTCGGCCGGACTATTTCAACATCGTCAACAGCCTGACCCTGCAGCCGGCCGCGCCCGAAGATCAGGACATTACGCTCCTGGTAGCGGCCTATCTCGGCACTACCCGGCTCATCGACAACATCAATCTGAAACCGGGACTTTGAGTCGAGGCCTGGCGCGACAAGGCGGGCGGCGGCAGGCATTCTGATTTCAGGACAACCTATCGCCTACTCGCCCGGGCCACACCACCTTATTATTCAGTTGTTTGATTTGGACAGGATCGTTCTCCATGGATTGCGCGTCAGACATTTTCGAACCACCCATCGATGTCACCCGGCTCCCCGCCTGGCAAAAGCTTCAGGAACATGCCGCCAGCATGCAGCAGGTGCACATGCGCGATCTCTTCGCGCAGAATCCGGACCGGTTTCAACAACATCTCTTGGAAGCGGCCGGCATCAAGCTGGATTACTCCAAGAACCTGATTAACGACGAGACCCTGACTCTCCTGCTGGAACTGGCACGGCAGGCCAATCTGCCGCAGGCCATCGCCGCCATGTTCTGCGGTGAAGCCATCAACCGCAGCGAACAGCGGGCAGCGCTGCATGTAGCGTTGCGCAACATGAGCGATCGCCCCATGCGGGTCAGTGGTCAGGACGTGATGCCGGAAGTCCGCGCCACCCTGAGCCAGATGGAGAAGTTCACCTGGCGCATCCGCTCGACCCAGTGGCGAGGCTTTTCCAACCGCCCGTTCAAGGACATTGTCAGTATCGGCATTGGCGGCTCCTTCCTCGGCCCCAAACTGGTTTCGGCAGCGCTACGTCCCTACTGGACCAATGTGCTGAACTGCCATTACGTGGCGAACATCGATGGCAGCCACATCACCGAAGAGCTCAAGCACGTCGATCCGGCGACCACCCTGTTCATCGTCCAGTCCAAGTCATTTGGCACCCAGGAAACCCTGGAGAACACCAAAGTCGCCCGCGACTGGTTCCTGCAAAATGGCGGCTGTGAGGAAAACATCCATCGCCACTTCGTTGCCGTCACCGCCAACAAAGCCGCCGCCGTCGATTTCGGCATTGCCGAGGAAAATATCTTCCCCATGTGGGACTGGGTGGGCGGGCGCTACTCCCTGTGGTCGGCCATTGGCCTGCCAGTTGCCCTCACCATTGGCATGGATGGTTTTCGCGCGCTGCTGTCGGGCGCCTATGCCATGGACGAACATTTCCGTACCGCGCCCTTGGAGAGCAACCTGCCGGTCATCCTGGCCCTGCTGGGAATCTGGTACAGCAACTTCCTGGGTGCCGACTCCCACGCCATCCTGCCCTACGACCATTACCTGCGCGGCCTGCCCGCCCACCTGCAACAGTTGGACATGGAAAGTAACGGCAAGCGCGTGGACCAGAACGGCGAGTTGGTGCACTGCCAGACCGGTCCCATCATCTGGGGTGGTGCGGGCGCCAATGGCCAGCATGCGTACCACCAGTTACTGCACCAGGGCACGCGGCTGGCGCCGGCGGACTTCATCATCCCGCTGCACACCCACAACCCGGTGGCCAACCACCACGCCATCCTCTTTGCCAACTGCCTGAGCCAAACCCAGGCGCTCATGCAGGGTAAGACGTATGAGGAAGCCTTTGCCGAACTGATCGCGCAAGGCAAGTCGGAAACCGAGGCAAAACGCCTGGCGCCGCACAAGGTGATTCCTGGCAACAAGCCGAGCAACACGATCCTGTTCCAGAAGGCAACACCACGCGCCGTTGGCGCCCTGCTGGCCCTGTACGAGCACAAGGTGTTCGCCCAGGGTGCCATCTGGCAGATCAACTCGTTCGATCAATGGGGCGTAGAATTAGGCAAACAGTTGGGCAACCAGATTCTGGGCTCACTGCTGGGACGGGATGGCGTTGAGACATTCGACAGCTCGACCCAGGGCCTGATCGATCTGTTCCTGCACAAGGATGAAGTGTTGTAAGCGGGGTACCAGGCCTGCCTCATGAATGAGGCAGGCTAATCGCCACGCGAAATGACCTTTCCCGCCCAGCTGAAGTCGATTGGCCACAGCTTCTGTGGTGACCGATAGGCTCGCCATAGCTCACCCAGCGTCTGTTTCAGCTCTGGGTGCACGACATCCGGTGCTATCTCCGCCAGGGGACGCAACACGAAAGCGTTTTCGGTGATCTCCGCCCGCGGCAGACGAATCCCCGCAACCTCGCCAACCTGATCGCCATACAGCAGCACGTCGATATCCAGGGTCCTGGCGCTGAACTTGGGCTGGCTGCGATCACGCCCGTTGGCATCTTCCAACTGCTTGAGAAATGCCACCAGCGAGGCCAGATCCAGGTCCGTTTCGAGCCCCACCACCAAGTTGTAAAAGGCCTCTCCGGCGAAGCCCACGGCCTCGCTCTCATAGACCGAGGAAATGCGCAGAGTCCCAAACCGCTCAGCCAACGCATCGAGCGCCGCGCAAATATGAAACTCGCGCGCCACATTGCTGCCGAGACTCAGGTAGACAGTCACCATCAGGCGCGTTCTCCACGCTCAATCAGGATTCCCACATCCTTGGCTCCCCGCAAGGCGCCCGGCTTGCTGACCCGTAGCCGCAACCAGGGCACGCCAAACTCTTCCCGCACGATGGCCGCAACCTGCTCGGCCAGGGTTTCCACCAGAAAGAAATCGCTGCCTTCGATAAAGCTGATGAGGCGCTTGGAGACCGCCTTGTAGTCCAGGGCGTGGACAATGTCGTCCGATGCCGCCGCCGGACGAATATCCCAGCCCATTTCCAGGTCCAGACTGATCATCTGGCGAACCTTGCGCTCCCAATCGAAGATACCAATGATGGTCTCGATCTCGAGTTCGCGTATATAGACGATGTCCATCGATCAGAACTCCGCATCATGAAAATCAGCCGGCACTTTACCACAAACCGGCCCTAGACCCACGCCTGGCGGCAACCGACCCACACCGAGCCGGAGCCTCGTCGGCGCCGCTGCATTGACTTGGCACCTGAGGCGGGGGAAGATCTCACCGCTCCCGGGCATCGCCTCCGGATGTTCATCGACCTCACTAAGGCCGCCTTTGCGATGGATTCCGCACCGCTACTTCTCTTTCTGCTGATCCAGGCCTTCCTGCTGATCCTGGCGTACCTGCTGGGCTCGATCTCCAGCGCCATCCTGGTCTGCCGCCTGTACCGCCTGCCCGATCCGCGCCTGCAAGGCTCCCACAATCCAGGCGCCACCAACGTCTACCGCATTGGCGGCACGCTACCGGCACTGCTGACCTTACTGGGAGACAGTCTGAAAGGCGTCATTCCGGTCTTGGCGGCAAAAGCTTTGGGCGCCAGCCCGACCATGCAGGCACTGGTGGCCGGCGCCGCGATCCTCGGGCACATGCTGCCGCTGTTCTTCCGCTTTCAGGGTGGGAAAGGTGTGGCGACCTGCCTGGGCGCAGGACTGGTGATGGCTTGGCCCACGACAGTTGCACTGGCCATGCTGTGGGCGCTGCTGGTTGCGGTGTTCCGCATCTCCTCCATCGCCTCGCTCAGCATCGCCCTGCTCGCCGCGCCACTGGCCTATCTGATCGATCCGACCTACTGGCCGGGCTTTCTGCTGCTGGGCGGACTGATTCTCGTCCGCCATCGTGCAAACATCGTCAATCTACTACAGGGTCGTGAGCGAACCGTATCCCGCCTCAAAGGTGAATAACGGATCAAACAGCAGGCAGAGATTCCATTGGCCAACGGGGAATGCTGCGAATCGCCAGCTCCTCCCGCTGTCCCGCCAGCAGTCGCTGGCAACCGGCATAGGCGATCATCGCGCCGTTATCCGTGCAAAATTCCGGACGTGCATAAAAGACCTTGGCCCGTTGCTTGGCCACCGACGCCTCCAATACCTGGCGCAAGCGGCGGTTAGCACTGACACCACCGGCGATCACCAGGGTTTTCAACCCGGTTTGCTCAAGGACTCGACGGCATTTGATCGCCAGCGTATCCACCACCGCCTCCTGAAAGCCGGCCGCAATATCCGCCCGCACCTGGGTGTGCACCGGATCCTGCGCCTGATGCTGCTGGATCAGGTTCAGAGTAAAGGTCTTCAGGCCGCTGAAGCTGAAGTCCAGACCGGGCCGGTCGGTCATGGGCCGGGGAAAGCGGAAGCGTCCCGCATCGCCCTGCTCTGCCAGCTTTGCAATTAAGGGCCCGCCCGGATAATCCAGCCCCAGCATCTTCGCCGTTTTGTCGAAGGCTTCACCGGCCGCATCATCCACCGACTCCCCCAGCACCTGATACTGGCCGATGCCATCGACCCGCACCAGTTGGGTATGCCCACCCGACACCAGCAGGGCAACAAAGGGAAATGCCGGCGGGTTCTCCTCCAGCATCGGGGCCAGCAAGTGCCCCTCCATATGGTGCACGCCCACCACCGGAATGTTGAGCGCATAACCTAGCGCCGTCGCAATGGCGCCACCTACCATCAGGGCTCCGATCAGGCCGGGACCCGCGGTATAGGCAATACCATCGAGCTCACTCCGGCTGAGGCCTGCCTGCCCCAGCACTTCTTCAATCAGCGGTAGTGTCTTGCGGATGTGATCGCGCGAGGCCAGCTCCGGCACCACCCCACCATAGTCGGCGTGCATGGCCACCTGGCTGTACAGGGCATGACCGAGCAGGCCCCGCTCGCTGTCGTACAGGGCGATCCCGGTTTCATCGCAGGAGGTTTCGATTCCCAATACACGCATGACCATTTCACTCTTGATGATGGAGGTCCGGCTTCGCCCGCCCGGGCCCCGAGTTTAAAATACTGAGTCTCATCCCTGGGTGCGCGCCAGGCGCCACGCGCATCTTACCGGAGCAGGCCCTGCGGGAAAAGTTGAGCGGCCAGCGCCTGACAGTGGAAAGACTGGCACAGGCTTTACAAGCTCCGAAGGAAGGGAGTAGAATGCGCGCCCTTATTGTTTATTCTGGCGTCAATTTGCACAGCGCCGGGATCAGATCGACAACTGGTTAACAAAGGTAGATTTTGAATGCCATCAGTCAAAGTAAAAGATAACGAACCTTTCGATATCGCCCTGCGCCGCTTCAAGCGCTCCTGCGAAAAAGCTGGAGTCCTGTCCGAAGTCCGTCGTCGTGAGTTCTACGAGAAGCCCACTTCTGTGCGCAAGCGCAAGATGGCTGCTGCCGTGAAGCGTCACGCGAAGAAGCTGCAGCGCGAACAGAAGCGGTTCGAACGTCTGTATTGATTGATGGCGGCAGTTTCGACTGCCCGCCCCTGGATCTTGACCATCTAGCCAGAAGATCACCATGTCTGACGCCGGTTTAAAGCATAGCCTGACCGAGGCAATGAAAGACGCCATGCGCGCCAAGGACAAAGATCGCCTGGGCGCCATTCGCCTGATTCTTGCCGAGATCAAGCGCATCGAAGTCGATGAGCGGATCGAAGTGAGTGATGAACGGGTGCTGGCTGTTCTGGATAAAATGGTCAAGCAGCGCAAAGACTCCGTCGCGCAGTTCCGTCAGGCTGCCCGCGAAGACCTTGCCGCCAAGGAAGAACAGGAAATCAGCGTTATTCAGGAGTTCCTGCCCGCCGCCCTGTCGGATGAGGAGCTGGACCGCTTGATCACGATGGCAATCGAGCAGTCCGGTGCCAATACCATGCAGGACATGGGAAAGGTCATGGGCATCCTGAAGCCGCAGATCCAGGGCCGCGCCGACGTCGGCGCGGTCAGTCAGCGGGTCAAAAGCCGCTTAACCAGCTAACGCACCCGACCTCAAACGCTCCACCCCAAGCCCGTCGATCCCGCCTGCTTGTGTTATGCTCTATCGAGACCATTTGGCAGCAGCCTTCCAAGCTGCCGGGTATGTCATTGCCCCGGCAAAGGCATCGCTTCGTGAAACCATCGCCCCGGAACCGCTATTGACCGGCAAAACGATTGACGGAATCCCATGTCTGGCCTGATCCCCCAGCAATTCATTGACGACCTTAGCTCCCGACTCGACATTGTCGATCTCCTGGGTGCGCGCATCCGCCTCAAGAAATCCGGCGCCAACTACACCGCCTGCTGCCCGTTTCACGACGAAAAAACCCCGTCCATGTATATCTACACGGATCCGGGCAACCAGCATTATCACTGCTTCGGCTGTGGCGCCCACGGTGGCGTCATTCAGTTCGTGCAGGAATTCGACGGACTCAATTTTCCGGAAACCATCGAACTCTTGGCCCGCCAGGCGGGGCTTGAGGTGCCACGCCGCAGCCAGGACTTCAAGCCGGATCCCAACCGCCCCATCCTGGACGCCCTGGAATGGGCCAAGGATCTGTATCGCGAGCAACTGCGCAGCCATCCGCAGCGCCAATTGGCGCTGGATTACCTGAGCCGGCGCGGGCTCAACGAAGAAATCATCGAGCGCTACCAGATCGGCTTTGCGCCGGCCAATGCGTCACTGTTGAGCCAGTCCGCCTCCCCGCAACAGCGCAAGGCGCTTCTTGAGGCCAAGATCGTGCTGGAACGCGACGGGCGCACCTTCGATTTGTTCAACAACCGCATCATGTTCCCCATCCGGGACCGCCGCGGCAAAACCATCGCCTTTGGCGGCCGCACCCTGGGCAACGATCGCAGCAAGTACATCAATTCACCCGAATCCCCGGTGTTTCACAAGAGCAGCCATCTATACGGGCTGTTCGAAACGATGAAGGTGGAGCGCCAGCCCAAGCGCCTGCTGGTGGTCGAAGGCTACATGGACGTGGTGTCCCTGGCCCAGTTCGGCATCCATTACAGCGTGGCCACGCTGGGAACCGCCACCAACCAGGAGAACATCAGTTATCTCCTGCGCCAGACCCAGGAAGTGATTTTCTGTTTCGATGGCGACCGGGCCGGTTTTGAAGCCGCCCGCAAGGCCATGAACAACTGCCTGCCGTTATTGGCGGATGGGATGGAGCTGCGCTTTCTCATGCTGCCGCAAGGGGAAGACCCGGACACCCTGGTGCGCAAGGAAGGCTTTGACCAGTTCAACAAGCGCCTGGACCAGGCCCGCCCGTTGTCCCTGTTCTTTTTCGACATCCACGGCGAAGGCCTCAACCTGGATCTGCCCGAGCACAAGGGCATCCTGAAAACCCGTGCCGAGCCCCAGCTTGCCCAGATCACGGCGCCGATCTTGCGCAACTCCATGCGCGACCAGCTGCGTGCCCTGACCGACGTCTTTTTTGCTCGCAAGCAACAGTTTCAACAGCGTAATCAAGCCAAGGCCCAGATTTTTCGGGAAACCCGCCTGGACGTGGTCCACCGCCCCGGCATTTTTATCTGCCTGGCCCTGTACTACGCACCGGAGACCTGGCCCGAATTTAAGACACTGCTCGATATCAGCCCGGATACCCCGGACATGCGCCAAGCCCAGGACTTCTTGCGCTACCTGCGCGACCAGCAAATCGATTCGCAAGTGGCACTACTCAGTAAACTGTCGCTGGATGAAGGCAATCGCAGCCGTTTCAGCAGCCTGTTCAACGGCATGGAGATCATGCCCGACGCCGACACCGCCAAACACCAAGGGCTAGCCGCCCTACGGCAGGCGGAAAAACACTGGCGGGATCAGCGCCAGCAGGTCCTGGCGGAAAAACTTGGTCGGGAGGGCCGGCTAAGCGATGAGGAACTTGCAGAGCTGCGCCAGCTCTCGACGATCAAGCATTAGACAGACCTGGCGGGCAATTGCGCCATGTTTTTAGCCTGTCCCGCCACTCTGAGCGCAGGCCGCGCGAGGCGCGCCATCCTAGACAGACGTGCCTTCGCACTCTATCATGACCCGGATTTTTCCAATCTCTCGGCACTCGTCCTTGAACTCCCGCCATCCGCCTCCATATAGAGGCGATATAGCAGCATTGACCGTTTCAAGCTATAATATCCGTTTATTTTTGGTCCTTTCCGCAACCAGTTTTGCAGGGTGAATATGTCTGGCAACTCCCAAAAGTCCCGTCTGAAAGATCTCATCGCCCGAGGTAAGGAGCAGGGTTATCTCACTTACGCAGAAGTGAACGACCACCTTCCGGAGGATATTGCAGATCCGGATCAGGTTGAAGACATCATCCGCATGATCAACGACATGGGCATCCAAGTCTGTGAGGAAGCCCCCGATGCGGATACCCTGCTCATGACGGACAGCGATACGGCCGACGAAGCCGCCGCTGCCGAGGCTGCCGCCGCACTGGCTGCAGTGGAAGGCGATGCATCCCGCACCACCGATCCGGTGCGTATGTACATGAGGGAAATGGGCACCGTTGAACTTCTGACACGGGAAGGCGAGATTGTCATCGCCAAGCGTATCGAAGAAGGCCTGCGGGATGTCATGGCCGCACTGGCCTACTACCCTGGCACGGTACAAGCCGTGCTGGAATCCTATGACCGCACGGTGAACGAACAGGGCCGGTTGAGCGACGTGATCAGCGGCTATCTCGATCCCGATGCAGAAGAAGCCCTTCCCGCCGAAGCCGAAGCGGAGTTCGAGGAACCCGCCAGCGCCAGCGAGGCTGCCGACAAGGACGATGAGGACGAGGACGAAGAGTCCTCCTCCAGCAGTGACGAAGAGACCGAGAGCGGCCCCGATCCTGAGGTGGCACGCATCCGTTTTGCCGATCTGCGCAATCAACTGGAAAAGGCGGAAGCCGCCGCTGCCAAGCATGGCCGCGATTCCAAGCAGGCTCAGGCTGAATACGAAGAGCTGGGACGCATCTTTGCGCCCTTCAAGCTGGCCCAGCGTCAGTTCGAGCAACTGGTCACCGACATCCGCACCACCAACGACAATGTTCGTGCCTACGAGCGCGACATCATGCGGATCTGTACCCGTGACTGCAAAATGCCGCGCAAGGACTTCATCAAGCAGTTCCCTGGCAACGAGACCAATCTCGACTGGACCAATGAGCTGATCAAAAAGAAGTCCGACTATGCCTCCGCCATTGCCGCGCGCCAGGAAGAACTGGTTCGCCTGCAGCGTCGGATCGCGCAGGTGGAGAACGAAGTCGGTCTGAGCATCCCGGACATCAAGGAAATCAACCGTCGTATTTCCATCGGTGAAGCCAAGGCTCGCCGCGCCAAGAAAGAGATGGTGGAAGCCAACCTGCGTCTGGTGATCTCCATCGCCAAGAAGTACACCAACCGCGGCCTACAGTTCCTGGACCTGATCCAGGAAGGCAACATCGGTTTGATGAAGGCGGTGGACAAGTTCGAATACCGGCGCGGTTACAAGTTCTCGACCTACGCCACCTGGTGGATTCGTCAGGCCATCACCCGCTCTATCGCGGATCAGGCCCGCACCATCCGGATTCCGGTGCACATGATCGAGACCATCAACAAGCTCAACCGTATCTCCCGTCAGATGCTGCAGGAGATGGGCCGCGAGCCCACGCCGGAAGAGCTGGGCAAGCGCATGGACATGCCGGAAGAGAAAGTGCGCAAGGTGCTCAAGATCGCCAAAGAGCCGATCTCCATGGAAACCCCCATCGGTGACGATGAAGATTCACACTTGGGTGATTTCATCGAGGACACCCTGGCCCATTCGCCGGTGGATTCCGCCACGGGCGAAGGCCTGCGTGAAGCCACCCGCAAGGTGCTGGCCGGCCTCACCGCACGGGAAGCCAAGGTTCTGCGTATGCGCTTCGGCATCGAGATGAACACCGACCACACGCTGGAGGAAGTCGGCAAGCAGTTCGACGTCACCCGCGAGCGGATTCGTCAGATCGAAGCCAAGGCCCTGCGCAAGCTGCGTCACCCGAGCCGTTCCGACCACCTGCGCAGCTTCCTGGACGAATAAGCATTCCGTCCAAGTCGTTGTAAATCCTTGGCGGGCGCCTGTAGTAGAAGCTATAATGGCGCCCGTTTTTATTTCAAAGTTTTGGGCCTGTAGCTCAGCGGTTAGAGCAGAGGACTTAGCGAGACGAAACCTAAACGTCAATCGATGCATGGTTAAGTCTCTATGGGTTGCCCGGTACCAAGTTAACTCTGGTGGCGGGTAGAACTGGTCAAAGTCGGTGAAAGCTAAATCCCCTAGGGGATATGCCAATACCGAGCCAAGCCTCCACTCCGGTGGCGGAAGGTGTAGAGACTAGACGGCCAGCCTGTAATGGGAAGGTATAGTCCAGACCACAAACCCGAAAGGGGCGACGAAAGTCGTAGTGGTAAGCATAATCCTTTGGTCCAGGGTTCAAATCCCTGCGGGCCCACCATCTTGCCGAGGCTATCAAGGCCTCGGTATTTCATTTCTCATACGACTGCTCCCGATAATCAGAGCAGAGGACTCTTGGCACCCTTCCCTATAGCCTTCAGCGTCGCCGGTACTACAGACGTTCGAGCCAGAGGAATTCCTGCGACCAGACGGCGGTGCCCCGCCGCGAGAATGTTCTGTGCGGCATTTCTATCGCGATCGTGCCTGACACCACAGACACTGCACTCCCATTCTCTTATTCCAAGACCTGCGATACCCGTCGGCCTCGAGTCAGGTAATGCCCCGCAACTCGAACAGGTCTGGGTGGTGTAAGCTTCGTCGATCTCTTGGAAAACCACGCCTGCGTGCTCGCACTTATAGGCCAACATGATTTTCAACATACCCCAGCCAGCATCATGAACCGACTTGGACAGCCGTGTTCCAACCAGCGCCTGGGGCTTCACATTACCAACGAAGATTGCCGCATGGTTGTTTACCAGCTTGCGGCTAAATTTATGTAGCGCGTCCTTGCGCCGATTGGCGATCTTGGCATGAATCGCCTGGGCGCGTTTCTTCTTACGAGCCCGTTGTGCGCTGGCCAATGCCTGCTCGCAATCCCGAAACCAATGGCCCGCTTGGAGCTTCTCACCCAGGCTCGGCGTAGCAATGTCCTTTAGCCCAAGATCGAGGCCGACGGCCGTCATACCTTTTGATGGAACGGGTTTAGCCTCGACGACCACATTAAAGTACCAACGCCCACGAGCATCTTCCGTAAAACTCGCCGTCCGAAAACGGTACTGCGATAGTCCGTAACTGTCCCAGACACTGAAGTAATGGCCATTGTGATAGACCTGGCCATTCTTCCAGCAAGCTGCTCCGGTGTTGATCGGTATCCAGCCTAATGAACGTCGTACGCCTTTACTTTTACGCCAGGCCAGCCGGCTCCTGCGGAACTGTTGGCGCCGCGTTACGTATTCCTTTGCAACACATTGAAGAGTTTGACTATGAAGCCCCAGTTCTTTCTGGGCTCCTTTCATATAGGGATGCAGATCAAAGGTAGACAGAAATAAACCACGCTCGCGAATGCAACGACTACTGAGCTCATTGCAGTAGTTCCAACACAGGTTGACCGCGCATGCTAGTTGCCGCAGGAGAGGAACATGCTTGTCGCGAACGCGAACTCTTATTGTTTTAGTAAAATCAGCCATCACTGGATATTAATCCAGTTAAAAATCCCGCACAAGCTGACTGCTATGCAGTGGATTGCGCATCAAACGCGCCTTCCTGTGTTCTTCTAACGCCAAGAGCTCCCGTCACATTCCTGTAATCTCGCGCCTCTAGGGTGATGCACGACAACCTATGTTTTGCATCATCCAGAGAGGTAACCCATGGAATTTCGGAAGTCACTGCTTACCGCAGCGGTCCTGACCACATTGGCCAGCCTGGCCGCTTGTTCCGGTGGCGACGGCGACGATGGCGCCGACGGCGCACCCGGCGTGGCTGGTACCAGCCAGACGCTGATCGAGCTCAACCGGCTCGGCAGCTATCAGGCACAGACACCTGTGTTCGATGAAGGCGCCGCCGAGATCGTTGCCCATGATCCGCAGAATCAGCGCCTATTCGTCATCAATGCCGCTGCGGTGACGGTGGATGTCCTGGATATGCAGGACCCAACCCGGCCAACGCTGCTGCGAACCATCGATGCCAGCGCGGAAGGCGGCTCGGCCAATAGCGTTGCGGTCTATGGTGAACTGGTCGCCGTGGCGATTGAAGCCACAACCAAGACCGATCCGGGTAAGGTGGTGTTCTACAATGCGGCCGATCTCGGCAAGGTGGGCGAAGTTGCCGTCGGCGCCCTGCCCGACATGCTGACTTTCACCCGCGATGGGCAGAAAGTGCTGGTCGCCAACGAAGGCGAACCCAACAGCGACTATTCGGTGGATCCAGAAGGCTCGGTGAGCATCATCGATCTGTCCGCCGGCGTTGCCGGTGCCACTGTGACAACAGCTGATTTCACCGCCTTCAACGGCCAGGAAGCCGACCTGCGCGCCCAAGGCGTTCGCATTTTTGGGCCGAATGCGTCCGTCGCTCAGGATCTCGAGCCGGAATACATCGCCGTGGCGCCGGATAACCGCACTGCTTGGGTCACCTTGCAGGAGAACAACGCGGTGGCCGAGCTGGATATTGCCGCGGGAAAAATCACGGCCATTCTGCCCCTGGGCTACAAGGACCACAGCGTACTCGGCAATGAATTGGATGCCAGCAACAACGATAACGGCATTCAACTGCGCAACTGGCCCATCAAGGGGATGTATCAGCCGGATGCCATTGCCAGCTATGCCTATAACGGCAAAACCTATTACATCACCGCGAACGAAGGCGACGCCCGCGACTATGACACCTTCAGCGAGGAGATCCGCGTGCGCGACCTTTCCTTAAACGCGGCGGCCTTCCCCAATGCGGCGGAGCTTCAAAACAATGCCAACCTGGGCCGCCTGAACGTCACGACTACCATGGGCATCAGCAATGGCTGCAACCCCAGCGATCCAGCAACCGATCCGGAAGTCGATTGTGAGTACGAGGCGATCTACGCCTACGGTGCCCGCTCCTTCTCGATCTGGGCGGCAGATGGTAGCCAGGTGTTCGACAGCGGCAGCGAGTTTGAACGCATCACGGCGCGTCTGCTGCCCGGCTACTTCAACAGCAACAACACGGAAAATTCGCGAGACAATCGCTCTGACGACAAGGGTCCGGAGCCGGAAGCCGTCACCATCGGCCAGATCAATGGCCGGACGTTCGCGTTCATCGCCCTGGAACGGATCGGCGGCATCATGGTGTATGACGTGACCAATCCGCGCAACGCGCAGTTTGTCCAATATCTGAACAACCGCGACTTCAGCGCCTCCCAAGCGGATGTAGAGGCCGGCCAGGCGGGCGATCTCGGCCCGGAGGGCCTCGCCTTTATCGCCGCGACCGACAGTCCGATCGGCAAGCCGCTTTTGGCGGTCGGCAATGAGGTCAGTGGCACCACCACACTCTACGCCATTGATACGATTGAACTGAAAGCAGACTAACCGTTTGCATCTGCGGGAGAGCTTTCCCGCAGGTTCCCCCTCCCTCGGACTCTCCCGCCTTATCCTGGCCTGCACCTGGCATCAGACTAAGTTCCTGATCTGGATCAAGGCAATCTATCACCTCCGACGATAACCTCACTTTGAACACGGGATTATTCACAGATGGAGCGGTCAGCAAACATGCTGGCGTTTGCGTCCATAAGGGCTTTTTGTTCTGTAGTCGAGGCATCGTATGAACAAACGAACAGGCGGGGTCACTCTCGGGCTGGCTATTGGATTGAGTATCGCTGTGGCGCAGGCGGCGACGGTGCGCAACGAGCCGATCCAGCCAATCGAGTCGGCCAAAATCGACAATCCGGCTAAGGTCGAGTTAGGTAAGCAGCTGTTTTTTGACCCTCGCCTCTCCATGTCGGGGATTATCTCCTGCAACACCTGCCATAACGTGTCGTTTGGCGGCGTGGATAACCTGAAGACTTCCATCGGCCATAAATGGCAACCTGGGCCGGTGAATGCGCCGACCGTCTTCAATTCCAGTCTGGCCATTGCCCAGTTCTGGGACGGGCGCGCGGCGGATCTAAAAGAACAGGCGGCCGGCCCCATTCAGGCCTCCGTGGAAATGGCCATGCCCCACACCCTGGCCGTTAGCGTCATTCAGTCCATTCCCGGCTATGTGGAGCAGTTCAAGACCGTGTACGGAGCCGAGAAGGTGGACTTGGATAAGCTGACGGACGCCATTGCCGAGTTCGAGAAAACGCTCGTCACCCCCGACTCCCGCTTTGACCGCTGGCTCAAGGGCGACGACAAGGCCTTGAGCCAGGTCGAGCTGGAAGGCTATCAGCTGTTCAAGAACAGTGGCTGCGTGGCCTGCCACAACGGCCCAGCCGCGGGCGGCACCTCATTCCAGAAGATGGGCGTGGTCGCACCCTACCAATCCACCTCGCCGGCGGAAGGCCGCTCGGCGGTAACGGGTAAGGACGCGGAACGCTTCATGTTCAAGGTGCCGACCCTGCGCAACGTGGAACTGACCTACCCCTACTTCCATGACGGGGAGGCGAGCACCCTGGAACAGGCAGTGGATATCATGGGACGTCTGCAACTGGGTCGGCAATACAGTGCCGAGGAAGTCTCGAAGATCGTGGCGTTCCTGAAGACCCTGACCGGTCAACGGCCGCAGCTGGCGTTGCCGGAACTTCCCGCCTCGGGCGATCTGACACCACGGCCGGAGCCGTTTAAGTAAGCCCTTTGAATGGCGCGCCGGGGCGCATCCGGCGCGAATCCAACCTTCTGTCTACTGCCCTCGTTCCACCAATTCCCGCAACGGAGCCGGTAGCAGGTTCCGCAGCTTAGCCCCCAGGCGTGCTTCGTGGCGCTGCCAAAGAATGCCGAGATAGATGATGCCCAGCCCGATGAATGTCAGGGCGAATGGGAACATGGCGCTGTCCTCGAACACTTCACGGGCCAGGTACCCTAGGTATGCCGCGACACCCAGGCCGCCAAAGATCGCGAATACGCGGCGTGCCAGCATGGCGCCAATGCCGATCATGACCAGATTGATACAGAGATAGATAAACTTGCCCAGCTCGCTGTTGGAGTGCATCGACGACAAGCCGCCCCAGAAGGCAATGACGCCGAACAGATAAAGCCAGAAAGCATAGTCCCGGCTGCCCTGGGTGCGGATATCCACCCAGAACGCCAGCAGCACCGTGAGCAGTCCGAACCAGAGCGAGACGAACTTACGCAGCTCCCAATTGTAATCCTCGCTGCCAAACAGAAAGGGCGTGAGATCCATGCTCATGTACCAAAGTGTCACCGCAATCGGCATCACCGAAAAAGGTAGCCGGTAGCGCCAGAGGATGACCGCGCCGCTGGCCAGTGTTGCAAGCTCCATCAGGAGCCATTTCCAGCTCACGTAATAGTGATAATCCCGATAGCTGTCCTCATCCGGCCACCAGTTGAGGGCGGTCTGCAGGCTGTATACCGCCAGCGGCGTCAGCACCACGACAAACGTCGCCATGATTCCCGCCGGAATGCTCAGGTGGCGGCGATGGAGAAAATACTCCGTCAGCCAGAGGCCAACGGCGGCATACGCCAGGGTGATGAAAAAGACACCCCAGCCACCGAAGCGCTCCCAGCCCAGATTCATAAACAGGGTCATGGCACCAATGGCGATCAACCCGCCGAGGTAGTAAAGGATGTGGGTCAAGCGGAAACTTGGCGTCTGCTGGACCTGCTCGTTCAAAAACGCCCACAAGCGCTCTGCCTGGGGCTCATCGAGCAGGCCTCGCGCAGTCGCTTCATTGAGAAGGCGGCGATTGATTTCCATGAATTCTCCTGATTGATGACGACCTCGACCGATTTGCGCTCATGGTGCACCGGAAGTGGTGCCTTGGAAAGACGAGAAAAAAGACATCCGTCCCATTTTCAAGCACACTAGGCCCACTAAAATGCGACCAACACACACCTATCTCTTGGAGCCTGTCATGTCGCCAAGCACTGATCTACATCCCTTTGACCAGGCCGTTGCCCTGGAGCTGACCGGTCCGGATTGTTTCCAGGGGCAAATTCCCCAGACCTACGCCAACATGGTGGGCCCGTTCGGCGGCGTCATTGCCGCGGTGGCCTTGAACAGCATCCTGCAGCACCCCGAGCGCCAGGGCGATCCCATTTCCCTCACCGTGAACTTTGCCGGCCCCATTGCCGACGCGCCCTTTGCCGTCACCGCCCGCGCGGTGCGGACCAACCGCTCAAACCAGCATTGGTGTGTGGAGCTGACCCAGGGCGAACAGGTCGCGGTAACCGCCACCGCCATTCTGGCCAAGCGTCAGGAGACCTGGAGCGACGCGGAATTGCGCGCCCCCGAGGCCCCTCCGGCCGAGTCGGTGCAATCCTGGCCGGTATCGGCGGGGCCCATCTGGATCCAGCGCTATAACCTCAAGTTCATTCGCGGCATCCTGACCCTATCCGGCAAGCCCACAGCGGATTCCCAGAGCCTGCTCTGGGTGCGGGACGAGCCGCCCCGGCCACTGGATTTCCTGTCCCTGATGGCGATGAGCGATGTCTTCTTCCCACGTGTTTTTATCCGTCAGCAAAAACGCGCGCCGGTCGGTACCGTGACCATCACCACCCACTTTCATGCGGATGCAGAGGCCCTGGCCCGGCAGGCGGATCGCTCGATTCTGGCGGCGGCGCGGGGGCAACGGTTCTATCGTAACTACTTCGATCAAACCGCTGAGCTCTGGAGCGACACTGGTGAATTGCTCGCCAGCAGCAGCCAGATGGTTTACTTCAAGGACTGAGGGGCCGGGCTTTCGTTCAACAGGATGGCCCGGATCGCCTCGCGCGCCCGGTGCAGCCGGCTTTTGACGGCGGCCATGGTGAGGTCGAGCTGGGCCGCCATTTCGCCCAGCGTCCACTGATGAAAGTCGCGCAGTAGGATCACCTCCCGATAGTGCTCAGGCAAGGCAGTCAGGGCGCGGGTTAGCTCCAGGTGCAGATCCTCATCGGAATGCCGCGCCAGCCAGTGCTCCAGGCGCTCTTCATCAAACGGGTCGTAGCCCAGGGTCTTGCGCCCCAGGCGCCGGCATTCCCGCTGCACGGTTTTGAACATCCAACTGGAAAAAGCCGCCAAGACCCGCAGGGATTCCAGGCGACGGGCAATGATCAGGAGCACTTCCTGCACCGCGTCATCGATGTCGCTGATCATGCAGTGCTTTTGCGCATAGCGCCGGATGTCGGTCTGGCACTGCCGCAACAACTGCGCCAGTGACGCCTCGTCGCCATTGTGGGCCAGCTCCAACAGGGGCAGGTATTTTTCCGCAACCGTCACCGATTCATTCCTATCCAGCGCTTGAGGTCCTGGTCAGGCTTCGGCGGGCAGATAATTTTTTCTCGCACCGCGAATCCTCTTCCCAACTTTCGCCCTCTTAAGAGTACGTGTCAGGACCAGTTTTCTTGAACACGCTGCGACTATAACCAACTGGAAGGAAAAAAGATGTCGAATGCTCGCCGTTTAATCACGCCCCTGCTGCTGGCCCTGCTCGTCGGCTGCGCCACGCCCTATGTCCCGGCCACCCTCCCCGACCGCCCCACCACGCCGGAGGTGCAGACTGCCACCGAGCCTAGCCGCGCCCAGGCCTTTGCCCACCACTACGGCCATTTTCCCGGCGCTGCCGGTGTGGAGCTGTTCGAGCAGGCCTGGCTGCCGCACCAGGCGCCCACGGCGGTGCTGGTCATCGTGCACGGCCTGAAGGACCATAGCAGTCGCTATGAACGGACTGCCCGCGCGTTAGTGGAACGCGGCTACGGCGTGTACGCCTTTGATCTGCGCGGTCACGCCCATTCCGCCGGTCAGCGAGTACAGGTAGAGCAGTTCGACGACTACCTTGCCGACCTGCAGATCTTCATTGAGCGCGTGCGCGAACAGCATCCAGCCAAACCCATCCTGTTGTTTGGCCACAGCATGGGCGGCGCCATCGCCACGCGCTTTGTGCAACAGCATCCCGATCAGGTGCAGGGGCTGGCACTGAGCGCGGCCGCGCTGCAGGTCAACGAATCCGCCATCACCCTGGCCGGGACCCGCATGCTGGCGAGCCTGATGCCCGCTGCGCCCTTGTTCAATCTCGACCTGGAGGAGTTCTCCCGCGATCCTAATGTCGTGAAGGCAGGCTTGAGCGACCCGCTGGTTTACCAGGGTGCGGCACCTGTGCACACGGCGCGGGAACTCATCAACACCATTGAGGCCATTCAGGCAGACTTTTCAGCGGTCAGGCTGCCGCTGTTGATCATGCACGGAACCGCCGACAGCGTCACGCCGCCACAGGGCAGCGAAGCCCTGTATCAGCAGGCCAGTTCGACCCACAAACGCCTGAAACTCTACGAGGGACTCGCCCATGACCTGCTGCGCGAACCGGAGAAAGATCGGGTGATACAGGATTTGGCAGACTGGATGAAAGAGGTTGAGCGCCTCTAGACGCCGAAAACTAAACGGGGCGGTGGACACGCAGGTCCCCGCCCCGAAAGGACACTTCCGCCCGCTGCTGAAGGCGGAAGTACGACAGAGGGATCAAGGCACACTTATTCTTGCGCGTCTTTGTCGCGACGGCGCCGCTGGATCGCCATGGCGGCGACACCCAAGCCCAGCAGAGCCAGTGCAGATGGCTCTGGAACTTCAACGGGGGGAGGTGGTGGCGGATACTCACCGTTGTCGGGTGGCTTATGGCCACCATAGCCGCCCGCCAGAACGGCCGGGCTCAACAAGATACCGCTGACGATTGCTAAAGGCTTCAATGCGCTTTTGAGTTTCATATCGTCCATGCCTCTTAAGATTGAATGGCGTGATTTTTCTTTGACTCTCTACGCCGAACTCCTCCATGAGAGCGCAGGTAAAAAAGCACCTTCCATGCCAGCCGCTAGAAAATTATTTTCGCCTTAAAAATCAAAAGGCAAGAGATTGTCACCATTTTTCGACAGGTGCGCCTTGTAAAAAATTCCGGCCTTGAACAAGGGCGTCAACTATTTGATACGCAAGAGTGAGTTGTCCTGGCAGCCCCGCAGGAATGGGCGTTCGAAATCATGCCAGGACTAGAGCAAGCCAAACTACTGATCAAGCAGCCAGTAAAAGCGGCTGACGGCGCTCAAGCCTGATGATGCGCCCCAGCGCGCTTTGGAAATGCTTAATGACGCACTTGCTGCTCAAGCCTTGCCTTGAGATCGGGTGGTATCCGCATGCAGAGCGCCAGCTCGTCCAAATAAGCCTGCTCCCGGGCATTACGCTCGTCGGCGATCAGCACGCTGGCTGTATACATTTCAGCCGCCATTTCCGGGGTTTCCGCCGCTCGGGCCACATCCTGCGGATCCAGGGGCTTACTCAGCTCCTGATCAAACCACTGACGCAGATCACCGCCTTCCGGATCCTTGGCAATTTCCTGTTCGATCATGGCGCGCTCATGGGCGTCAATGTGGCCGTCGGCCTTGGCGGCGGCGATGATGGCTTTCAGCATGGCGTTACTGTGACGCTCCACCTCCTCTTCGGGGAGCTGGTCCAGGGGCTTGGCGGTCACCGCCCCCTGCTTCTGCTGTTGCCACTGGCTGTACGCCTGGTAAGCGACACCTGCCAGCCCCGCCATGGTACTGAGCCGCCCCATGCGGCCCATGAAGCCACGGCGGCGGCGCCCACCGATCAGCGAACCCAGCAGGCCGCTGCTGAGTGCCGCAGTGCCGAGGCCTTTCCAATCCATGCCACTGGCCGCATTGTTCACGCTGGCGGCATTGCCCATGCCTCGCCCAGAACCGGCCTGGGGGCGACGATTTGAGGCCTGGCGGCCCTGTTGCTCCAGCATGGACTGACCGGACCGAAGCAACTTTTCCAGAATTCGACGGCTGCTCATCGGGATCTCCTCTTTAACCTGAAGCCAGATTTTTGACCTGAAACCAACATCGGCTCCAGGGCACCGGATCGATGGAATGAGCTTATTATGATGATGCCGCCACCAAGTTCGCAGGCGCGCCCGTTGCAGCGGGTCCCGCCATCAGGGCCTGCGCGTCAGGAATGGGCCCGATCTCAGGTCGAGGCCAATGCCGACGCCAGGGTAATGGCGCTGGCAAGCAGGGTCAGGCTGATGCCGAGAGTTTGCTGCCACAGGGTATCCTGCTCCGCCTGGCGGTTTGCAGCCGCCAGTTTGGTGCGCGCTTTCACCCGCCGCTTCGCCACATGGGGAAAGATCAGATAGAACAGGGCAACCAGCCACAGCACGCAGAGACTGATCTCAAAACCGAGATGAGTCCATGGATAAGGCCGCTCCTGATCCAACGGTGCGCTGAGCCTGGGCGCCAGCGTTGGTGATGCCAAGATGAACAACAGAAGTCCGCCCGCCGCCAGCAACCCCAAATGACTCGGCCGTCCTCGGGAGCCAAACGAGACATAAGCCAGGTTATTGCGCTGGTGCAGATACACCGCCAGCAGTGGCCCATACACGATGACCAGGCAGAATACCTGAAGTGTCGTCATCGCATTGTTTCTCCCCAATCAGTTCCTGTTTTGCGCGCCGTCCGGCTCGGCACAATCATTGCCATACCCTCGCAGTGCCATGCCCTCGCCTTCCGCTGAAAAGCGTAGCATTTCCTGCTCAAGCTGCTGCATCCAGCCTGCCGTTACATGCCCTTGCCCGCGATCGCTTTGCCTTTGTGGCCAATAAGCCCACCATAAACAGGACCGATTCGCCCTCCGAGGTTGCCGATGAGCCAGGATGATCCGCGCCGCCACTCAAGCCCCATCGTCGACGGCATCAAAAAAGCGCCGGCCCGTGCCATGCTGCGCGCAGTGGGCTTTTCCGATGCGGACTTCCACAAGCCCCAGATCGGGATCGCCTCCACCTGGAGCATGGTCACGCCCTGCAACATGCACATCAACGGTCTGGCGGATGAAGCCGCGTTCGGCGTGGACCTGAACGGCGGCAAGGCCGTCATCTTCAATACGGTCACCATTTCCGACGGCATCGCCAACGGCACCGAGGCCATGAAGTACTCGCTGGTGTCGCGCGAAGTCATTGCCGATTCCATTGAAACCGTCGTGGGTTGCCAGGGCTTCGACGGCCTGCTGGCCATCGGTGGCTGCGACAAGAACATGCCAGGCTGCCTGATGGCGATGGCCCGCCTCAACCGCCCGGCGATCTTTGTCTACGGCGGCACCATCCAGCCAGGCCCGAACCACACCGACCTCATTTCCGTGTTCGAGGCGGTCGGTGCCCATGCCCAGGGCCTTATCCAGGAATCCGATGTCATCGCCGTGGAGCGTATCGCCATTCCCGGCCCCGGTGCCTGCGGTGGCATGTACACCGCCAACACCATGGCCTCCGCGGTCGAGGCATTGGGCATGAGCCTGCCGGGCAGCTCGGCCCAGGATGCCATCTCTGGCGCCAAGCAGGATGATTGTCGCCGGGCCGGCGCGGCACTGATGAAGCTCATCGAGCGCCAGATCACTCCCCGCGACATCATGACCCGCGAGGCATTCGAGAACGCCATCACCCTCACCATCGCGCTTGGCGGCTCCACCAACGCCGTGCTGCATCTGATCGCCATGGCCGACACGGTGGACATTCGCCTCACCCTGGACGACTTCGAGCGGATTGGGCGCCGCACACCGGTCCTGGCGGATCTACGCCCGAGCGGGCGTTACATGATGTCGGAGCTGGTCGCCATCGGCGGCATTCAGCCACTCATGAAGCGGCTCCTAGCCGCAGGGCTGCTGCATGGCGATTGCCTCACCGTCACGGGACAAACCCTGGCGGAAAACCTGGCAAACGTGGCCGACTATCCGCCCGCGCAGGACATCATTCGCCCGCTCGACAACCCCATCAAGGCCGACAGCCATCTGCGCATCCTGCGTGGCAACCTGGCGCCGGAGGGCGCGGTGGCCAAGATCTCCGGCAAGGAAGGGCTGCAGTTCGAAGGCCCGGCGCGGGTGTTCCACTCGGAAGAAGAGGTCATGGACCGCATTCTCGACGGCACCGTACAGGCCGGCGAGGTGCTGGTGATCCGCTACGAAGGCCCCAAGGGCGGGCCCGGCATGCGGGAAATGCTCTCGCCCACCTCCGCCATCATGGGCCGGGGCCTGGGCAAGGACGTGGCGTTGATCACCGATGGGCGTTTCTCTGGCGGCAGCCACGGCTTCGTGGTCGGACATATCACGCCGGAAGCCATGGTGGGCGGCCCCTTGGCCATTGTCGAAAACGGCGACCGCATCCGCATTGATGCCGAGCGCAATGAAATCCAGTTGCAACTGCCGGACGATGAGATCCGCGCCCGCCTGGACGCCTGGACGCCACCGCCACCCCGAGTCCGCCGCGGTGTGCTGGCCAAATATGCCCGCAGCGTGCGCTCAGCGTCGGAAGGCGCCGTCACCGATCGCGCCGATTAAACCAGCCCATTCTGGATGGCCGCCGCCGTCGCTGCCGGTCGGTTGGCCACCTGCAGCTTGCGATAAATGTTCTGCACATGGCTGCGCACGGTGGTGATGGACACGTGCAGGCTGTCTGCGATGTCCTGATTTCTCAGGCCCCGGGCCAGCAACGCCAGAATCTCCCGTTCGCGCCGACTGAGCTTCTCCGCCGGCTCTTGCAGCGACGGCGTAGCAATGGGATCCGGTGCATCGGGACGGATCTGACGATACAGCTGAAGCAGCCAATCCCGGTGCTTCAAATCCACCTCGTGACGCAGAAACTCACTCCACATCAGGAAAGGATCGACCAGCACACCTTCGGTTCCACGCGCCCGCAGTTGGTCCGTCACGCTGGCAAACAGGGCCAGGGCCCGGCGTTTATCGGTTTGCCGATAAAGGCACAGGGCCCGCAACAAATCGACCTCCAACAGCCGCAGCCACTGGCCGGTTCGGGTGCAGAGGGCAGCGAACTCGTCCAGGACCGGCAGCAGGTCCTCTTGGGTGTGCCAATACAGGTGCATCTTGATGGTCCAGAGCAACTCCGTCTGTTTTTGAATCCCCCCGATCTCACCCAGGTTCTTGCCAAGGCTCGGAATATCTGGCGGCGCTCCGTCCTTGCCCTGTTCAAACAAGGTGAGACAGGTTTGCATCAACTCGGCCGAGGGAAACCAATAAGAACGGGTGGCGGGCGATTTTTGCAACGCCGCCAGTTGCGCGATGGCATGGCGTGCCGCATAGAAATCATGACGGGCCAGGCAGAGATCGGCCTGGACGTTCAGGACCACGTGCTGGCGCAGAAAGTCCTGTGACAGCGCCTGGCTCGCCAGCAGCCGCTCCAGCCATTGGCAGGTGGCGTCCACCTCGCCCCGCACCCGGGTCAGGAGAATCGTCAGTAGATCCAGGCAGTCATAAACACCGCGAAACGCCACATGCTCCTGCACCATTTTGCTACGGGTTTCGTCCAGAAACTGCTGGGCCTGTTCGGTCTGACAGGACAACACCAACACCCAGAAGTAAATGGAAGCGTAGGCAATGATACGCGGTGCGGACTCATGGGCCTCGGAGCGGCGCAAGCCTGCCGCCAACAATGGATAAGCCCGCGCGAGATCGCCGGATTCCGCGTGGACGAAGGCTTGCTGCAGCAGATGGGTTGAGGAGGCGGCCGTCATGGCCTGCTCAGACCAGCCCGACCATTGCTCGCAAAGCGCCTCGCCCTGTTTCAGCAGGCGGGCATAGAGCAATAACTCGGCCGAGAACCGGCTCCATTCCACGCCAGGCATGCTGTTTTTTACGTCTGGCAAACTGCTGTCGACGTTGGCGTCCGCCTTGGGCTGCAGCGCCGCCACCTGCTCCAGCAAGCGCTGAAAATAGAGTTCCGTCTCCAGCCGGTTTCCCTGATAGATTCCGCAACGCACGGCGTTGAGCAGTAAGCGGGGATGGCGAATCGGCCGCTCCCCGTCGAGCGCGCGCAGCCAGTCGCCGAGCTCCATGACCTGCAGGTTGGCGATCAGGCGGTCACTCACCGCCAGCAGCAAGGCTTCCAGCTGCGTCCAGCGCTGCGCACGCAGCAGCAGCCGGATGGCCGCCGTTTCAAAACCATTGGCCTCCAGCCAGGCGGCACTCTGAATCAGCTCCGCCTCATCCAGGCGTTGAGGCACGGCGTGAAGCAAGGCCTGGGCAAAGCTTCCGCAGCGCGCCCAATGCGCCTGCTGGCGATCCACATCGTTATGAATCCAGGCGAAGGCCCGCGCGATCCGGATCAACGTCTGCTGGTGGGCCAGCGGCCCCTGCGCCTCATAGATTCGCGTCGGCAGTGGGCCGGCCTGCTGCAGTAGCGCCAGGGCTTGCGCCATGCCCGGATACAGGCTGAACGCGCGCTCCACCTGGACCGCCACAACCTGCCGGCAGCGTTCCTGCAGTACATGCACGGGATCGACGCCCGGCTTGGTGTGCGACTCATCGCCGAACGCGGCGAAAATGCCTCGTGCCCAGCCATGGGAGAGCGCAAAGAGGCATTCCCCAAGGCTGGGATGGGCCCGTTCCGCCAGCGTCAACTCAGCCAGGGTGGCAATCTCGCCCGCGGACAGGGCAAGGTCATCAAAGCAACTGCGATAGGCCAGGGTATTTCTCAGCGCTTGCTTGGTGCTCCCGCCGAGATAGGAGGTGACGACAATCAGGTTGCGGGCCGCATCATCTTGCTGACAGCAAGCCAATAACTCATCCCAGGGAAAGGCATCGCCGGCGCAGCGACTGATCTCAATCACCAGGTAGCGGCCATCCGGCTCCGAATCACCATCGCACAGGATCTGACGAAACTCATCGGCCGCCTGCAGCAGTCGTACCTCGGTCAGCGCCGACACATCAACGCCAGCCGGGTTCGGATCGCCCCAGCGCAACCAGGTAAACGGCCGCTTGTGCGCATACAGCCATTGCAGGACTGCGGTGCGCTTGCCGGAACCGCTCGGTGCGTGCAGCAGAACCCGCGGCTGCTGGGCAATGAACTCGCTCAGGGACGGGTAGGTCCGGAGCAGGCTGAAGGCTGGTCTGGCTCCCGCTGCCGGGGACGTGCGATCTGTTTTTATTATCATGGCGAAACGAGCTGTGTGGGTTCTGGCCCAGGTATCGCGGAGCACCGACGTATGTCCGCCTACCGAGCATCCCCAGATGGTATAAAATCGGCCAATATTTAACCGCCACCTGCCGCCGTTACTGCGATTGGGATCACGAAAATAACAGGCCGCGCCCACCCGCGGCGCCGCCGGGCCCTCTCCTCCGTCACATCTTCGGAAAAATCATCCGTTCGTAGGATATTTCATCCTGTTCTTTCTCTTTAGCCTGCTCACTCGGGTTCCTGCGCCGGACCGGGCGCCCCGCCTCGAATAAGAAACGGAGAAGAATAATGAGACGCACAACCTCTCGGCTACTCAAGCTAACCAGCTTACCGCTTAAGATCAGCACCCTGTCCCTCGCCATCCTGTCGTCACCGGCCTGGTCGGCCCCGGGCGATCAGGAAACCGGCATCGTCAAATGGTGGGACCAAGGGCTCCAGGGTTACCTCTACCTCGGCGAGCAGATTCTGAATCTCTACGAGAACAACATCATCGACAGCTATGGGGTCTATCCGGATAACCTGCCCTGCTCCGACGAGTCACGTTCGGCACGCACGGTGGAAGGCCACTGCAACGACCTGACCCAGACCCGCATGGGTGGCACCGACATCCGCTTTGGCCGCAATGTGCCGCTGGCGTCCGCCTACGCCGACGAAGCCAACCTGATGGAGCCCAATCCCCGCCTGATCAGCCAGGCGCTGATGACCCGGGACGAGATCAAGGAAGTGGACTTCCTCAGCTACTGGGCGGCCGCCTGGATCCAGTTCATGGTTCACGACTGGATGGACCACAAGGTCTCCAGCTCCGATCACCACCGCATTCCCCTGGCCAACGACGACCCGATGGCGGATGAACTCGGCTCCGAGATGCTGATCGGCAAGACCGAAATCGATCCCAGCTGGACGCCCTACGAGAATACACCGCCCGCCTTCGTCAACCGCAACACCCACTGGTGGGACGGCTCCCAGCTGTACGGTAGCGACCAGGCAACGCACCAGCAGATCCGCACCTTCAAGGATGGCAAGATCCGCCTTGAACCCACCGGCCGTATTCCGGTGGATCCCAAAACCGGCCTGCCGGTGACCGGCTTCCCCGACAACTGGTGGCTGGGACTGCAGATGTTCCATGAGCTGTTCATCAAGGAACACAACGCCATTGCCGACATGCTGAAAAAAGCCAACCCCCGCTGGACGGATCAGCAACTGTTTAACAAGGCGCGTCTGATCAACTCGGCGGTCATGGCAAAAATCCATACGGTGGACTGGACGCCCGCCATTCTGAACTCCCCCACCCTGAAAGTGGTGATGAACCTGGACTGGGAACTGGTGGCGGGTGGCAAAAAGAACCTGCGCGGCGCGCCCTACAGCCTGACCGAAGAGTTCGTGGCGGTGTATCGCATGCACCCGCTGATTCGTGACTCGGTCACCATGCGCGACTATCAGTCCGGCGAGGTGATCGACGAGGTGTCCACCGAGGATCAGGCTTTCCGCCATGCCCCGGCGGTGATGACGGAGTTCGGCGACGCCAACGTCATGTACTCCTTTGGCATGACCCACCCCGGCCAGCTCACCCTGAACAACTTCCCCAAATTCCTGCAGAACCTGCACATGCCGGACGGTCGGGTGATGGACATGGCCACCGTGGACATCCTGCGCGACCGGGAACGGGGCGTGCCGCGCTACAACGAGTTCCGCCGTCAGCTGAACATGCCCCCGATCGCGGATTTCACCGACCTCACGCCCGACAAAGAACTGGCTGAGAAGCTCCGCGAGGTCTACAACAACGATGTGGAGGCCATCGACACGGTGGTCGGCCAGCTGGCGGAAGGCTACCGGCCGGATGGTTTCGGCTTCAGTGACACCACCTTCCAGATCTTCACCATGATGGCACCACGCCGGTTCCAGGCCGACCGCTTCTACACGGATGACTTCAATTCCCAGATGTATACCTACAAAGGCATGCAGTGGATCAAGGACACCAACTTCAAGACGGTGCTCCTGCGCCACCATCCGGAACTTGAAGACCGTCTGACCCTGGTCGGCAATCCCTTCTTCCCCTGGGATACGGATAGCTGCGACTGGCGCAGTGGCGATGGTTTGAAGTGCAGCCTGCTGCGCCTCAAGCAGAGGCTGACACGGCGGTAACAGGAGCGTCCCCTGGCGTTGCAGGATTCATTCAACGCCAGGCGGCGGCCGGTCAGGGCCTGAACGGTGCCCTCACCGGCCGCATCACCGCGCCCGGTACCATTGCGTGAACTCATCTGCCGGCAAGGGTCGGCTGATGTAGTAGCCCTGCGCCTGATCGCAGCCATGCTCCTGCAAGTATCCGAGCACCGTCTCGGACTCAATGCCTTCACCCACGATTTCCAGATTCAGCGTGCGCCCCAGGGCGATGATGGCCTCGGTAATGGCGCGACTGGCCCGGTCGTCTTCCAGGCGGCGGACAAACGACTGGTCCACCTTGAGCTTGTCCAGCGGCAGAATGCTGAGCTGACTGAGGCTGGAATAACCGGTTCCAAAATCGTCCAGGGCCACCCGGGTCCCCATGTCCCGGATCGCCGTCAGGGTTTGGATGGCTTCGTCCACGTTATCCATGACCGTGCTCTCGGTAACCTCCAACTGCAGGCAGCGGGGATCGGCGCCCGACGCGGCGATGGTGGCTTCGAACCGCTGGCGAAAGCCGCGCTGACGAAATTGTAGGGGCGACACATTGATGGCAATGGTCACCGGGTCCAACCCTTCCTTGCGCCAGAGCTCATGCTGGCGGCAGGCCTCCGCCACCACCCAGTCCCCCAGGGGGCCGATCAGGCCGCTGGCCTCGGCAATGGGGATGAAGCGATCCGGCCCCACCTGTTTGCGACCGCCACCAACCAGGCGCAGCAACGCCTCCACCCCGACCACCTGCTCGGTTCGCATGTCGATCACCGGCTGGTAGT
>JAEZAA010000046.1 GCA_023430625.1 Pseudomonadota bacterium
GTCTGCGCGTGATCGACAAGATCGGCATCGACGCTGTCCTCGCCGACCTGCGCGCCCGTGGCGAAAAGGTCTAAGCGGAACATCTAACAGGAAATCATCATGGCAAAATCCAACCGCGACAAGATCAAGCTTGAATCGACCGCAGGCACTGGTCACTTCTACACCACGACCAAGAACAAGCGCACCATGCCGGAAAAGATGGAGATCCGTAAGTACGATCCCGTCGTTCGCAAGCACGTTGCGTACATGGAAGCCAAGATCAAGTAATTGATCTTGTTCCTGCATAAAAAAGCCCGGCTCGCCGGGCTTTTTTATGCCTGGTCATCCTGCCTCAGTCGTCACTGTAATAGTCCGGCGGCAACGCCACATCAATGGCGATCGGCAGATGATCCGAGACCGGATAACAGATCACGCCGGCATTGCGCACCTGCAGACTGGAGCTTACCAGAATATGGTCGAGCGCCTTTTCCGGGCGCCAGCTGGGGAAGGTATGGGCAGTTTCCGGCAAGGCAATGAGGCCAGTGTCCTTCAGCGGCGTTTCGCTCAGCAGATATTCCGCATGATTGTTCAGATCCCCCATCAGCACCACATGGCGGTAATCCCGAATCAAATCCCGCACGTACTGTAGCTGTTGACGCTGGGCACGCAGACCGAGCGACAGGTGCATCATCACCAGCACCAGGGGATCAGAAGCCTTGCCAAACTGCACCACGATCGCCCCGCGCCCGGGAATCAACCCAGGCAGACGATGCTGCTCCACCCCAAGCGGCTTGAACCGGCTCAGCACGCCATTGCTGTGCTGCGCAATACGCCCCAGATTCCGATTCAACTGCTGATACCAAAAAGGATGCCCGCTCTGCTCGGCCAGGTATTGCACCTGGTTGATGAAACCACTGCGCAGGCTGCCGCCGTCACACTCCTGCAACGCGATCACATCAAACTGGCTCAATAACGCCGCAATGCGATCGAGATTGCTAGTGCGCTCGTTATGGGGAAGGAAATGCTGCCAACTGCGGGTGAGGTAGTGCCGGTAGGACGCAGTGGAAATACCCACCTGGATATTGAAGCTCAGGAGACGGATATGCTCCGTCGCCTGAAACTCCACGGCCTTGTCGAAGCCGCCATATTCGCCCGACTTACGTGCGCTCGCCGGCGGGAGAAAGGAGGAAAACCGGTCTTTGATATGATCACGCATTGCGTGCGCTACCCCCTGTGTCAAACCCCGTTTCGGCACCCGCCATCCGGTGAAGCGCTTGCATCGCCACGCCGATTAGGAGCCCTTGGCGGCCCGTTCTTTCTCGATCAGAAAGTTCACCACCCGCAGCACCTTGTCCATACCACCCGCAGACGTCGCATCCACGAGGTACTTGCCGTTCACCACGACCGCCGGAACACCCGTCGCACGATAGCCTCGGGCACGGGACAGCGCCTGCTCAATTTTGGAGCGCACACCGAACGAGTTGAAGCTCTTCTTGAACGCCTCCTTGTCAACGTCAAGCTCACCAACGAAGTTCGCCAGCGACTCCACATCGTTCAACTGCTGGCGCTCCTTCGCAATCGCATCAAACATGGGCTGCCGAATCTTATCTTCGACCCCCATGGCATCCGCCGCAAAGTAGGCCTTGGCGTGAACTTCCCAGATCTTGCCGAAGACCGCGGGCAGATGCTCGAACTGCACATCCTCCGGCAACTGCTTGCGCCAGGCATTCACATAAGGCTCGAAATCACGGCAATGGGGGCAGCCATACCAGAATAGCTCCACCACCTCGATCTTGCTCGGATCCTGGGTCCGTACCGGATAAGGCAGGACCTTATAATGCTTGTCCGCCTCGTACTGTGGCTGTTCAGCCTGTTGCGCCCATGACATGCCAGGCACGAGCATTACCAATGCCAGCACCGCAGACAGAAAATTTCGCATAGCTACCTCACGTTGTTATTGTCGTGACTTTGTTCTTTTGATGGTTACGCACAGGTCGCACCGCCATGACCAGCTTAGGCCGGCAAGCAAGAAGGCGACACACCCGCACCCTTTTTCAACAAAGCCTTTGATGGAAAAATACCGAACTAGTTCGATTTTATCCACCGCCAATCGGGTGAAACAAAAAAGGCGGGGGTTAGCCGCCTTCTTCGTCTGTGCTCATCGCCGGCGAACCGGCCAGGCCTCTTAGGGATGCAAGCCAGAAATATAGCTGGCAACCGCCTGGATTTCGGCATCGCTCAATTTGGCGGCGATATCGCGCATGATGCGGGTATCACCATCGGTCTGACGCTCGCCTTTGCGGAACTTCTCCAGCTGACCCGCAATATACACAGCGTGCTGACCGCCCAGCTTTGGATAAGCGGCAGGCCCATTACCCTGACCAGTGGGCATATGGCATGCAGCGCAGGCCGGCACGTTTTTGGCCAGGTTGCCGCCGCGGTACAAAGCCTTTCCAACCTCGACCAATTCAGCGTTTGCTGCGCCGACAGAGCCCTTTTGAGACGCATAATATGCGGCCAGATCTTCCATATCCTGCTGCGTCAGGTTGTCAACGATACCCATCATTTCCGGCACCACGCGCGCACCGGACTTGATCTGGGTCAGCTGATCCACGGTATAACGCGCCACCTGCCCCGCCAGTTTCGGGAAGTTGGGCACCATGCTGTTGCCGTCGGCGCCGTGGCAGGCAGTACATACCGCCGCCTTCGCCTGGCCTGCTTCCGGGTCACCGGCAGCCTGCACATGGCTTGCAAGTCCAACGGCAATGACAAGTCCAGCTACAATTTTTCTCATGTTCGCCCCACTTCACTCTCATCTGTGAGCCCCACATTGCCGTAGGGCCCGACCTTTACCTGCCGCCGGCAGCCTACCACAGCTGCAAGCTACTGCCGAACCTCGCGTTCCGGTTCATTATTCAAGCGCGCAGCAACGGACCAAAACACAACAAAAAGACCATCAGGGTCCGCATGTTCGGCGATCTGAAAGCCATTTTTGGTTTCAAGATCAAAATGCGCGGGATATTATACATCAATCCCCGCAAACGTGAATCGTGGGGCGGTCCGTGCACGATCACCGCTTCATCCGTCATGACCGCGCCGACGCTCAAGCCCCATGCACGCAATCAGGAGTTCCGCCGTTGAACCCAGAATCCCCCTTTAGCCTGTCCTACAATTCAGCGCGCTTTCTGCAAAGTGCCGCCACGCTCCAGCAGTGCCCGCCGGACGAGGGCTGTGAAATCGCCTTTGCCGGCCGCTCCAACGCCGGCAAGTCCAGTGCCCTGAACACCATCACCGGGCACACCAAGCTGGCGCGCACCGGCAAGACCCCTGGGCGCACCCAGCTGCTCAACTTCTTCACGCTGCATCATCCGCAATGTCGCCTGGTGGATCTCCCCGGTTATGGATACGCCAAGGTCTCCAAGGATGTACAGCGCACCTGGCAGGAACACCTCAACGATTACCTGCAGCATCGGGTATCGCTCAAGGGCCTGGTGTTGGTGATGGATATCCGCAACCCGATGACCGAGTTCGACCGTATGATGCTGAGCTGGTCCTCCACCGCGGCAATGCCGGTGCTGATCCTGCTGACCAAGGCCGACAAGCTCAGCTTCGGCGCCGCCAAATCAGCGCTCCTGGGCTTGCAGCAGCAACTCAAGCCCATGGGGGGGCAGATCCGCCCCATGCTGTTTTCCGCGCTGAAGAAGACCGGCGTTGATGAGGTGAGACTGGAACTGGACCGGATGTTTGAAGCCGGGCTAGCGGCAAACGCCCCCGAGACCGACGCGCCCTGAAGGAAAGCGGACGCGTTGATTGAGCCAAAATATCCAAAAAAAACCCTGGTCTCGTAAGCCAGGGTCAAGTCTAGGGTTTAGTCGCGGCACAAAACACTCAGCAAGGAAGACGAAATGAACCAACTGAATGTCTTGGTGAGGTTACCGCTCCTGGTAAGACCGAAATGCGAGACAAAAGTTCAAGATTCCCGCCCGGCTAGTCTTGTGTCGTCAAACTGGCTCCACGCCAGAATCGGCATCAGGGCAAGCACATCAGCCCCAATGACGGCGGCAGATAGCGCTGCTGCACCGCCATCACCTCCGAGACGAACGCTGGTGTCAGATAGGGCTCTTCCAGCGTCAACACCTGATATACCCCCTGCTTCAGCAAGCCCTGGGTGATGGCCTGACCATCCCCCACTTGGGAGGTCTTGAGAAAGGACATCCAAGATGTCACGATCAGCCACACGTTTAGGGCCATGGACGCCAGGTGGTTGTCTGCCATGTCGCGGAGGATGCCCGCGTCGCGCAATCCTTCCAGAATACGACGAATGGCCTGCAAGCAGCGCCGGGTGAACGCGTGATAGTCCGCCCGCAACCGCTCATCGTTGTCCAGGTAATGCTCCAGATCCCGGTGCAGGAAGCGGTAGCTCCAGAGCCCGCTGAACACCGACTCCAGATAGAACAGCTGGTCATCCACCGTGAGCGGGCGCCCCTCGGGCAACTGCAGGTAGTGATCCACGAGCAGCTCATATTGGAGAAAGATCTCGTAGATGATGTCCGTCTTACTACGAAAGTGGTAGTAGAGGTTGCCCGGCGAAATGTTCAGGTGCGCGGCAATATGATTGGTCGTCACATTGCGCTCGCCCCGCTCGTTGAACAGATCAAGACTGGCCAAGATGATCTTGTCGCGAGTTTTCATGCAGCTTCAGCAACTCCCGTGTACAAACATAAAGACGGTTGATTGAAATCATGCCGACCGCGAACACAGATCTGGCACTTATCCTGAGCGTGGTGTCGCAGCCTATAAAATTCTCCGCAACAAAAGAACCCCCACACCTGCACAGACTTCCCACGACTTGGCGCTCGAACCCGTTGAATCCGTGAATCCCAGGTCCTGTAGCGCCAGACAGCGAAATGACTCTTGACTATTAGAGCTTTCACTCTAATTATAGACACTTCGTCGACAGGACGCTGGTTGCACAGTGCGCGCCTCTGCTCGACTCGCCACCAGAACACTATCCAAGGTGGATTGCGCTCCCTTACATGCCTCAGTCGCAGCGCCCATTCACCGCGTCGCTATAGGAGCCTACGATCATGGTTGCCGAAGTCGTCCAGCTGACCGAACACACTGATTCCATCCATGCGCTGAATCGCATCTTTGATAATCAGCGCCAAGCCTTTAGTCAGCAAATGACCCCCAGCTACAGGGAGCGCAAGGATGACCTGCTGCGTCTCAAAAGCGCCCTATTAAATCACAAGGCCCGGCTGATCGACGCGATCAACAGCGACTTTTCCAGCCGCTCCCGTGATGAAACACTGCTGGCGGAGATCATGCCCTCGGTGCAGGGGATCAATTACACCCTCAAGCATTTGAAGGGCTGGATGAAGCCGTCTCGCCGCCACGTCAGCAGCATGTTCCGCCCCGCCCGCAACGAGGTGCAGTATCAACCGCTTGGCGTGGTCGGCATCATCACGCCCTGGAACTATCCCCTGTTCCTGGCCATGGGTCCGCTCACCTGCGCCCTGGCGGCCGGCAACCGGGCCATGATCAAGATGTCGGAATTCACACCCGCCACCGCCGAAGCCCTCAAGTTGATGCTGCGGGAAACTTTCAGCGAAAATAAAGTCGCGGTCATCACCGGCGCGGCGGACGTCGCCATCGAGTTCTCCCGCAAGCCGTTCGACCACCTGCTGTTTACCGGTTCCACCGCGGTCGGCCACCACGTCATGCGGGCCGCGGCCGACAACCTGACTCCGGTGACGCTGGAATTGGGCGGCAAGTCCCCGGCCATCGTCTCCGCCACAGTCCCCATGAAAGATGCCGCCGAGCGCATTTGCTTCGGCAAGGCCTTCAATGCGGGACAAACCTGTGTGGCACCGGACTATGTCCTCTGCCCAACGGCGCGCATTGCGGAATTCGTCGAGCAGTTCCAGGCCAGCGCCACCCGCTTTTACCCGACGGTAAAGCACAACCAGGACTTCACCAGCATTATCGACGAGCGCCAACGCGCGCGCCTGCAGTCCTATCTGGACGACGCCCGCGAGAAAGGCGCCCGCATCATCACCATCAATCCGGCGCAGGAGGATTTCAGCGAGGGCACCCGCAAGCTGCCGCTCCACCTGGTGCTGGATGCAACCGAGACCATGAAGGTGATGCAGGAGGAAATCTTCGGCCCGATCCTGCCGGTGGTCGCCTACGAGACCCTGCCCGACGCCTTGCGCTACATCAACGAACGCCCGCGCCCGCTCGCCCTCTATTACTTCGGTTACGACAAGGATGAGCAGCACCAGGTACTGGACCAGACCCGCTCCGGCGGCGTCTGCATCAACGACACCCTGATGCACGTGGCCCAGGATGACCTGCCGTTTGGCGGCGTGGGCCACTCCGGAACCGGTCGTTATCACGGCTTTGAAGGTTTTCAGACTTTCTCTTGCGTGAAGGCGGTGCACATCAAGCAACGCTTCTACACCGGCTCGCTGCTGTTCGCACCCCACGGGTCACTGCTGCACCGACTCATTTACTGGCGATTTATCCGTTAATCCAGCAGCCGATCGCGCAACGACGAATTGTCCCGAAGAGAAATCCTATGCAAACGCAGCCATCCACTGCTCCACACTCACCATCGCGCCGAGACTTCATGAAGCTCGGCGTCATCAGCACAGTTGCCGCAGCCGGACTGGGCACCGCGGGTCTTGGCGGCATCGCAGGCCCAGCCCGCGCCGATGCAACGCCAGGCGCGGGCTTTCGCTTTTTCACCCCCGAGGATGTCACCCTGCTTAGCGCGCTGGTTCCGGCCATTATGGCGGGCGCACTGCCCGAGGGGCCTGTCGCGCGGACCGAGGAAATCGACTCACTGATCCGTGACCTGGATGTCGGCCTTTATAACATCGGCGAGGCCAATCGAAACGAAGTGCGCAAACTGTTCGACCTGCTGACATTCGCTCCGACACGCATTCTCGCCGCCGGCATGTGGAGCAGTTGGGACAAGGCCGACGCCAAGCGCGCCGATCACTTCCTGACAGGCTGGCGCCAGAGCTGGATCAGCCAGTTCAACAATGGCTATGCCGCACTGGTCAAGATCATCGTGATGGCCGAGTATGGCCGCCCGGGCAACTGGAGCCGCTCCGGCTACGCCGGGCCGCCCGCCTATGCCCTGGAAGCCCTGCCCCAGTTCCGCGCTACCGCCTCAGCCTCGCAGGAGACATCCGCATGAGCATTCGCGACATTATTGCCGAAGGCCTGGCCGGCGGCTGGTCCGCCATCGATGCGGCCACTGCCGACCTGCAGCCTGTCTATGAAGCCGACGTGGTGGTGATTGGGACCGGTGCCGGTGGCGGCACCACTGCCGAGACTCTGACCCAGGCTGGCCTCAAGGTCATCATGGTGGAAGAAGGCACCCTACCCACCCTGCGCGACTTCAAGATGGACGAGCTCAGCGCCTACCCCTTGCTGTATCAGGAGTCCATGAGCCGGACCACCCTGGACGGCGCCATCGCCATCATGCAGGGCCGCATCGTGGGCGGCTCCACCACGGTCAACTGGACCTCCAGTTTCCGCACCCCCAAGGAGACCCTGCAGCACTGGACCGAGGTTCACAAGCTCAAGGGCTTCACCCCCGACGCCATGCAGCCCTGGTTCGAGGATCGGGAAAAGCGCCTGAATATCACTCCCTGGCTGGTGCCGCCCAACACCAACAACGCCCTGCTCGCCCGCGGCTGTGAAAAACTGGGCTGGCATGCGGCCGTCATTCCCCGCAACGTGGTCGGCTGCTGGAACCTGGGCTACTGCGGCATGGGCTGCCCCGCCAATGCCAAGCAATCCATGCTGGTGACGACCGTGCCGAGCGCATTGGACCGGGGCGCGCAGCTGTTCTACAACCTGCGCGCCCAGCGTTTCCACTTCAAGCAGGACCGGATCGACGCGCTGGAATGCTGGGCCGTGGATCCCGCCAGCACCGATCCCAACGGTCGCAAGGTCACCCTGAAGGCCCCCCACTTTGTGCTGGCGGGCAGCGCCATCGGTAGCCCCGGACTGCTGCTGCGCTCGCAAGCACCGGACCCTTATGCTCGTCTTGGCAAGAGAACCTTCCTGCACCCGGTCAACATCTCCCTGGCCACCATGGATGAAGCCGTCGATCCCTATCACGGCGCGCCCCAGTCGATCTACTCGGACGAGTTCGTCTGGAAGTACGGCGTCAGCGGTAGCAAGATGGGCTTTAAGCTGGAAGTTCCGCCCCTGCACCCGGGACTGGCCGCCAGCGTCCTCAGCCTCCACGGCAAGGAGCTGACCGAGACCATGGCGAACCTGCCTCGTCTCCACGCCACCCTCGCCCTGATGCGCGATGGCTTTCATGACGAAAGTGTCGGCGGACAAGTTGTTCTGCGGGAAAACGGGACGCCGGCGCTGGAGTACGAGGTCACCGATTATCTGTGGGAAGGATTACGCGACGCCTACCTGCGCATGGCCGAAGCCCAATTTGCCGCCGGCGCCAAGAAAGTCCGCCTGCTGCACCTGGACGCCGGCGAATACCGGAGCTGGCCGGAGGCACAGGCCGCGATTCGCGAGCTCAAGATGGCCAAGTACCGGACTCGTCTGTTCACTGCCCACCAGATGGGTGGCTGCGCCATGGGCGAAGACCCCCGAACCTCGGTGGTCAACAGCCTGGGCGAGCACCACCAGATCGCCAACCTCAACATCATCGATGCCTCGACCTTCCCCACCAGCATCGGTGCAAACCCGCAGCTGAGCATCTATGCCATGGCCGCCATGCAGGCCAGCCGGCTTGCCAAGCGCCTGAAGGCCTCGGCGGCGGCCTGAGCCACTGGCCCAGCCCGAAAGGCTGACGGGCAAACGGGGCCGTGCATTGAGCCGGCCCCGGCACTTAGCTTAAGATGAGCGGCTTACGGCGGCCGCCCAGGCGTCCGCCACCCGCTTGCCCGCACTACAGGAAGCCGTATGAATACCGTCGTCTATCCCGGCACCTTCGACCCCATCACCCATGGCCACACGGATCTGGTTCAACGTGCCGCCAAGCTGTTCGATAAGGTTATTGTGGGCGTTGCCGCCAACCCCAAGAAGAATCCCCTGCTGTCGCTTGAGCGTCGCGTGGAGCTGACGCGCCAGGTTCTGGCTCATCTTCCCAATGTGGAAGTGGTCGGGTTCAGCAATCTGCTGGCCGAGTTCGTGCGCGAACATCAGGGCAATATCATCCTGCGCGGCCTGCGCGCCGTGTCCGACTTCGAATACGAGTTCCAGCTGGCCGACATGAACCGCAAGCTGGCGCCCGGCATCGAAAGCCTGTTTTTGACTCCCACCAATCATCTGTCATTTGTCTCCTCGACCCTGATCCGGGAAATCGCAGCACTACGGGGCAACATCACGGAATTTGTGGATCCGGTGGTGGCGCAAGCGCTCAAGGAGCATTTCGGCTACTGATTCAGCGCGGGAAAGGCGGCATAATAGAGCGCCCGCCCACGCATTTTCCGAGGTAAAACCATGGCGTTGATGATTACCGACGACTGCATCAATTGTGATGTCTGCGAGCCGGAGTGCCCGAACGAGGCCATTTCCCCGGGCGCCGAGATCTATATCATTGATCCCAACAAGTGCACTGAATGTGTCGGCCACTACGATGAGCCCCAGTGTCAGCAGGTCTGCCCCGTGGACTGCATCCCGCTGGATCCAGCGCACGTTGAAACCGACGACGAGTTGATGGCGAAGTACCACCGCCTGACCGGCAAATAAGCTGACCGCCAAACCGATCACTAGCCAATAAAGGGTCCTCATGGATCAGGAACGGACGCCGCACACACAGATCACCTTCCCGCCAGCCCATCTTTTTCGCGCCCTGCTGCTCAGCCTGTTCGGCCTGCTGTGCCTGACCGGCTGTGCAACCCAGCCGCCTTCCAGCGCCGCCATCGCCAGCGCCCACCCCCTGGCGACCCAAGCGGGTTTGCGGGTCCTGGACGAGGGCGGTAATGCCTTCGATGCCGCCGTGGCCACCGCCGCCGTGCTGTCGGTGGTCGAGCCGTACAGCGCCGGCATGGGCGGCGGCGGCTTCTGGCTGCTGCATGACGCCCGCAACAAGCGCTGGACGGTGGTCGATGCGCGGGAAATGGCGCCCCTCGCCGCCAGCCATGACATGTACCTGGATGCGGACGGCAATCCCCGCGCCGGTCGCCCATCCGTGGACGGCCCCTTGGCTGCGGCAATTCCCGGCCAGCCCGCCGCCTTCGCCCACATTGTCGAACGCTACGGCAAGCTGTCCCTGTCCACGGTCCTGCGGGACGCGGTTCGCCTGGCGCGGGAAGGCTTCCGCATCGGCCCAACCTACGAGCGCCTGGCCCGCCAGCGCCAGGACAGCCTGCTGCGCTACCCCGCCAGCCGCAATCTGTTTCTGGATCAGGGACAAGCGCCACGCAGTGGCAGCATGCTGGAACAACCCCAACTGGCGCGAACGCTGCACCTGCTGGGACTGAAAGGCCATCAAGGGTTTTATAGCGGCGAAATCGCCGAACAACTGGTGCGAGACGTCCGAGAGGCCGGCGGTATCTGGAGCCTTGAGGACCTGGCGCAATATCGGGTGATCGAACGGGAACCGCTGGAAGCCCGCCTCCCGGGCGACGTGCGGGTCCTGACCGTGCCCCCGCCCTCCTCCGGCGGCGTCGCCCTCCTGCAAATGCTGGGCATGCTGCATGAATTTGACTGGCGCCAGATGGACCCGGTCAGCCGCAAGCATCTGATCGTGGAAGTCATGAAGCTCGCCTACCGCGACCGCGCCACGTACCTGGGCGACCCGGATTTTGTCGAGGTTCCACTGGAACGTCTGCTGGCACCAGACTACATCGACGAGCTGGCCGGCCAAATCAGCCTTGAGCGGGCACTCGCGGTACCCGCCGCCAACGAACCCGCCCCCGCATCCTTCCATACGACGCATCTGTCGGTGGTGGACCGGGACGGCAACATGGTCTCGGCGACCCTCAGCATCAACCTGGCCTTCGGCTCGGCCTTTACGTCGGGGCAAACCGGTGTGCTGCTCAACAACGAGATGGACGATTTCGTGCTTAAACCGGGTGTGCCCAACAGCTATGGTCTGGTGGGCAACGAGCAGAACACCATTGCGCCCGGCAAGCGCCCCCTGTCGAGCATGACCCCCACCATCATTGAAACGCCCAAGTACATTGGTGTGCTAGGCACACCCGGTGGCAGTCGCATCATTTCCATGGTGCTGCTGGGCAGCCTGGACCTGCTGGAAGAAAACCCGCCGGAATCCTGGGTGTCCCTGCCCCGGTTTCATCACCAGTACCTGCCGAACGAGGTGGCCTTCGAGCCCGGTGCGCTCTCCACCGGCGAGCAAACCGTACTGCGAGCGCTGGGACATGAGTTGCGCGAACTGGATCGAACCTACGGCAACATGCAGGCCATCCGCCTCCATCGCAAAAGCGGCACGCTGGAAGCTGCCAGTGACCCGCGCGGAGAAGGTCAGGCGATCAGTCGTTAAGTGAGATGAGGTATTGAAGCAGACCATCCTCTCCCGCAGGCGGGAGAGGATGTCAGACCGTGGCGTTACCGCGACACGACTTCAGACAGGCGCCGGAACTCGTGGAAGATATACATCACCGTATTCTTCTCGTCACAGTTGAAGGTGCCAGATTTATACAATTGCACCGATTGATAAAGTAACTGACCATTCGTCTGGTAGCTGGAGACCAGGCAGTAATCGGTGTATTGATCCTCTGTGAAATTAACGAGCACGGACTCCCGTCTCACATTTGCGCCGTTCCCTCGAAACTGGACAGTAGCCGTGGCGTCCGTGACGTCAGCAGCCGAACTGCCATAGTAAATCGTGTAAGTACCGCCGGTCCCGGACTGGAACTCGTATTTCTGACGACGCTCCACCACATCAGATCCGGCATTCTTCAGAAGGTAGTTCAGGATCCGGGGCGTTTCCTGTGCTACCTCCAGAGTCATCGTCAAATTGCGTTCGGGTTGCGTCAGCAGGGCAACCAGTGAGTCGTTCCCCAGAAAACGCTCGGCCGTCACAGTGACGGGCGCCTCCCCATGTTTTGCCAGGGGCGCGCTCAACCAGATACCTTCTGGCACCTGGATTGGATCCGCGCCGGTCAGATGGGTCAGGGTCTTGCTCCAGGTTTCATCTACCGTGCCGTCGGCCTTGCCCTCGGGACCGGTTGCGTCGACGGCGAGACTGACTGCCTGCGTCTTGGTGGCCTCATCCAGGTCTCCATAGGTGACCTCCACCTGGATATCCTGCGAATAGGGGTCGAGCACCGGCTTCGGCGCAAATTCCCAGTTCGGCGGGAACAGGGCTTCCAACTGGATCGGATACCCCACCAGCAAATCATGGCGCCACAGGTGCAAATCACCCGCCACGCTTACATCGACGATGCGGCCCTCGATGTCATAACTGTAAGTCTGCACCTGGGCCAGATTGGGCAATACCTGCTCAAACGGTAAATGCTGGAGGCTGACGGCCAAAGCGGTCGACGCATTGGCATAGGAGGCCTTGTTTACATAGATGCGCTTGCGATACAAACGCAGGGGATCCTCTATCGACGTGCTCAGGTCGATGGACTCGATATCCGCCAGGGTCAGGTTGCGATAGGCGTCCGCCGTCGGATTCTCGCCTGCAGCCCGATCCACGGCGCCGATCACCCAGCGGCCCTGATTCACCAGCGCGCGACCCAGCGCATCCAGCTTCGTCTGCACGGCACGGGCCAATATCGCGTCCTGGGCGTCCTCATCCAAGTCTTCGTCGCCTTTGGTCCTGGTGACCAGTTCTGGCGTGGCTTCTTCCTCGAATGCGGCCAAGCCGCCGTTAGCGGCAATGTAGTCCTGCAGGGCCCGCACCAGGGCCTGCGCGTAACGGTGCATGCGGGGGTCCTGGGGCGTCAGGTAATCTACCCACAAGTTGCGGGCCAGCCCCAGCTTGTTGCGCACACTGTTATGATCCAGTTCCAGGTTCGTGCGCAGCTGTGCCTCGGTCGGCAGCGTGTATTCGTCGTAGGCGAGTTTGGCCGCGTCAAAGTTCGCCTGATCGCGCTCCAGCTTGAGCAAGGTGGTAAAAGGCGTGACCAGCGGATAAACCTCCTGGGGGATGGCAGGCATGGCCAGGAAGAAGGAACGGTCCAGCGCAACGCCCTGATCCTCGTCAATGGTTTCCCCGGCAAGCGCATGCATCATCAACGGATAGGCCCGGGGGCGCGTGATCTCAGCCGCTTCCAGTGCTTCTTTCGAAAAGGTGAAGCGACCCTGGGCACCGGTGCGGGTCGAGGGTTCGAGTGGGACGCCCTCCGCATCCACATCGAGGCGGCGGTTGTTGTTGACGTCAATCCACACCAGCGCATTGCTCAGGTAGCCATCCAGCACCTGGCCGCTATAACTGTCGGGAAAAGGGGCAGCATAATCGGGGCGGACAGGATCGCGCCCGGAACGACCTTCATCGCCGCTGCATCCTGCCAGCGCCGCCAGGCTGAAGGTGGCCATGGCCACATAGATTTTGCTCAACTGCATCGTCAATACCTGCATATGTCCGGTCCGGCGCGTCAGGCCCGCCCGCAACAAAGTGTCGGAAGTCTTGTGCTACACCCGAGCGTTCGCCGAGGCAGCCTGTGGCCCGGCCTCGGGACGACTCAAAGACAAGAAGTTGGAGGGATTCTATCAGCTAGGCCGGAGCGGAAGTGGTACCTGGCTCACAGTTGGTACGCCAGTGCCTCAGGCGGGCGGCACATCCACGCGGGCAGGTGGCAGATCCGCACGGGCAGGTTTGCCTTCGCCCATCAAAATCGCCAGCCAGCGGGTTTCGGCACGTGCCTCGAAGGCGATCTTGAGCAGCATGGTCAAGGGTACCGACAACAGCATGCCGACCGGACCCAGCACCCAGCCCCAGAACACCAGCGACAACCAGACCACCAGTGTCGACAGCCCAAGCCCGCGGCCCATGTAGCGCGGTTCGATGAAGTTACCCAGCACCATGTTCACCGCAATGTAGCCCGCGGCCACCAACACCGCGTCACCCACGCCGAGCTGGACCAGCGCCAGCAGCACGGCTGGCACCGCGGCAATGATGGAACCGATGTTGGGAATGAAGTTGAGCAGGAAGGCCAAAAGCCCCCACAGCAGCGGAAAGTCGACGTTCAGCAGCCACAGCCAGATGAACACCAGCAGGCCGGTGATCAAGCTGATGATGGTTTTGATGGTGACATAGCGATTGACGTCGTTGACGAACTGATCCAGGCCGCCAAAGGACAAGCGCCCATCGAATGCCAGGTGCATCTTGGCGGGCAGATTCTTGCCTTCGAACAGCATGAAAATGACGGTCAAGGTAATCAGGGTGGCATTGGAGAGCACGCCACCGAGACTGGTCAGGGTGGTGCCGGCCAGCTTCATGAGGGCGGCGGGATTGAAATAGTTGTCGTAGACATCCAGGGGGATCTCCAGCCCCATCTGCCCCAGCCACACGATCAACTGGCCGTTGAGCACCTGTAGGCGCTCCTGATAAATAGGCAGGTTGACCCGGAACTCGGTGACGGAGGTAGCCAGAATGGAGACAAACACTAGCTGCGCCACCAGCACCGCCACCACCACGATACTGAGCGCGGCCCAGGACGACAGACCCCGTGCCCGCAGCATGGAGAAGGGCGCGGCGCAGATAATGGCGATGAAGGCCGACAGCAGGAAGGTGATGGCGATGGCTTCCGCGGCCTTCAATCCCGCCACCACGACGATAAAGGCGGCGAGAATGATCAGAAAACGCGCGCCCGCGGAAAAACCGGCCTGGTTGGACATCCAAACGACTCCTGCTGCTCTTACAGCTTTACTTTTCTCTTACAGCTTTACTTTTCTTTTACAGCTTTACTTGTCGGCGCTTGCCAGGACCAAAGCGTCTTTAGGACTGCAGCGCCGCCAGTTTCTCCAGCAGATGCTGCTGGACGCTGAAGCGCTCCTCGCCTTCGGCGGGCTGATTCTGAATGTACTCGCCCGTGGGCTGCAAGAGCCAGCTTTGGCTGTTGTCCTTCAGGTACAGATCCATCTCTTCCTTGACCCGCTGTGCCAAGCGACGGTCCTCGATGGGGAAACAGGTCTCGACCCGATTCACCAGATTGCGCACCATCCAGTCCGCACTGCAGCCGTACACCTCGGCTTCACCGTTGTTATGGAAGTAATAAACCCGGGAATGCTCGAGAAACCGCCCCACGATGGAACGCACCTGAATATTCTCGGACACGCCGGCAACGCCGGGTTTCAACGAGCAGATCCCGCGCACGATCAGCTCGATTTTGACGCCGGCCTGGGACGCGCGGTAGAGCGCCTGGATCACCTTGGCATCCGTCAGGGCATTGATCTTGGCCAGGATATAACCCTCCTGCCCCTGCTGGGCGAGGGTGGTTTCCCGCTCGATCAGCTCCAGGATCTTCTTCTGCAAGGTAAAGGGGGCGTGGAACAGTTTCTTGATCTTGAGCGCCTTGCCCATCCCCGTCAGCTGCTGGAAGATCCGGTGGACATCGTCACCCAGTTGCTGATCGCAGGTCATGAAACTGTAATCAGTGTAGATGCGGGCATTGCCGGCATGGTAGTTGCCGGTTCCCAGATGCACATAGCGCTTGAACTGGCCGTTCTCGCGCCGCACGATCAGGATCATCTTGGCGTGGGTCTTGTAACCCACCACACCATACACCACCACCGCGCCCGCCTCCTGCAGACGGCTGGCCAGTTCCAGGTTCTCGGCTTCATCGAAGCGCGCCCGCAACTCGATCACCACGGTCACTTCCTTGCCGCGCCGGGCCGCGTCCACCAGGGCCGCCACGATTTCCGACTGGCTGCCGCTGCGGTACAGGGTCTGCTTAATGGCCAGCACGTTCGGGTCCTTGGCGGCCTGGCGCAACAGGTCGATGACCGGCGTGAAGCTTTCATAGGGATGCAGCAGCAGCACGTCGCGCTGCCCCACCACATCGAACAGGCGTTCCGCCTTTTTCAGGCGCTGCGGGAGACCCGGGGTGAAACTCGGGTAATGCAGGTCTGGTCGTTTGATCAGGTCGCTCAAGGCCATCAGTCGGGTCAGGTTGACCGGACCATGCACCTGGTAACACTCGGAGGGGCTCAGGCCATATTCCTCCAGCAGGTACTGCACCAGCGGCTCCGGGCAATTGTCGGCCACCTCCAGGCGCACCGCCTCGCCAAAACGGCGGCTCAGCAGTTCGCCCCGCAGGGCCGAGGCCAGATCCTCCATTTCCTCCTGCTCCAGCACCAAATCCGCATTACGGGTAATCCGAAACTGGTACATGCCCTTGACCGTCATGCCGGGAAACAGCTCCTCGGCGTGGGCGTGAATCATGGACGAGAGGAATACAAAGTTATCGCCCCCGCTACAGACCTCATCCGGTATGCGCACCAGACGTGGCAGGGAGCGGGGCGCCGGGACAATGGCCATGCCGGTTTCACGGCCGAACGCATCCTTGCCTTCCAACTCGACGATGAAGTTCAGACTCTTGTTCACCAGGCGCGGGAACGGGTGCGACGGGTCCAGTCCGATGGGATTGATCACCGGCAGGATTTCCCGCTCGAAGTATTCCGCCACCCATTGCGCCTGGGCCGGGGTCCAGTCCCGGCGTCGGATGAAGTGGATGTTTTCCTGGGCCAGGGCCGGGATCAACTGCTCGTTGAGGGCGTCGTACTGCATCTGCACATAGCGGTGGGCGATCTGATCGATCTGCGCCAGGATCTGTTCCGGCAGCAGGCCATCCGGTCCCACGGTTTCCCGTCCGTAACGGATCTGATGCTTGAGGCCGGCCACCCGGATCTCAAAGAACTCGTCCAGGTTGCTGCTGAAAATACAGAGAAACCGCAGGCGCTCCAGCAGGGGATGATTCTCATCCAGGGCCTGCATCAGCACCCGGATGTTGAACTGCAGGTGACTGAGCTCACGATTGAAATAAAGATCGTGGCTGTTGAGGTCTATCGCTGGTACATCGATACTGACTTCCGAGTTCATGTCTGCCCTGCCCGAGGAAACTGCCTGAGTAAATGGCCAACGCCACTGGATTGATCCTTTGCGCCTGCGTACGTCCGAGTCTCTGTGTGGCCTGACCCTCCACTAGCCTCGCAACAGCTGAGCGGCTTTCTTCGCGTAATAGGTGAGAATGCCGTCGGCCCCCGCCCGCCGCATGCACATCAGCGCTTCCATCATGACAGCTTCTTCCTTGAGCCAGCCGTTGTTGACCGCCGCCATGTGCATGGCGTACTCACCGCTGACCTGATACACGTAGGTCGGCACCTGCAGCTCCTGCTTGATACGACGCACGATATCGAGATACGGCATGCCCGGCTTGACAATGACCATGTCCGCGCCCTCCGCCAGATCCAGCCGGGCTTCGTGCAGGGCCTCGTCGGAATTGGCCGGGTCCATCTGATAACTGAACTTGTTGCCCGCGCCCAGGTTGCCGGCGGAGCCGACCGCGTCGCGGAAGGGGCCGTAATAAGACGACGCATATTTAGCAGAATAGGCCAGGATCCTGACATTCACATGACGGTGCTTCTCCAGGGCCCGGCGAATCTCGCCAATGCGCCCGTCCATCATGTCCGACGGCGCCACCACGTCGGCACCGGCTTCGGCATGGGACAGCGCCTGCTTGATCAGCACTTCCACCGTGCGGTCATTCAGCACGTAGCCGCTGTCATCGAGAATCCCGTCCTGACCGTGCACGGTGAAGGGATCCAGCGCCACGTCGGTGATGACGCCCAGTTCCGGAAACCGCTTCTTCAGTTCACGCACCGCGGTCTGGGCCAACCCCTCGGGATTGAAGGCCTCTTCCGCGTTCAGCGACTTGTGCTCGGGCGGCGTGACCGGAAACAAAGCCAGGGCGGGAATTCCCAGGTTCAGGGCGGTTTCGGCTTCCTGCAGCAGCAGGTCGATACTAAGACGCTCGACGCCCGGCATGGACGCGACCGCTTGCCGCTGTTTCTGTCCGGGAAGAACAAAGAGGGGGTAGATCAGGTTGTCCGCCGACAACTGGTGCTCGCGCATCAGGCGGCGCGAAAACTCGCTGGCGCGCATCCGGCGCATGCGGGTGGCGGGGAAATGGCGTTCGGTACCCTGGGACATGTTCAGCTCCTCGGCTTAAGACTGTCCCGATTGTACCCTATTCTCCAAAGAACCTCAGTGTCGCGGCGAGGTTTACACCGGGCCGGCCGCGCCCGTACCCGGCTAAAAACCGAACTGGCTTTTCTGACCGGTGGAGCCCCAGATCTGGAACTTGCCGCCGAGCAAATCGCTCATGGCGGGTTCGGCCCAATTCGGACGCACCAGGTGAAAGGATGCCAGCACCAGCACCAGGGCGGCGGCCATGCAACCGCCCCCGAAGACCCGGGAGTAAAGGATCCGGCTGCGCTGCTGGCGGCTGACCCGATAGCGCGTCCAGTGGCGTGGGCAGGTAGGCTCCTGCAAGCATAAATTGACCTGGGCCGCCTGCCGTTTTGAGGGCAGCCCGCCCGGCAGGCTTTCATCCTGCTGACGCAAGTAGAGCACGATGATGAAGAGGCAAACCGCCAGCACCAGCGACGCCAGACAAACATGCGCCAGGCCCACCTGGCGGTTCTGCATCACGGCCGCCACCACAAGCAGGCTCAACAGGCACACCAGCAGGCTCATCAGCACCACCAGTCCGCGTCCCAGACGACTTTTGCGGCGGCGTGAGCGGGAAACCTGGACGTTGACCTGATCGCCTATCTGGAGCACGCCAACGGCTTCCGGAATGAGGGCAGTGAAGCGCGAGCTTTCGCCGTTCCAGTAGTATTCGATAACAGGGAAATAGCCCGGGATGCGATGTTCTTCCGGGCTGATGTGACGCGGCCAATAGCCAGGCTCGATGCCAACCACCTTACCGCGCGCGGTATAGGCACTGTAGAGAAAACGCGTGCAATCGCGAATAAGGAGCCAGCCGGCTGCCGCCAGTGTGAGCCCCATGAGTAGCAGCAACACATCCATTTTTTATTATCCTTTGGGCGTGATGGCACTGAATCGGGATCGCAGTATAGAAGAACACTTAGTTCACCACAATCCTGTGACCCAGGTCTCACCCCTCCC
>JAEZAA010000071.1 GCA_023430625.1 Pseudomonadota bacterium
TTGAGGAAAATACGTTTTAGCAGATTGGTATTCACGGGTTCGTCGTCGACGACCAGTACCTTGCCACCGCTGATTTGTTCCATGGATGGTGCTCCAGGTGAGATGGCGCCAGGTGAGGCAGTCGTGAAACCGTTGTCGGGGCGGATCGAGCTTGTGAGATGGAAGCGCCTGATTTATATGAAATGCACGCGCAGTGCCGACAATCGCTTTCTCTAGAATAAAAATGAATCAGTAGGTGTTTTTCAACATGGAAGAATACGCCGTTCCAGCAGTTTCCGCACGGGGCAACGTGGAACATCCAGCAATTCCGACCCAGGTGCGTGCCCATGAGTCTGGCCCGAGTCAGCCGCGCAGGCGCTAGCCGTATGTGTGGCCGGAGGCACGGGCTGCAATCCTTGTGTGTGGTCGTGGCGCTGCTCATCTCCCCCTTTTGTCTTGGTCGAACCGTTGACCCGGTGTACCAGATCAAGGCGTCCTATATTTACAACATTCTCCAATTCGTCGAATTTCCCCGGCTCGCCACCCAAGCCCAGGCGGTGGTGAACGTCTGTGTGCTGGGGGAAGACCGGTTTGGCGCGGCTCTGGATGAAATCGATTCGGCCAGTTCACCGTCCGGCGGCATCAAGGTTCATCGCCTGCAGGATAACATTGCCGCCGTCGCCCAGGCAGATTGCCATGTCCTGTATCTGGTGGATTCGGGATTGTCGCCCGAGCGGGTGCTGGCCAGTGTGGACCCGTTGCAGGTGCTGACCATTGGCGAGTCGCCGTCGTTTCGCGACGCGGGAGGTTTGGTCGAATTGTTCCGGGTGGGCAACCGGGTGCGCTTTCGGCTGAATCAGGAGTTGGTGAACCGGACCTCGTTCAAGATGGGTGCGCAACTGGTGCAGTTGGGGATGTGACATGAACTCCAGTATCCTCATCGAGAACCGGTCATGGTGGCAGCGTCTGACCCTGCGGCTCAAGTTGCAGCTGGGTATAGCCGGTTTTTCCCTGCTGATTCTGGTGATCTGTGCCGCGTCCATCGGCTGGTCTGCCCACAGCTATTTTCATAAGGCGGCCCGTCAGGATATCCAGATGCTGGCGGAGGTTCTGGCGGATAACAGCCGCGCCGCGGTTGCGTTCGACGATGCAGCTGCTGCCACCAGCGTGTTGGCGGCGCTGAAAGGGAATCCGCATGTCGTTGATGCCATCATCATTCGGGGTCGGGATATCTTTGCGACCTATAAGGCGTCGGAGGCGCCCAGCGAATTGATCGCTCAATTCCGCCCCTCACCGGGCGTCTGGTTGAGTGGCGGGTACTACTACGCAACGGTTCCCATCATGCTGGCCCAGGACATCAAGGGCTGGCTGCTGTTGCGCTCGGGGCTGGCGGAGTGGGAGAACGTCAAGCGCAACCTCTATCTGGTATTCAGCGGGCTGCTCGCGGCCGTTTTACTGCTGATGGCAGCAACCTCCTATTGGTTGAATCGCCACATTACCCGCCCCCTGTCGGATCTGTCGGGCTGGGCGGTGCAGGTATCCAGGGCCAAGGATTTCGGGGCGCGCGCCATCAAGCACAACGATGACGAGATCGGCCACCTGGCGGATAGTCTCAACCGGATGCTGGTGGAGCTGTCCCGGCAGGAGACCATCCTGAGCTGGAATCAGATGCTGGAAAACGAGATCCGTGAACGTAAGGAGGTGGAGAAACGGCTGATCGATATGCGCAACCGGGCCGAATCCGCCAGTACGGCGAAAAGCCAGTTTCTCGCCAACATGAGCCATGAACTGCGAACGCCTCTGAACGCCATCATCGGCTACAGCGAGATTCTGCAGGAGGGCTTGCAGGACAACGATATCGCGCTGTCCGAGATCGCCGCCGACGTCACCCAGATCCACAAGGCGGGACGCCACTTGCTGAGCGTGATCAACGATATCCTGGACCTGTCCAAGATCGAGGCCGGGAAAATGGACATCAGCGTGGAGCTGCTCAATGTGGATGTCCTGCTCAATGAGGTCATCGACACCATTCGTCCGCTTGCCCAGGCCCGCGAAAATCGGCTGACGCTGACCAAGGCCGACGAGCTGGGCTTCATCCGCAGCGACGCCCTCAAGATCCGGCAAGTGTTGTTGAATCTGCTGAGCAACGCGGCCAAGTTCACCGAGCATGGTCAGGTGGCCATGCATGCCGCGCGAGAGTCCGATCCCGCGGGCGACCGGATCCTGATCCAGATTCGGGATACGGGCATCGGGATGAGCCCGAGAGCCTTGTCTACGCTGTTCAAACCCTTCAGCCAGGCCGATGCCTCCATGACCCGCCGGTTCGGGGGAACCGGGCTGGGTCTGGCGATTAGCCGCTCCTATGCCCGCGCCCTTGGCGGCGATATCGAGGTGCAAAGCCAGGAAGGGCAAGGATCGACCTTCACGGTGATTTTGCCGGCTCAGGCGGCGCGGGATGATGAGCAAGCCGGCGTGCCGGAAGACATAAACCTGGATGACCCGGACCCGGATAAACCCAGCCCGGACGAGGCAGACCTGGATGCAGCGACTGCTGACAAGCCCCTGATCGTCAGGGGACGCGATACGCACAACGATAATTAACATATCTCCCACGCATCTTAACGGTATTTGGCGACAGTCCGTCTAATCTTCACGTGCGTTTATCGCATCTTCCGGCATCATCCGACCGGATGCCGTCCCCCTCGCGCCCCCTGTTTCATGGCCTCGACAGCCGTCGGGCTACATGGCGTCGCCAGGGCTTCTTCGTAATCAGGATCATTTCATGAATCGTGCAATAGCCGATGTGTTCAGCCGGTGGGCGAAGCTTTATCTGTTGCGCCCCCATGGGCGACGGCTCTGGCTCGGCCGGAGCCCCTGGCTCATGCTGGTCATATTGCTGTGGGTGCCGGGGCAGAGTCAGGCGCTTCAAGTGATCGCCAATCCCAGCACGCCGGTTGCGGATTTGTCCGTTCGGGAGCTGCGCGCCATCTACACCATGCGGCTGGAACGCTGGCATGACGGCACCAATATTCAGGTGTTCGTACTGCCCCAGAAAAACTCCCTGCATCAACAGTTCTGCAAATCGGTTCTGCAGGCGTTGCCGCACCAGCTGCAGGCGGTTTGGTATCGGCTGGTGTATTCCGGTATGGGGCGCGCCCCGACGGAGGTGCGGGACGAGCAGGAAATGCTCGAGCGGATACGCACGACTCCAGGCGCCATCGGCTATGTAGGCCGTGTTCTTAATGTTTCTGACGTACAGGTACTGACCATTGAAGCCGCACATGAATAAGTCGCTGCTCGTCCTTGGCACGCTGCTCGTTGCGGCCGCCGCGCCTTCGCGGGCCGATCACATTATCGATAGTGCTTATTGGCACGCATTTGCCAGTCAGGGCGCCATCTACACCAGTGACAACAATTTTTACGGCGAGTCCGATGATGGGCTCTCCACGGAGTTCCGCGAACTGGGGCTGATCCTGGGGGCTAAGCCGCTGGATAACGTGAGCCTGGTGGCGCAGATCCTGAGCCGGGAAACCGGTGAGGTGGACGAAACCGATCTCCGGCTCGATTACGCCTTTGCCAGCTATACCCCGTTCTCCTCGCTGAACGGCGATTTCGGTATCAAGGCGGGGCGTATCCGTGCGCCCATCGGCTTCTTCAATGAAACCCGGGACGTGGCGCACACCCGCCCCGGCATCCTGCTGCCACAGTCAGTGTATCCGGACCGGATTCGCAACCTGACGTTTGCGCGCGACGGCGCGCAGCTGTTCGGCAGCTATCAGCACGGCTTGAATGCCTTCAGCTGGGACCTCTCCTATAGCCGCCTGGTGTTGCGGGAAACGGACTACGATGAAATCATCGATCTGGGCGTCGACATTCCCGGCGATGTGGAAACGCCCTTTTCGCCGGTTGCCCGCATTATGTGGGACTGGGATATGGGACGCGTGCGCCTGGGACTAAGCTACGCCGATTATTCCGCGAATTACCGGGCGGCATCGATGGACTTTTTCAACAATGCGGACCTGTCGTTTCGCTATTGGATCACGTCGGCTGAGTACAACGCCGCCAATTGGTCGCTGATTTCGGAGTACTCCCACTTCAAGAGCACTGTGGGCGACTTGCTGCCAGAGGGCCTGGGCGTACGCTACGAATCCAAGGGTCACGCCTACTACGTGCAGGCCGTGTATCGCCCGGACCCCGCCTGGGACCTGTTTGTACGTTGGGAGGAGTTGTATAGCGACGACTCCCGGCGCTCGGACCCCTTCTATTCGTCCCAGGAAATAACGCTGGGCGTGGGCTGGCGACCGGACTCCCATTGGCTGCTGCGGGCGGAATGGCATCTGGTGGATGGCCTTGGCACCTTGTCGACGCGTGAGAATGATCGGCAGGACATGCAGAGGCGCTGGCAGATGCTGTTGTTCCAGATTGCCTACCGGATCTAGGGGCGGCTCGACCACCGCCGGAGGAGCCATCGGCTTCGTGGAAGTTTACAAAAGTTAACCGGATCAGCGCCCAATTTCCGGCCATTTTCGGAAATAGCGCCTAAGCTGTGTATGTATTTCGTCTTTGTATTCGCAGGATTCGGAAAAAGTATCGAGACGCCGATGAGCAGGTCCATTGGTTATGTATAGTGCCGCAGGCGAGGAATATCGGCAGGCTCCAGGGGCCTGGTTGAGTCGCCTCGTGGCCCGCGCTCGCGTGCGGCTCGCCCGCCGTCTGCTGCATCCGGTCGTGTTGCTGGTGGCGCTGCTTGGCGCGGGCCAGAGCCTGGCAATCGAGGTGATCGCCAATTCCGCAGTCCCGGCCGATGGGCTCACCATGCGGGAGTTACGCGCTATTTATACCATGCGCCTGGATCGCTGGAGCGATGGTTCGGAAATCCAGGTGTTTGTCCTGCCGCAAAAACACGCACTGCATCAACAATTTTGCAAATCGGTACTCCAGGCCTTGCCGCATCAACTGCAGGCGGTTTGGTACCGACTGGTGTATTCCGGCATGGGACGCGCGCCGACCGAGGTTTCCAGCGAACAGGAACTGATCGAGCGCGTCAGCCAGACCCCCGGTGCCATCGGTTATGTTAAAGCCGGTTATGTTAAAGGTGGCGATGTCGAAGGTCGTCATGAACTCTCCAGCGTGCAGGTGCTTTCCATTGAAGCCGTTCATTAAGGGATTTTTGCTGGTTATCGGCGCTGCGCCGCTGCAGGCGGAACAGCTGTATGGCAGTTGGCACTGGCATGCCTTTGCGAGCCAGGGGATCATTCATACCAGTGATAATAATTTCTATGGCAAGTCCGATGACGGGCTGTCCACCGAGTTCCGCGAGTTGGGTGCCATCCTGGGTGTGCAGCCAATGGATGACCTGCATCTGGTTGCGCAGGTATTGAGTCGGGAGGCTGGTGAGGTCGATGAAGCGGCACTACAGGTCGATTATGCGTTCGCCAGTTACACCGCCTATTCCGGACTGGACTGGGAGTTGGGGCTCAAGGCTGGCCGCCTGCGCACACCGCTCGGATTCTATAACGATACGCGCGACGTTGCTCACACCCGTCCCAGTATCCTGCTGCCGCAATCGGTTTATCCCGAGGTGTTCCGGGATCTCTTGTTCGCGCGTGACGGGATTCAGCTGTTTGGTCATTACCAGTATGGATTGAGTACCCTGAGTTGGGATCTGTCCTACGGCAGAATTCTGATCGACAAGGATTATTATCCGGAACTGATCGGCCGGGACGATCTGCCGGGACGCGTGGAAAAGCCCTTTACGCCGGTGGCGCGGCTCTTGTGGGACTGGGATCTGGGGCGGGTCCGGCTGGGTCTGACCTATGCCGATTTTGCCGCGGACTATCATGGTGGCCCGCTTTCGGCGCTCAACAGCACGCTTGCCGGCTACAATTTGCCGGCCGACAGCATCGGCTTAAGTGACGCGGACATCTCGTTTGAATACACCATTTTGTCGGCCGAATATAACGAGGCGGACTGGTCGCTGATCGCCGAGTATTCTCGCATCCAGAGCGATATGTCGGACTTCGGCCTGACCTATTCGTCCGAGCTAGAACCCTATATTGATACCCTGGGTGCTCTGTTGCCTGCGGGCTCCGTTCCGGAACTCCGCTATGACGCCGTGGGCTACGGGTACTATATCCAGGGGATATACCGCTTTAGCCCCGGATGGGATGCATTTGTCCGCTGGGATGCCCAATACATGGACGGATCCGGCAGCAAGGACTTCACCACTTATACCGAGGACGTAACCTTCGGCCTGGGCTGGCGTCCGGATTCAAACTGGTTACTGCGGGCCGAGTGGCACATGGTGGAAGGCACCTCTGCCCTGTCCACGCGTGAGAACGATCCGCAGGAACTGCAGAAGCACTGGAATATGGTCCTGTTCCAGATTTCCTACCGTATTTAAATGTTGTATCCGTTGCTATGTCGAATCGTACCTCGCCTCGATTTTTGAGTATCAAGTGGAAGGCCTTCCTGCCGACCAGTCTGCTGCTGACCTTGGTCTTCATCGGCTTTATCGGAACCAATGCGGTCTATCTGCAGCGCCAGTTTGACGAAAGCCGTCAGGCGCTGTTTGGTTATCAACAGCAGCAGCTTGAAAGCCTGCTGAAGTTGACCGTAGTTCGTAATCAGCAACTGCTGACCAGTATCGGCACCAGCTCCGAAGTGCAGGCCGCCTTAACCACCGGTGATCCGCAGCAGGTGCGAGACAGTCTGAGTGAGCCTTTCTGGACGCTGAATATGGAGGCCGGCGCCCACGCCTTGGTGGTTTTTTCGGCACAGGGAGAGCCTCTGGCTGCCCTTGGGGAGGCTTTTCAAGCACCTGATCTGGTGGCGCTGGTGCGTCAGGATGAGCAGCCACAGTGGCAAATCGTCTGCCACGCCGGCAGTTGCGAGCTGGCGCTAGTTACCCCGCTCTTGGTGGAAGGGCAGACGATTCTGGTCGGAAGCACCTTCTCGCTGGGTGACGCCGTGGTTCAGTTCAGCCAGATGAGTGGCGTTGACGTGGCCATTCTGACCGATGAAGTGGCGGAGCAGAGCGGTGGCAGCGAGCACCTCCTGAACTGGGAGCGCAGCGTGGCGGCCATCACGGGGCGTACGAAGAATCTGCCACTGCTGCAGTCCCTGAGCGCGCGCCGCGATCTGACCGGCCTCCTGACCGCGCCCTGGGTTCAGGAAGTGGATGCCTCTACCTATGAGGTAAGGGCAACCTCCTGGCAGGACCTCGACCTGCTGCTGATCAGCGATATCAGTGCCGAGCATGGCGAGATCCGCCACGCCATCCGCAACAGTATTCTCTACGGGCTCATCGCTCTCGGCCTGGCCGAACTCTTGTTGCTCTGGATTTTGTGGAAGCCCATGACGCGCCTGCGCCAGACGGCGGAATACCTGCCCTTGCTGGCGCAGGACCGGTTCCACGAGATGCGCGAGGTCCTCAAAGGCCTCGAGCGCCATCGCCTGTTCGATGACGAAACCGAAGTGCTGTTTGCCACCGCCTCTCAGGTGAGTACGCAACTGGAAGCCATGCAGGCGCAACTGCAGAGCCGCAACCAGGAGCTCGAGGAGCGGGGCGTGGAGCTGAAAGGTGAACGGGACTTCGTACATCAACTGCTGAATACCATTCCCGCCATGATCCTGATGCTGGACCGGGACGGCACCATCATCATGATTAACCAGTACGGCGCCGATATGACCGGCTACGGCATGAACGAGCTGGAGGGGCGCTCCATTGAGGTCCTGACGCCGTCGGTGACCTGGAAGGCGAATGTGCGGGATCGCTTCGCCGACCTGTTCGCCGAGCTGGATGACGACGTGGCGTATGAGCTGGAAGTGCATAGCCGGGGCAATGGCACCCGTCACATGTCCTGGCACAACACCCTGATCCAGGATCGCGACCGGGGCGAGAAAGTGATTCTGTCGGTGGCAATCGATATCACCGGGCGCAAGGAGGCGGAAGGCAAGATGGCCTGGCTGGCATCCCACGATGCCCTGACCGGCCTCTATAACCGCCGCCGCTTTACCGAGGAAATGAACCTGGTGGTGGAGCGCAACCGGCGCCTGGGCAACCTGAGCGCGGTGATGTTCTTCGATCTGGATCAGTTCAAGGACGTCAACGATACCAGTGGTCACCAGACCGGCGATTTGCTGCTGAAGCGCATTGCCCAGCGGCTCGAGGAAGTCGCCCGGGCCAGTGATTTCGTGGCACGTCTCGATGGCGATGAATTCGCGGTGATCGCCAACGACGTCGACGTGGATGACATCGCAACCGTGGCCGAGCGCTATGCCCGGGCGCTGGCCCAGGTACACGTGGAAGGCCGGGGCCACCGCCACCGCTGCACCGCCAGCATTGGCGTGGCGCTCATCCCGAGCCACGGCGAGACCGTGGAAGATCTGCTGGCCAACGCGGATCTGGCCATGTATCGCGCCAAGGAAGCAGGGCGTAATCAATGGCAGATTTTCGATCCCAAGGAAGACACCACCGAGCGTGTGCGTGAACGGGTCTATTGGAACGAAAAAGTCGATTTCGTCCTCAAGAACCGCGATTTCCAGATCTATTTCCAGCCCATCATGGACATGAAGGCCGGCACCATCTCCCATTACGAGGCGTTGCTGCGGGTGTTCGACGGCGACGGGCAACTGGCGACGGGGCTGTTTATTCAGGCGGCGGAACGTAATGGCTCCATCCTGGTGCTGGATGAATTGATTGTCGAGCGTGTCATGGAGCACCAGGCGGAACTGGTCAGAAACGGCATCGATGCCTGCATCTCCATCAACCTGTCCGGTGCGTCGTTCCAGCATCCCGAGCGATTGCTGCAGCATGTGGAAAGCCTGTTGGCGCAATACCGGATCAATCCCGGCTCGCTGATTTTCGAGATCACCGAGACGGCGGCGGTGAAGGATATCAACGTCACCCGCCAGCACATTTCCATGATGCGCGAGCGAGGCTTCAAGTTCGCGCTGGATGACTTTGGCGTGGGCTTCTCGTCGCTGTTTTATCTCAAGCAGTTGCCGGTGGATTATCTCAAGATCGATGGATCCTTTGTGCGTAATCTGCCGAACGAACCAGACGATCAGGCCCTGGTGCAGGCACTTGTGCAGGTGGCGAAAATCTATCGACTGCAGACGGTGGCGGAATTCGTGGAGAACCAGGAAATCGTCGAACTGCTCCGGGCCTACGACGTGGATTACGCCCAGGGATACCACATTGGCAAGCCTCAGGCGTTCGAGGAGGTATTCTTCAAGGACCGTAAG
>JAEZAA010000096.1 GCA_023430625.1 Pseudomonadota bacterium
GCGCACGGCCTGCAGGCGGGTGGCCAGATCCACTTCCCGCTCGCAGACGAACAATACGGGAATCGGGGTTTCCTGCGCGCTCTGGATCTGGCGCACCAATTCGATACCGGCGCCGGTCTCGCCGCCGAAATCCACGTCGATGACGATGACCTGGGGCTTGCTCTTGAGACTGGTCTCGATCAGGTTGGCGCCATTGTCGAACTGCTGCCCGCGGAAGCCAAAAAAGTCCATTTGCTTGATGATGCGCTGGGCGCTGTCCACATTGTTGAATGCCAGGTAAATCGGCGCGCGCAGAAAGGTGCGGGGTGCGGTTTGGGCTTCCTGATCCGTCTTGCGTTGGGTGTTGGCGGCCAGTTCATCCATCAGCCCTGCCAACTGCGTGCGTTGCTCGGCGGTGGGCTCGGCCTGCTCCAGCTCCGGCTGGTTGAAGAGCTGGCTGATTTTGCCGGCGATGGCTTGGTGCTGTGGCACCTCGAAGCGGGCGGCGTATTTTTCGAGCTTCTCGCTGGCCTCGCGCAAATCCTGGAGCCAGCGGGGGTCGTTGAACTCAGTATCGCGCCACTGCTGCCAGGCATCGAGCACGACACGGGCCTGGTTGGTCACGCGTTTGGCAAAATGCTGCTTGAGTTGTTCGCGTTGGTTGTCCGGTGCGTTCATAACCACCTCGAGGCGGCGCTGCGTGCGGTTGCTATCATGCGAGGTACTGCTTTCATCAATGGTGCCGTCATTGTTATTGTTGCTAAGTCTCAGTTTTATGGCTTGCCCTAGGCTAAGATTGGTAACCGTCTCAAAACCGTGGCGAGCGAACGCTGGATCCACCCTTTGGTTAAATATAGCCGTTAAATGACAGTCAATCTAAATCTGTCCGGTCTGTTTTTGTTGGCCGGGTTCTCCCGCGGCCAATCTGGTTCTGGCCGCCTTCCTGGCCGCGTCCGTTGGCAGGGCGATCTCACGCGGAGTGTGCACCCATGAAAAATTTCCAGGGCGCCTCTGGCACCAGTGTGACGCTGCGGCGTCAGCTGATTCTGGTGATCAGCGGGCTGTTGTTCCTGCTGCTGTTGGGCAATCTCTCTTCCAACGTCTACAACCTGCGCCAGTACATGCAATGGCAGCTCAAATCCCACGCCCAGGATGCGGCCACCTCCCTGGGACTGTCCCTGTCCACGGCGGTCGATGCCCGCGATACGCTGACGGCGGGGCTGATCATCGATGCCATCTATGATCGCGGCTATTACCGGAGCATCGTGCTCTATGGCCTGGATGGGGCGCCGCTGATCGAGCGCAAATCGGATCTGCGTCTTGAGGGCGTGCCAGGCTGGTTCGTAGATCTGGTCCAGCTGGGGACGCCGGTTGGTGAGGCGGATGTGACCAGCGGCTGGCAGCGGCTGGGGCGGGTGACGGTAACCAGCCATCCCGGATTTGCCTACCGCGACCTGTGGCAACTGGTGGCGGCCCAGCTGGCCTGGTTCCTGGCGATGCTGATGTTGGGCTACCTGGCGGCCCGCTCCCTGATTTCCCGCCTGCTGCAGCCGTTGAGCCAGATCGAGGCGCAGGCCAATGCGATCCGGCAACGGGATTTCAGCGCCCGTTCGCCGCTGCCGCGTGCCCGCGAACTGCACGGCGTGGCGCATGCCATGAACAGCATGGCCGAGCGGCTGGAGCAGATTCACCGGGAGCAACTGAGCATGATCGGGGATTTGCGGGAGCAGACCTACCGGGATGAGCTGACCGGGCTGTCCAATCGCACCGAGTTCGACAAGCGCCTGCGGGCGGAACTGGAGTCGGAGCAGAGCGCAGCCGTCGGTAGCCTCATGTTGCTGCAGGTCAGCCATGTGGCCGACTTTAACCAGGAGTATGGCCGCTCCGAGGGGGACGATCTGTTGCTGGCGGTCGCTCAGGTGCTGCGCAAGTGTACCGAACGCTTTGTCGGCACCCTGGTGGCGCGCCGCGCCGGTGCCGATTTCGCGCTCTATCTGCCGGGCGTGGTGGAAGAGCAGGCGGACCAGTTGGCGGGCGAGCTGCTGAACCGGCTGGCGGGCCTGTCCGCGGTCAAGCAGATGTGCCGCAACGACGTCCTGCACATCGGCCTTGCCACGACCCATCATCGTCGGTCCGCCGAAGCCCTGCTGGTGGAAGCCGACATGGCCTTGCGCCGGGCGCAGAATAGCGGCCCCAATGGCTGGCAGCGCTACTATGACAATGAAGGCGGCACGGTGACCGGCATGGCGCTGCGGCCGGCGGGCGAGTGGCTGGACATCCTGCGCGGGGTGCTGGCGCGGCGCGATGTGGTTCTGCATTTCCAGCCGGTGTTCAACCGGGAGCGTACCCGGATCCTCCATCACCAGGTGTTGTCCCGGATCGAGGTGGATGGCCAACTGGTGATGGCGGGCACCTTCCTGCCCATGGCCGAGCGCTTTGGCCTGCTGGGCGAGTTCGACCAGTTGGTGGTGGAAACCCTGTTGCAGCGCCTCGCGGCGGATCAGAGCGAGCGCCAGTATTGCGTGAATCTGGCGGCCAACTCACTGACGACGGACGGTTTCATCGAATGGCTGTTGACGGTCCTCCGCCAGCACCGCGCCCTGATGCCGCGCCTGGTGCTCGAAGTGCCGGAATACAGCCTGCACTACAGTGGTGACCGGGTCGCGCATCTGGCCACCGAGGCCCGCGCCCTGGGCTGCCAGGTAGCACTGGACCGCTTTGGTGCCGCGGCCGTGCCCTTTGCCTATTTGCAGCGGATTCCGCTGGACTTCATCAAGGTCGACCCCAGCTTTGTGCGGGATATCCAGCTCAGCCGGGAAAATCAGTTCTTCCTCCGTACCCTGGTGCAGATTGCGCGGGGTCTCGACATTCGGCTGGTGGCGGTCGGCGTCGAGTTCGATGAGGAATGGGCGGTGATCGAGCAGCTTGCGGTGGACGCCGCCATGGGGTATTACCTGGGGCGGCCCCAGGGCGAACCGCTGGAACAGCCCGGCGACTGAACCTCATTGTGAAGAAGGTTTTACTTGATGAGAGATTTTCTACGTAACCTCGGTTCCAACGGTGGCGGCGTTTTTGGCAGTGGCAGCAAGCTTGGTGACGGCCGATTGCCGAAGATCATTGG
>JAEZAA010000152.1 GCA_023430625.1 Pseudomonadota bacterium
GGCGAAGTGCGTCAGTTATCCCATCAGTCCGGCGATACCGGTAAGCGCATCCGCGAACTGGTGGACCGGGTTACCCGTTCGATGCAGGATACCCTGAGTCAGGCCAAGGCTACCTCCGAGCAGGACATTGCCTCGGTGGCAGCCGCTGAGAACGATATTGGCAATGTGCTGGAGCGCCTGCAGGGCGTCACCCAGAACATGCGCGAATCCGCCGAGATCCTACAGCAGGAAAGCCAGGGCATTCGCTACGAAATCGAAGATATTCTGGTGGCTCTGCAGTTCCAGGATCGGGTGTCACAGATCATGGCGTCCGTGACCGGCAGCATCCGCGACTGCCACGGCGCCCTGGAACAGGCCATCGCGTCCCACGGGCAAGTCCCGATCGATGCCGAGGAACTGTTGTCGGCCATGCGACGCACCTATACCACCCGCGAACAGCGCAGCAAGGATACGGGCGTGGGGCAGAGTGACGCGAACGACGACGACATTACCTTTTTCTGAATTTTGGTTTTGAGGAGATCAATATGGCGAAGAGCATTCTGGTCGTGGATGATTCCACGTCCCTGCGCCAGGTCGTGGCAATTGCACTGAAGAAAGAAGGGTATGAAGTAATTGAGGCCAGCGACGGCCAGGACGCCCTCGACAAACTCACCGGAGGAAAGATTCATCTGGTCATCAGCGACGTCAACATGCCCCGCATGGACGGCATCACCTTTGTGAAAGAACTGAAGAAGCGGCCTGAATACAAGTTTACCCCCGTCATCATGCTCACCACCGAGTCCGGTGACGACATGAAGACGGCTGGCCGGGAGGCCGGGGTGAAAGCCTGGGTGGTCAAGCCGTTCAAGCCGGAACAGATGCTGACTGCGGTTTCCAAGCTGATCTTACCTTAGGTCACGAGTCCAAGGAGTGTCTATGCTCAACCTGAACGAACATCCCGACCAGCTAGCCATCTCACTCACGGGCGAGCTCACCATCCAGAACGCGGAAGCGGTCAAGGCAGGCCTGCTCGACGCCCTGGGGCGGGGCAAGGCGATGACCCTGGACCTGGCCAATATCAGCGAACTGGACAGCGCAGGCGTTCAATTGTTGTACTACGCCAAGAAGATGGCGGAGGCTGAACAACTGTCCCTGCAATTACTCAATCACAGTCCGGCCGTGGTGGAGGTGTTTGAGCTGTACCACCTGGCGCCGGTATTTGGAGACCCTATCGTGCTGGCGGCCAATCCCGCAGGCTCCGCCCAGGGACCAGGAGGACGGCCATGAGCCTGGACGCCGCACTTCCCGTCTTTCTCGCCGAGGCGACCGAGCTTCTCGAGAAAATGGAAATGTCCCTGGTGGAACTGGCCCGCTCCGGCGCCAATTCCGAACTGATCAACGACATCTTCCGCGCTGCTCATACGATCAAGGGTACGAGCGGTGTGTTTGGCTTTGACAAGGTCGTGGAATTCACCCATGTGGTGGAAAGCCTGCTGGACCGGATCCGCGCCGGCAAGCAGGACATCACGCCCGACATGGCGAGCCTCCTGCTCAGTTGCGGCGACCATATGCGCTTGCTGGTGCACCAGGCGGTCGAGAGCGAGGAACTGTCCGACGCCGACCAGGACACCCATCTCCAGCTCCTGGCCAGCCTGGAACAGTACCTGCAACAGCCCGCGCCCATCGCCGATCTGCCAGCCAGCAAGTCCCGGCCCGAGCCCAACGCGCGCCTGACCCGGGAGCCGAGCGATGCCAATGACCCCCGTGTGCAGAACGACCACTGGCATATTTCGGTACGCTTCGAGCGTCCGGTGCTGCAATACGGCATGGACCCCCTGTCCTTCCTGCGTTACCTGGCACGCCTGGGTCGCATCCTCGACGTCGCCACCCTGTTCGACGACACCGCAAATTTGGCGGAGCTGAATCCGGAACACTGTTATCTGGGGCTGGAAATCGCCTTTCAGGGCGATGTCAGCAAGCAGGATCTCGAGGATGTGTTCGAGTTCGTGCAGGATGACTGCCTGTTGCACATCCTGCCGCCCGTTGCGCATATTTCCCAGTATGTGGCGCTGATCAGCGCGCTACCGGAGGAAGACCTGAAACTGGGCGAAATCCTGGTGCGGGTGGGTGCACTCACCGCGGCGGAGCTTGAGCAAGCCTTGCAATGGCAGCGCCAGACCGAGTCCGACGCCACCGAGCAGGGGGCGCCCCGTCTGGGCGACGTGCTGGTGGAATCGCGCAACGTGCACGAGGAAGTGGTGCAGGCGGCGGCGGCCAAGCAGGCCAACGTGCGCAAGAGCCTGACCGAAAGCCAGAAGAGCTTGCGGGTGGACGCGTCGAAACTGGACGAACTGGTGAACCTGATCGGCGAACTGGTCATTGCGGCGGCCAGCTCCAAGCTGATGGCTTCCGCAACTGGGAACGATGATCTGGTCGAGTCCATGTCGGTCATGGGACGCCTGGTCGAGAACATCCGCGATTGCGCGCTCGGCCTGCGCATGGTGCAGATCGGCGAAACCTTCAACCGCTTTCAGAGGGTGGTGCTGGATGTGGGGCGCGAACTGGGCAAGGACGTGCGGCTGGAAATCACCGGCGCCGATGCCGAACTGGACAAGACCCTGGTGGAGCGGGTCCGGGATCCGCTCATGCACCTGGTGCGCAATGGCATCGATCATGGCCTGGAGGACACCCAGACCCGGATCGCCGCCGGCAAGCCCGCCCATGGCACCATTCGCCTCAATGCCTTTCACGACTCCGGCAGCATCATCATTGAAGTCGCGGACGACGGTCGCGGCCTGCAGCGGGACGTGATTCGCCAGAAGGCCATCGAAAAGGGCCTGATCCGCGAGCAGGATGAACTTTCCGACCGGGAAATCTATCGCTTGATCTTCGAGCCCGGCTTTTCCACGGCGTCGCAGGTCACCAACCTGTCGGGCCGGGGCGTGGGCATGGATGTGGTGAAACGGGAAGTGGAGTCCTTGCGGGGCAGTGTCGACATCGACAGCGCCGCCGGCGAAGGCACCAAGATCCGCATCCGCCTGCCATTGACCCTGGCCATCATCAACGGCTTCCTGTTCCGGGTCGGCAATGCCCATTACGTGGTGCCCCTGGAGCTGGTGGGCGAGTGTATCGAGTCGCCTGGCTTGAACGACGCAGACGTGGCCTACATGAATCTGCGCGATACGGTCCTGCCACTGCTGCGCCTGTCCAACCTGTTCCAGGTTGAGGCGGGAGTGGGACAGCGGGAAAACGTCATCGTCATCGAAAGCGCCGGTACCCGCGCGGGCCTCGTGGTGAACGAGTTGCTCGGCGAATTCCAGACCGTTATCAAGCCACTGGGCAAGATGTTTTCCGGGGTCAAGGGCATCGCCGGTTCCACCATCCTCGGCAGCGGCGAGGTGGCGATCGTGCTGGATCCCTACGAGCTGATCGACAGCCATGTCCTGCAATCACGTGACAATGGCCAAGCGCGCGACAAGGGCGCCGCCGGGAGTGCATCGGCGGAGCGGCTGGCATGACCGCGGATTTCAACCGGGCCTTCCAGATCAGCGACCAGGAGTTCGCGCAGGTCCAGAAGCTGATTCTGGAATGGGCCGGCATCAGCCTCGGTCCCAACAAGCGCCCGCTGGTCATTGGGCGCCTGAGCAAGCGGCTACGGCATTACCAGGTCAGTTCGTTTGCCGACTACCTGGCCCGCCCGCTCCGGGAAAACCCTGGCGAACGCCAGATCATGATCGACCTGCTCACGACCAATGAAACCTATTTTTTTCGGGAACCGGCCCATTTCGATTACCTGGCACACCACATCGTGCCCAATCTGACCAACCGCCCGCTGCGGATCTGGAGCGCCGCCTGTTCCACCGGCGCGGAGCCCTATACCCTGGCCATGGTTCTGTCGGAGGCCCTGCCCGATGGCGACTGGAGCATTCTCGCCACCGATATCAATTCCAGTGTGCTGGAAACCGCGCAGAGCGGTCTCTACGACATCAGCGCCGCCGACAAGATCCCGCAGCGTTATCGGGAGCGGTACTGCCTCAAGGGCGTACGCTCGAAGGCCGGCCTGATGATGATCGACCCCAAACTCAAGAGCCGGATCAGCTTTCAGCAGTTCAATCTTCACACCGCCTTGGACCGGCTAGGGAGCTTTGATGTGATCTTCCTGCGCAATGTGATGATCTATTTCAATACTGACACGAAGCAACGCTTGATCGCCCGCATGGAACAGAGCCTCAACCCAAATGGCTACCTGATCGTGGGCCATTCAGAGTCGCTGCACGGCCTGGGCCGGACCCTGACCATGCGCAAGCCGTCCATTTACCAGAAAGCTCCCCACTAACCCGCCGCGGAGTTGTAACTCGCATGTCAGCACGGGCGCCGATTCAGGTCTTTATCGTCGACGATTCCGCCGTGGTGCGGCAGGTGCTCTCCGACCTGCTGGCCGGCACGCCGGATATTCGAGTGCTCGGCACCGCCGCCGACCCGCTGTTTGCACTGCAGAAAATGGAAAAGCAGTGGCCCGACGTCATCGTGCTGGATATCGAAATGCCTCGCATGGACGGCATTACGTTCCTGCGCAAGATCATGGCGGAGCGGCCCACGCCGGTCATCATATGCTCGACCCTGACCCAAGCCGGTGCATCCGTCTGCGTGGACGCCCTCAATGCCGGTGCCGTGGAACTCATCACAAAACCCAAGGTGGGCCTGAAGGACTTTTTGGTGGAGGAGCGCCGGCGCCTGATCGACGCCATCCACTCTGCGGCCCAGGCTCGCCTGCATAAACTCAGGGCGGCTCCCGCCCAAGCGGAGGTGGCGCCCAAGGTTCGCCTTGCGGACTTCCCCGAGACCCAGGCCGCCAAGCTGGAACTGACCACGGAGCGGGTAGTAGCCATCGGCGCCTCCACGGGGGGCACCCAGGCCCTGGAAAGTGTATTGACCGCATTGCCCACCACCGCGCCCGGCATTGCCATCGTCCAGCATATGCCGGAAAAGTTTACTGCCGCCTTTGCCGAACGCTTGAACCGGATCTGCCAGATCGAGGTGCGGGAGGCGGTGAACGGCGATCGGATCCGCCAGGGCCTGGCGCTGATCGCCCCGGGCGGACGCCACATGCAGGTCAAGCGCAACGGCGCCCAATACGTGGTGGACGTACGCGACGGGCCACCGGTCAATCGTCACAAACCATCGGTGGATGTGCTCTTCCGCTCCGCCGCCAACCACGCCGGCATGAATGCCCTGGGCATCATCCTCACCGGCATGGGCGACGACGGCGCCGAGGGCCTGCTCAGGATGCGGCAGGCCGGCGCCCTGACCATTGCCCAGGACGAGGATACCTGCGTCGTGTTTGGCATGCCCAAGGAAGCCATCAAACGTGATGCCGCCGTGCATGTTCTGCCCTTGCCGCAGATCGCGAGCGCTATTCTGAGATTTCAGCAACAGTGGAAACCGGTGTAGACCTGTCTCTTTACACATCTCCGAGCCCACGAGACGCTCATGAATCTGGTAA
>JAEZAA010000175.1 GCA_023430625.1 Pseudomonadota bacterium
TGGTCGCCACCTGGATCCGGAGATGTAAATGATCGAATTACTCTGGCCCTGGATGCTGGCGCTGCTCCCCCTGCCCTGGCTGGTGCGCATACGGCGTCCCTCCACCCAGGCGCAGGACGCCTCGCCCCTGGTGCCCTTTCTGCCGACAATGGCCCGCCTGCAACAGCAGCTCGGAGCGGCCCGCCCTGCCACGCAGGCCTCCCGTGGCCGGCAACTGGTCGCGCTGCTGGCCTGGCTGGCCCTGGTGCTGGCCGCCTGCCGTCCGGAAATGGTAGGCGAGCCGGTACAGTTGGATGTCAGCGGGCGGGATCTGATGCTGGCGGTGGATATTTCCCCCAGCATGAAAGAAGAAGACATGGTGTGGCGCGGATACCAGACCACGCGCCTGCATGTGGTGAAGCAGGTCGCCACCGAATTTATCAACCAGCGCCAGGGCGACCGGGTCGGTCTGATCCTGTTCGGCAGCCAACCATACGTTCAAGTGCCACTGACCTTCGACCTGAAGACCGTCACCCAGCTTCTGGACGAAGCCGAACTGGGGATCGCCGGGCGCGCCACCGCCATCGGCGACGCCATCGCCCTGGCGGTCAAACGGCTACGGGATCGCCCGCAGGAAAGCCGGGTGCTCATTCTGCTGACGGATGGCGCCAACACGGCGGGCGAAGTGCCACCGGTCAAGGCGGCTGAACTCGCGGCAGCAGCTGGTATCAAAATCTACAGCATCGGCCTGGGCGCGGAAGAAATGCTACGGCCGGGCCTGTTTGGCTACCGCCGGGAAAATCCATCCATCGATCTCGACGAAGCCATGTTGCAATCCCTGGCCGAGCAGACCGGTGGCCAGTATTTTCGCGCCAAAAGCTCAAGTGAACTGGAAATGGTATACGAAGCCGTCAATCAACTGGAGCCCGTGATTCAGGACCAGCGTGTCTATCGCCCGCGCACGGCGCTCTTCTATTGGCCTCTGGGAATCGCGCTCGCCCTGAGCGTCGTCCTGGTGCTCTGGCGCCTGCAGCCATTTGCGCGCCTGGCGGCCCTGCGGCAGCCGGGTCTCGGGTCACAAACTTCATCGTCCTCCGCGCCGGAGACTCGTTCATGACGTGGCTGGCCGATTTTCATTTCCTCCGTCCCGAATGGCTGCTAGCCCTGATCCCGCTGGCCATTCTGCTGTTTCTGGCCAAGCGCGGCGGTGCCTCGGACAACCGGTGGCAGCAAGTTATCCCGGCTGCCCTGCTGCAACACCTGATGCCCCAGGAAAGCAGTCAGAACCGCTGGCCGGTTTTGGCATTCGGCACACTCTGGCTGGCCTCGGTGTTGGCCCTGGCCGGCCCGACCTGGGAGCGGCAACCGCAACCGGTGCAGGCGAAAACCGATCACCTGGTGGTGATCATTGATCTCTCGCTATCGACGCTGGCGACCGACCAGCAGCCCAATCGCCTGACCCGCGCCCGGCAAAAGCTGGCCGATCTCCTGGCCCAACGCCAGGAAGGTTACACCGCCCTGATCGCTTATTCCGGCGACGCCCATGTGGTCTCGCCGCTGACCGACGATTCCGCCACCGTCAGCGCCATGGTCCCGGCCCTGGATCCCTTCATCATGCCAGCCCTGGGCAGCCGGCCGGAACGCGCCATTCAACAGGCCGTGGAGCTCCTGAGCAATGCCCGGGCGTCGCGGGGCCGCATCCTGCTGCTGACCGACGACATGACCGAGCGTCAGGCGAGCGAGATCCGGGCGCTGCTGAAACCAACCAATTACGCGCTGAGTATCATCGCCCTCGGCACCCCCTCCGGTGGCCCGATCGCCATTCCGGACCGGGGTTTCCTGCAGGATAACCGGGGCCAAGTGATCATCCCCAAAGTCGATATGGAGCAACTGGAAAACCTGGCGCTCAGCATGGATGGACGCTATTCCGCCATCACCCTCGATGGGCTGGATCTGGAGCGCACCCTGCCCGACAGCGACCAGTCCGCCAGCTTTGAGGAACAGGACCGCAGTCTGCAGTTCAATCTCTGGCAGGATGAAGGGTATTGGCTGGTGCTGGTGGCGATTCCCCTGGCCCTCTGGCTGTATCGGCGCGGCGCCATACTCGCCTTGCTTCCTCTACTTTTGCTGCCAACGCAGCGGGCCGACGCCTTTGAGTGGCGGGATCTCTGGCAAACGCGCGATCAGCAGGCGCAGGATGCCTATCGGCAAGGCAATCACGAAGAAGCCGCGACCTTGTTCGAGAATCCAGCCTGGAAAGGCAGCGCAATGTACCGTAACGGAGACTATGAAGGCGCTGCACAGGCATTCTCTCAAATGCAAAGCGCCGACGGTTTCTACAACCTTGGAAACGCACTCGCACACCAGCGTAAGTACGAAGAAGCACTAGAGGCCTATGACAAGGCCCTCGATCTCGACCCTGATCACGCTGGGGCAAAATACAATAAAGGTCCAGTTGAAGAATTGCTACGGAACAAAAAGAAGCAACAAGAGCAACAGGGACAACAAGGCGATCAGGACCAACAGCAGCAAGATCAACAGAACCAACAAGATCAGAATCAGCAGAATCAGAATAACGAGGCGGACGATCCCCAACAAAATGACGATCAAACGCCCCAGGATCCGAGCCGACAAGATCCTTCAGAGCCCCATCAGGATCCCACGCAGCAAGATGAGGAGCAGAAGGAAAACCGCCCGCAGGATGCGCAATCGCAGCCTGGCGAGCCCGAAGAGCAGGAGCAGCGCCAGGGCCAGCAACCACAACCGCTAGAGGCCATGGACGACGAGCAAAAACAGGCCTTCGAACAGTGGCTACGGCGCGTACCGGACGACCCAGGCGGTTTGCTCCGGCGCAAGTTTGAATTGCAACATCGGGAACGTGGTTCCTTCAATCGACAACCGGATGATCAGCCCATATGGTAACGATGAGAACACCCTCGCCCATCCGCCAGCCCTGGCAATCTATAGGCGCGTTGCTGGCCGTATTGCAGACGCCATCCTTTATGGCCCGGTTTCTACTCGGCTTGTCTCTGTTGATCGCCGCGCTCGGCACCAGCGCACAGGCGCAGAACCGCCTGGAAGCCAGTGTCGATCGCACGCGGCTGTCCGCCAACGAGTCATTGCAGCTGTCGCTGACGGGTTCCATGGAGGTTCAGTTCAATTTCAACATCTTCAATCTCAAGCTGCCCAGCCCTGAACTGGAACCGCTGCTCCAGGATTTCCAGATCATCGATCAGCGCCAGCGTTACAACATGCAAAGCATCAATGGCAAGAACCATGCGACTGTGACCTGGGTTTACACCCTGATGCCGAAGCGTAGCGGCACCTTGCAGATTCCCTCGCTGAAGTTCAAGGATGCCGTGTCCGAGCCCATCGAGGTCGAGGTCAGCCCACGGGCAGCCAATACCGGCACTCCGGATGCGGTGTTTCTGAAAGCGGAGATCAATCAGGAATCGGCGTTCGTTCAGGAGCAGTTGATCTACAGCCTGAAACTGCACTACCAGGACACTCTGCTCAATGGCGACCTGACTGAACCCGAGATCGCCAATGCGGTCATCAAACCTCTGGAAAAACAGAAGGAATACAGCCAGATCATCGATGGCCGCCGCTATGACATCATCGAGCGTCGCTACGCCATCTTTCCCCAGAGCAGCGGCACCTTGCGGATCGACCCGCAGCAGTTCAGCGGCAGCATGTTCGATGTACGCCGCCGCGACCGGCGGTATGTCCAGGTCATGTCGGACCCCATAGAAATCGAGGTCAAGGCACCACCCGTCACTGCCAACCAGGCCTGGCTGCCCGCCATGAGCCTGTCATTGACCGAACACTGGAGCCGAACACCGGACGATATCGAGGTGGGTGATTCCTTGACCCGCACCCTGACCATCAAGGCACTTGGTCTGGAAGGATCCCAGCTCCCGCCCCTCACCGAAGCGAATGTCCCCCAGATCAAGCTCTACCCGGAACAGCCCCAGATCAGCACCGAAACCCACGCCGACGGCGTCACCGGCACCCGGATTCAGCGCACCGCGGTGGTGGCCGTTAAGGGTGGCGAGGTGCAACTGCCGGAAATTCGCCTACCCTGGTGGGACACCCTCAATCAGCAATGGCGGGAAGCCGTGGTGCCGGCGCGCACGCTGAAAATCAACAGCGGCGTCGCCACGCCCGAGCCGCCCGCGTCCGAACCCGCTCCGGCCCCGGCAGAGCAACCAGCACCGACGCCGGAAACCAGCACGGCAGGCCAGGATGATCGCAGCTACTTCTGGCCCCTCCTGAGCCTGGCCCTGGTATTAGGCTGGGGTCTGACCACCTGGCTGTTGATTCAACGCCGCAAACAGAATCCCGGACGCCCCGCAACGCCTGCGGCAAACCGGTCCCGCTCCTTGGAAGAAGCTGCTTATGCCGAACTGGAGCAGGCCGCCAGCAGCGACTGGCATCAGGTTCGCCCCCTGCTGCTGAACTGGGCACGTGCCCGCTGGCCACAGCAACCGATTCATGCCCTGGCGGATCTGCTGCAACAGGCCCAGTCGCCCGCGCTGACACAGGCCCTGCAGGCCCTGGAAGCACAGCACTACAGCGCCCAGCGGGACGGACAGGGTGATCGCGACAACCTGCGCATCCTGCTCGACGAAGTTCGCAAGCTTCGCCCACAAGCCGCCGCTCAGGCTAACAACGAAGTGCTGGCCGAACTCTATCCGTCTGGATCCTGAACAACCGCAGCGGAAATGAAAACGGCCGGTCTCTTGTGGAGGCCGGCCGTTTCAAATATCCAGGAAATAGGCTGCAACTGAACTAGACGTTCAGAACTTCCACAATCACCGTCTTGATGATGAAGCCCGCGCAACCCAGTCCCAGGGCGAAAAACAGGATGGCAGTGCCGAAGCGACCGGCCTTGGATTTCTTGGCCAGGTCATAAACGATGAAGCCCATGAACGCGATCAGGCCTGTGATCAGAATGGTCAAAGACAAAGTCTCGAAGGTTTCGATGCTCATTATATCCTCCCACAAAGGTCGGGTATTATAAGCAGCTCTTATCCCCATGGAAATCGGCATTTGCCTTTATGAAAACCAGCCACTCCATACCGAATGCGATTACAAGGCGGTGCCGATGAGCAGTCCCAACGAAAAGCTATACGATCTTCTTCAGCAACAGGCGCCGGGCTCCGTCCTGCTCATCGGCCGTTCGCCGGTGCCCGCCCTTGCGACCTACTGCGAGCAGCAGTCCTGCAAGGTCACGCGCAGTGAGGCAATTACCCCAGATGAGGTCGGCACCCTGGCGCACCATGACCTGATTCTGGTGGCGGACTGCCTCGAACATTGCCCGCCATCCGAGGGGCGCCTGCTGCTTGGCGCCCTGCGCAATCGCTTGAACCCGCGCATTCTGGTGGCGGTGGACGAACAGCGCGCAGGCTGGGGCTTCACCGATTTCCTCGGGCTCGGCTTTCGCCGTGAAGCACATTTCGCCCAAGCTGGCCAAAGTCTCAGCCTCTATGGCTATGACCTGGCCAACTACAACCACAAGCGGTCATGGAACACGCCGGAGAACTGGGCGAACCCCGAGAACTGGGGCAAGTTCTGGTGGTAGTGCGGCGCGCGAACCTAGACCCGCGCAGCGAATTGAGCGAAACGCGCCAACAAGCTCGTTGCCTCCGGCGCTTCCCGCACGGCATTCAGTAAGGCCTCGGGATCCGTCCCTTCCTGCTCCAGTTGGTTGCGGAAATGCGCCAGGTAGGACGCCATGATCTCGGCATCAAACTCCGGGTGAAACTGTACACCCCAGGCCCGCTCCCCAATCCGGAAGGCCTGATGGGGCTCATAAGCATTACTTGCCAGCAGAACCGCCTGCTCCGGCAGCCGCAAAACCGACTGGGCATGGGTCAAGTGCGCGACGAAGCGCGACGGCATCCCGCCGAACAGGCTGTCATCCGAGGCCGCGTCCTGTAACTGCACCTCATGGGTGCCTATCTCGCGCCCTTTGGGGTGGTATCCCACTTCCCCACCAAACGCATGCGCCAGGAGTTGATGCCCGTAGCAGACACCGAGCATGGGCAGGCCTGCTTCGGCCGCATCGCGCAACCAATGCGCCAAGGCCTCGCTCCAGGGCTCACGATCCGTCACCATGGCCGGCGAGCCCGTCACCACCACCGCCTTGTAATCATCCGCGTTCGGCAACCGGTCGGTACCATTCGCAACCCAGACCTCGGCCGCCACCCCAAGTTGGCGGAAGCGCTCGAGAAACCAGTCGTCGAAGTCGCCACGCTTTTCCCGGATCGCGCTGAATGTACTACCGGTTCTGGCAATCAGAAGAGGCTTGGGCATGGATGGTAACTCCTGAAGTTCAACATGGTTTATACAACGGACGTTTGGCGGATAGCACCCCTGCCGCTTGTGATCTGGGCAGGCGCCGGTATGATTGGGCCAAAGGTCCATCCTCAGGTCAAGCCGGTCACGCAAAATCCTGTCACGACGACTGGGCCGAGCCTGAACAGCACGCAATCAGGGAGCGATAACGATGGCAACATCAATCTGCATGAAGGCCTGGGTCTCCGGGCAGGTTCAGGGTGTATCCTTTCGCGCCTACACCGCGCGCCAAGCTCAGCTCCTGGGTGTCACAGGATATGCCCACAATCTACCCGATGGCCGGGTCGAGGTTCTGGCCTGTGGTGACAAAGAAAAAGTAGCGCAACTCATTGCCTGGCTTCAGCAGGGCTCGCCTCGCTCCCAGGTACAGGACGTCATCAGCGAACCAGAAGCCTGGCAGGCACTGGACTCATTCACGACCGGCTGAGCCGTCCAGGGCGGTAATGGCCGGCGTCATCGATGGCCATGGCAGTACAAGTACGCCCCATTTTGTCTCCCAAATCCGCCGTAAACCCCATGCGCAGCGCCCTGGGCCTTTACTTGTCCGAAAACACTGTATATATTCCCATTATCTGTATATACAGCCAGACCCTGTGCCGCGTCCGTCATCCAGGCAGCGGCACCCGACCAAAGAGACCGCTTCATGATCAAACTGACCAAGCGCCAAGCGGAAGTACTGGATCTCGTAAAACGTCACATCGATGAGACCGGCTATCCCCCAACCCGGGCCGAAATCGCAACCCATCTGGGATTCAAGTCGGCCAATGCCGCCGAAGAGCATCTCAAGGCCCTGGCCCGCAAGGGCGCCATTGAAATGGTCCCGGGCGCGTCCCGTGGTATCCGCCTGCCGGATTCCGAGATGGAAGAAGCCGGCATTCCCATCGTTGGTCAGGTTGCCGCGGGCTTCCCGATTTTGGCGCAGGAGAACATCGAAAGTTACTGCCCGGTACCCGCCACCTTCTTTACGCCGGCAGCCGATTACTTTCTCCGGGTCAAGGGACTGAGCATGAAGAACATCGGCATTCTCGACGGCGACCTGCTCGCGGTGCACCGCACGTCTCAGGCCATGAACGGCCAGATCGTGGTGGCACGGCTGCAGGACGAAGTGACGGTTAAGCGCTTCCAGAAGAATAAACATGAGGTGTTGCTGCTGCCGGAGAACGAGGATTTTGAACCCATCGTGGTAGATCTGCGGGAGCAGGAACTACACATCGAAGGTCTGGGCGTAGGCGTCATTCGCCGTTAAAACCGCATCCTGAACAGACAGGCTGGCGCGCTGGTAACCGGCACGCCAGCTTGGCGATTCATTCCGATTACACGAAAACGTTGCGAAATTAAGGCTCAAAGGAAACGTCTGCTTTAAGAAAAGCAGCGCAAGCAGGAAAAGGGCGCAAGTCCGACACTTGGACCGCCACCCCCAGGGCCAACGGCGGAATCAGTGGATGGTGTGTCCTCCACCGGCGGTACTGTTCTGCAACATGCTTTCCAGCTCTTCCTCCAGCTCCGTGCTATTGAGGTTGGATACGGCCTGAATGGCCGCACTGACCATGGCACGCACAACGGTCGTGCTATGTTGCTGCAACACATCCTGCGCCTCCTTGGAAAAACTGATGCGTACCAGGGAGTCGCCCTCGCCGTCCGAGCGCTGCAATGCATATTCCCCATTTGCCAGCTGTACGATTTCAAGATAGGAAGTCGACATAGTCAGAACCTCTCTTTTGAAAAACTCAGTGATTCACCCCGGAGCTGGCTCGATCCTGATCCAGCGCTCGATTGCGGCTTCCATATCCTCCGTTACCGGCGAACGCTGCCAAGCCAGGGTGACGAGTGGACGGCAGCACAGCCCGCCCTGCGTAAATTGGCTTACCATTCATGGGTTCGATCCCTGAATGCGGTCACGTATTCCTTCAAGTCCTGCAGCAGGAGTCGGCTACGGGTCTCGTTGTGGTCAGAGTGGGAAAGGATCAGGCCTGGCTCATTCCCGGCCTGGACTGGCGCACCCTTCGGCTTGGGCCTCGTGGTTGCCTCATAATCGCGAAGCAGCAAACGCACCCAGCTTTGGGGGTCTTCGTAAAGGGCCAGCAAAGGCGCCACTTCCGATGTCGAGCCGCCTAATGCCTGTTCAAGATCCGCCAGGCTCTGAAGCCGGACGTTTTTGAGACTGAAGGACTCGCCGATTTCGTTCAGTAACCCAACCCAGGCCTGCTGCATCAGCAGCACACTCGCCTGGCGGGTGCTCTCCCTCTGCGGCGCCTTGTCCGCGAGTTCTGGCGACTCCATCAGATCCAGCTGCAGTTTCGCCAGGAAAAGCTTTTCGTTGGTGTACGGTACCCAGGTTCCGGACATAACTAGCCTCAAATGCTGGCGAACATTATCCTGCTCGTTCACGCCTCGCCCTAATCGGCTCTGACGCGAAAAACTAGATCTAATGTAAAGTCTATCGACGTGTTATGAAAACATCTTGGATGATAATCCAGCCGGCCGCAACCTGAATCTCTGACCGGCGCGCCTTCGTCTGCAGACACAAAGGGCGGCCTTCACGACCGCCCCTTGGGATTTCAGCGGAAATTGCGGCGCGCCGATTGCGCACCTGGATCTCCGTTGAACGACTGGCTTTAGGCGCTCTGGGTCAGCTCCAGCAGCAGCTTGTTCAGGCGGTTCACATAGCTGGCGGGATCCTTGAGACTATCGCCGCCGGCCAGGCTGGCCTGGTCGAACAGGATCCAGGTCAGGTCGCTGAAACGGGCTTCGTTGGACTCCTGATCCAGCCGCTGCAGCAGCGGATGCTCCGGGTTGATCTCCAGGATCGGCTTGGATTCCGGCAACTTTTGGCCAGCGGCTTCCATGATACGCCGCATCTGAGCGCCCATGTCGTCCTCGTTCACCACCAGACAGGTAGGAGAATCCGTCAGGCGATGGGTCACCCGCACATCCTCGACCCGATCCTTGAGCTGCTCCTTGATCCGCGCGACCAGTCCTTCGAACTCCTTGGCCTGCTTCTCATGTTGCTGCTTCTCGGCTTCGTCCTCGACCTTGCCGAGATCCAGCGTACCCTTGGCCACGTCCTGGAACTTCTTACCATCGAACTCGTTGAGATGGCTCATGAGCCATTCGTCGATGCGATCGTACATGACCAGCACTTCGATGCCCTTCTTCCGGAAGATTTCCATGTGCGGGCTGTTGATGGCCGCCTGGAAGTTCTCCGCCGCAATGAAGTAGATCTTGTCCTGGCCTTCCTTCATCCGGCCCACATAATCATCCAGCGACTGGTTCTGATCCGCAGTACCGGTGTGGGTTGAGGCGAAGCGCAGCAGCTTGGCGATCTTCTCGCGGTTGCTATAATCCTCGGCCGGGCCTTCCTTCAGCACATTGCCGAACTCCTTCCAGAAGTTCTGATACTTCTCCGGCTCGTCTTTCGCCAGCTTGCCCAGCATATCCAGCACCCGCTTGGTCAGGGCGCCACGCATGCTCTCCACCGCCCTGTCGTTCTGCAGGATTTCCCGCGACACGTTCAGCGACAGGTCGTTAGAATCCACCACACCCTTGATAAAGCGCAGGTACAACGGCAGGAACTGCTCCGCGTCGTCCATGATGAACACGCGCTGGATGTAGAGCTTAAGGCCGCGCGGTGCTTCCCGGTGCCAGAGATCGAACGGCGCGCGCGATGGCACGTACAGCAGACTGGTGTATTCCAGCTTGCCTTCCACCTTGTTGTGGGACCAGGTCAGCGGATCCGCCCAGTCGTGGGAGATATGCTTGTAGAACTCCTTGTACTCCTCGTCCTTGACCTCGGTGCGGGGCAAGGTCCAAAGCGCCGTCGCCTCGTTGACGGTCTCCTCCTGGGGCGCTTCGTCCTGCTTGTCCTTGTCGTCGGAGGCTGGCGCCTCGGCCTTCATCACGACCGGGAAGGAAATATGGTCGGAGTATTTCTTGATCAGGCTGCGCAGGCGCCAGTTGTCCGCAAACTCCAACTCGTCGGTCTTGAGATGGAGCACGATGCTGGTGCCACGGGGCGCGTGGCTGATGGTTTCAATGGTGAAGTCGCCCTCGCCCTGGGACTCCCAGCGCACACCTTGATCTTGCGGAGCGCCGGCGCGACGGGTAAAGACTTCGACCCGGTCGGCCACGATGAACGCGGAATAGAAACCGACACCAAACTGGCCAATGAGCTTGGCGTCTTTTTTCTGATCGCCACTCAGGCGCGACAGGAAGTCGGCGGTACCGGACTTGGCGATGGTTCCCAGATTGGTGATCACCTCGTCGCGGGACATGCCGATACCGTTGTCGCGAATGGTGATGGTCTTGGCGTCCTTATCGAAGTCGATCCAGATTTTCAGATCCGGATCGTTCTCGTACAACTCCGGCTTGGAGAGCGCCTCGAACCGCAACTTGTCCTCGGCGTCCGAGGCATTGGAAACCAGTTCCCGCAGGAAGATTTCCTTGTTGCTGTAGAGGGAGTGAATCATCAGGTGAAGCAGTTGCTTCACCTCGGTCTGGAAGCCCAGCGTCTCCTTTGTATTACCCGTCGTCATTGTGCGCATAACTCCTGACAAAGCATGGATCGATCAGGCAGGTTCCAGACACTCGGTGTGAAACCTGCGGATTGGATTCAAGAATGTGCAGAAGAAATGGGGCCGACGGCGGGAATTTCAACAGGCGCCGGAAGCAAAAACGACAATCAGTGAGAGCTGACTGACATTCAGGGTTCAGTCGCCGAGCAGAAAGTGGCCTCGTCCCAACGCGATCGGCTCCTGCCGGGACTTTTGCCAGGCAGTGATCATGACATTGGCAACCCGGCTACCTTGGCGGGTCACCCGACACTCCGCATAGGTTTCGCGATGCAGACCGGCGCGCAGGTAATCAATGGAGAAGTCGACGATCCGTGGCAGGCGTGGCGCCTCGTTGAACATGATCAAATGCAGCGACGCCGACAGCTCCACGAAGCCGCCAATCACACCGCCATGAATGGCCGGCAGGATCGGGTTGCCCAGGTTTGCGTCGTTTTTCGGCAGAATAAAGATCACGTCGCTGCCAAACCGGCGGCATTCCAACCCAAGATGCTTGGCATAGGGAATCTGCTCGATCAGTTCCCGGTAATCCGCCGATTGATGGGCCGTACGTACGATGTCCTGCAGGGTCATAGCGCGCCTCCGTTGATCAGTTGGCGAAACTCCAGCGGCGTAGCTTCCTTACCGATCCGCATGAAGGTGGCGACGCATTGCGCCACCAGCTCCGTTGGATCTTCCTGATAAGCGGCACAGCGCATGAAGACGATATTGGAGGTTACCCGGTAACAGGTGGCGCGGGCTCGAACCGCCTTGCCAGGCTGGGCGGGACGCATGTAGTCCACCCGCAGGTCCAGGGTCGGACAGAGCTCGAAATCCGGCAGCGCACAGATCACGCAGGTACCGCAGGTGGTATCCATGAGTGTGGTGATCGCCCCTCCGTGGATTACCTGGGTCTGGGGATTGCCGACAATCTTTTCCTGATATGGCAGCTCCAGAATCAGTTCACTCGGCGCCGCCGCAATGGTCGTGATGCCCAGCTCCCGGCACTGCGCCAGCGCGTTGACGAAGCGGTCGGCGCGCCCGAACAGCAGGGGATCATTGGGCGGAAATGGCGGTAACCGGTCTGGCTCGACGTTGATGGACATGTCGTACGCTACCTCAGGGGAATCATTTCAATGTTACAGGTCGCGCGGCCCAACCGGCACCCAATCGCGAACTAGATCACAAAAGTGGCCCGAATATAGCCGATGAAACCGCCAAATGCCACAGCCACTCACTCACCTCCCCTCATCCTGTCCTCGTCTATTCAGGCAGAGATGCCTAGCCTGTTAACATAGGGCCTTCAGGATTTTCCGAGGAATCTGGAATGCGCTGCCGGGTCAGACGAGCCAAGCTGTTTTCACCGTTCGCCGCTCTTATGCTCATGACTGCTCTTTTGCCGTTGCAGGGCTGCACCACCAATCCCGTGACGGGCGAGCGGCAACTGATGCTGGTCAGCCAGGCGCAGGAATATGCCATTGGCGAAGAACAATATGGTCCCGCCATCCAATCCCAGGGCGGCGAGTATTATCTGGATCCAGCGCTCACGGCTTATATCCAGCGCGTCGGGCAGAAGCTGGCGGCGGTCAGCGACCAGCCGGAACTGCCTTATGAGTTCGTGATCATCAACAGCTCGATTCCCAATGCCTGGGCACTGCCCTCCGGCAAGATCGCCATCAACCGCGGGCTGCTCACCGCACTCAAGGACGAAGCGCAACTGGCGGCCGTGCTGGGCCATGAAATTGTCCATGCCGCCGCCCGTCACAGTGCCCAGCGCCTGCAGCAGGGCTTGCTGCTGAACGTGGGCCTGGCCGGTGTGGGACTGATGGTGGCCGACAACGATTTCCGCGACATCATCCTTGGCGGCGCCAGCCTTGGCGCGGGTCTGACCCTGGCCCGGTACGGACGCGGCCATGAGCTGGAGTCCGACCACTACGGCATGCAGTACATGGCCGCCGCCGGCTACGATCCGCAGGCCGCGGTCGAATTGCAGGAGATTTTCGTTGAGCTATCCAAGGGACATGAATCCAATTGGCTGGAAGGACTCTTTGCCTCCCACCCGCCATCGGAAGAGCGGGTTGCCAAGAACCGCCGCCATTCCAATTCGCTGTTGGTGAACCTGCCATTTCGCGGCAAGGCGGAATACGCCAAAGTTACTGCCGCTTTGCGCAAGCGGGAGCCTGCTTACAAAGCCCACGACGAAGGGGTCATCGCGCTGCAGAATGGCGATGTGGCGGCCGCGCTGGAAAAAGCCAACACGGCCATCAAGCTTGAACCGCGGGAAGCCATGTTCCACGCCCTGCGCGGTGACATCTATCGCAAACAAGGCAATGAGGCGGAAGCGCTCAAGAACTACAACCGCGCGGTTGAGCTGTATCCCGAGCACTACTCCTATCTGTTGAAACGTGGCGTAACTCAGCAGGAACTGGGCAATAACGCGGCGGCCATGCAGGATCTGCGACAAAGCGCGGCGCTGCTGCCCACCTCCATTGCCTTCTATGCCATGGGCGAGGCCCAACTGGCCAGCAATCAGCCGCAAGAGGCCTACCAATCCTTTCGGATCGCCGGTCAGGGCGGCGGCGAGCTGGGGGTGGCAGCCCGCCAGCGGGCCACGCAACTGGCCAGCCAGCTTCGGTCACGGTAGCCGGTCACAGGCGCAGAATCAGGCCGGCACCGGCTGTGCGACAGGCCTGGTCGCCGGTGCCAGCAGCTCGGCCAGCAATGCAGCCGTTTCCTGGGGATGCTCCTGCATAAAGCAGTGGCCGCCCGCGACCTGTCTGGTGCTGATGAGCCGGTTGCGTTGCCGGGCCTGTTCCGCGGAAACCGGCACAAAGGGATAGCTTTGTTCGCCATAGATGATGGTGACCGGCACCTTGACCCGGTCGATGGCCCGCCACAGGCCGCGAGGAAAGGAGCTGAAGATATCCGCTTCGCGGCTGGGCGGACACCGTAGCGACAGCGAGCCGTCGTCTTCCGGTTTCAGCGCATGGTCGATATAGGCCGCCAGACAATCCTCATGCCAGCCCTTGAACATGCCCCGGCCATGAAAATATTCCCAGGCGGCCTGGCGCGATGGCCACACCCGCTGCCGCTTGCGAGCGCGTGTCGCCATGCTGTTGCGCTGCCATAGCCCCACGACATCCGATAACGCCATCACCCCGATCATGCGCCGGGTAAAGATCACTGGGTCCAGCAACACAACGCGGTCGAACAGATCCGGCCGCTGGGCCGCCATCAGTAACGTGAGCACCCCGCCAAAACTGTGGCCGAGGCCATAGATGGGCTGTGCAGGCCAGCGGTCGCGATGGGCTTCCAGGGCCTTAATCGCCAGTTCCGCGCTACGGTTCCAGCCAATGAAACGCTCGCCCACGTCGCTCAAGCCGTGTCCCTGGGCGTCGCTCAGGAACAGATCGTAATCGGCGGTCAGCTGGCGCAACCAGGGCTCATAGACCAGGCCACAAAAGCCATTGCCATGGAGAAAATGCACCAGCGGCCGCTTCTGCGGCGGCGTGTGCAGGCCTCGTAATACCAGGCCAGGTTCTGCCGGATATTCCCAGCGACACATTTGTTCGATCATCTGCTCCCCTTCAAGGTACGACTCAGGGTACTAGCTTCCGATGCTATGGTTATTTCCGGTACCTAGGCTATGCCCAATACTAAAACTCTTTGCGGCACTAACGCTCTGTCCGGTACTAAAGTTCTTTCAGTACTTAACCTATCTTCCCGATCCAATGCCGGTAGAGGCTACTGCGTCTGACGGATAGCCTCCATGGGCGCGACCCGTACCACCTGCAAGCTTTGCAGGTAGCCCAGGCAACCGACCACCAGCGCTCCCAGAACAGGCGCCAGCAGCCAGACCTCCGGATGGGCCTGGGCCTGCATATCCAGCACCAGAACCTGGATTGCCCACACCGTCAGCTCGGCACCGATGACCGCCACCAGACCGGCCAGCGCCCCCAGCACCGCAAACTCGACAAAGATGCCGCCTGCAATCAATTTGCGGCCCGCTCCAAGCGCCCGGAGTAATGCGCCCTCATGATAACGCTCGCCCATGGTGACATTCACCAATGCGGCCACCACCAGCAAGGCGGCCACCAGGATCAGGGCGAGGACCAGCTCGATCGCCACACTCACCTGCATCATCACCGACCGTACCCGCTCGATCAGCTGATCGAGCTCCAGGATCGTGACCGTTGGATAGCGGCTGGTCAATTCGTTCAACAGTCCCTTCTGCTCGGGCTTCAGGTGGATGCTCGTGATGTAGGTGGTGGGAAATTCCTCCAAAAAGCCCGGCGTGAACACCACATAGAAGTTCGGCTTCATGCTGTCCCACTCCACGGTGCGGAAGCTCTTGACGGTGACGTCGACCCGGCGGTCGCCAACGGTGAAGGTCAGCAGATCACCCAGTTTAAGCCCCAGGCGCTGAGCCAACTTGGCCTCCACCGACACCCAGGGTTCAGGCGCTGCCAGCGACTCCCACCATTCACCCTCCACGATTCGATTGTCGCTGGGCGGCGTTTCCATCCAGGTCAGATTGAGCTCGCGGTTCAGCGCGTTGACCTCCTCGTCCTTGCTCACCACTCGTCGTGCCGGCTCGTTATTGATGTGGCTGAGCCGGCCTCGCACGATGGGATACAAGCCAGCGGCGGGCACCGCCTGTTCCTCCAGATAGCGGTCCAGCGCGGGTATGTCCTCCGGTGCGATGTTGATCAGGAAGTGATTGGGCGCATCTTCCGGCAATTGCGCCTGCCACTCCGACACCAGGCTGGTGCGGGTCAGATAGATGATGGTCAACAACATCAGGGCCAGGGCGAATACCACCATTTGCAGAATGCTCTGCCAGCGGCGGCGGGCGACGGAGGCAAGCCCTAGCTTCCAGAAGGATCCGGCGCGGGTGCCCACCAGACGACCCGCGCGCAAAAAGACGGCGGCCAGCACCACGAACACAAGCACCACCGCCAGCAGACCACCCACCACCAGCCCGGTCAGGCGCCAGTCGCCGCTGTACAGGTAAAGCACGCCTACGACCGCCAGTACGCCGGCACCGTACAACCAGGCCGAGCCACTGCCCTGCACCGGCATGTCCCGTCGCAGCACCCGTGCCGGCGCTACTTTTTGCAGCATCAGCAAGGGCGGCATGGCAAATGCCAACAGGCTGATCATGGCCGTTGCCACCCCCAGGCTCAGGCTGCTCAGGGGCGTCTGCACCGCCACGGGCGGCAACAAATCCCGCAACACCCACAACACCACCAGATGCCCCAGCCAGCCCAGGAACAAGCCAATGCCGGCACAGACAAGCCCCAGGATGAGAAAACTAAAGCCATAGAAGCGACTGACCGCGCGCCCGCGCACGCCCAGCGTTTTCAACAGCGCCACCGTGTCGTACTGGCGCTGGGCATACTGACGCGCCGACATGGCAATGGCCACGCCCGCCAGAATGACGGCGAGGCTGCCGCCCAGCAACAGGTAGGTCTCTGCTTTCTGCAGGGCGTCGGCCAATGCCGGCCGGCCGCTACGCACATCCTGCCAGGTATGACTCGGCCCCAGGCGCGGCGCCAGCCAGGCTTCATAGGCCGCCAGCTGATCCGGCTCACCGGCGAACAGGTAGCGATACGTCAGGCGGCTACCGGGCTGAACCACGCCGGTGGCCTCCACGTCTTCCCAGTTCATGAGCACGCGGGGCGATAGATTGATAAAGCTGAAGGAGGCATCCGGCTCCCGCTGAACCACCTGGGTCACCTGCAGCGCCAGATCGCCAAGCTCTGCGGTGTCGCCCACGTCCAGGCCGAGCAATGAGAACAGGCGCGGCGCAATCCAGATAGTTCCCGGCGATGGCGCCTGGCTAATCGGCCGTGTCGCGCCACGGGGGCTGTCGCTGATTTCCAGCGAGCCTTCAAGAGGATAATTGGACGTGGCGGCCTTCACGCTGACCAGTTGCATGCCCTCTTCGCCGAACAGCATGCTGGCGAACTCCAGCGTGCGCGCCACTTCGAGACCCTGAATGCGCGCCTGGGCCAGCCAGGTTTCGTCCACCGGTTGTGGGCTACTGAGCTGACGGTCGCCCGCCAGGAACTGGCTGGAGGACTGGAAGATGATTTGCTGCAGCTTGGCGGAAAACACGGCGATCGCGGTGACCGTTGCCACCGCCACAATCAGGGAAATGGCGAGAATGCGCAGCTCCCGCGAACGCTGGTCGCGGCGTACCAGGCGGTAACCTTCCCGTAGGACGATTCTCATCAGACCGCCCCCGTCATCAGCTGGCCGGCCTCCATGTGGAAACTGCGCCCGCAGCGCTCAGCCAGGTGCTCGTCATGGGTGACCAGCACCAGGGTCGTGTTATGTTCACGGTTTAGCTCAAACAACAGCTCGACAATCCGCGCGCCGGTTGCGGTGTCCAGGTTCCCGGTCGGTTCATCGGCAAACAGGATCTGCGGCCGGCAGGCAAACGCCCGCGCCAAAGCCACCCGCTGCTGCTCACCGCCGGAGAGCTGGCGCGGGAAATGGGTCTCCCGATGACTGAGCCCGACCCGCTGCAGGAACTGGCGCGCCTGCTCCTCAGGCCGCTCCTCGCCCTTCAGCTCAAGCGGCAGCATCACGTTTTCCAGGGCGGTCAGTGACGACAGCAGTTGGAAATTCTGGAACACGAAGCCGACACTGTGAGCGCGCACATCGGCCCGTTCTTCCTCGGTCAGCTGAGTCAGATCGCGCCCCTGCAGTAGAATTCGTCCCTGGCTGGGAACATCGAGCCCCGCCAGTAGTCCAAGCAACGTCGTCTTCCCCGACCCGGAGCTGCCCACGATGGCAACGGTTTCGCCTGGGTTGATTTCCAGCGATATACCTCTCAGGATTTCCAGGGGTTCCGACGCAAACTGCACGGACTTGAAAACATTTTCCGCAACCAGAACAGCTGGAGCATTCATCGACATGCATTCTCCCGATCGTAGTCGCGCCTACCGACGTCTTGGCGGCCTGCTTGGCGCTTGGATTTTTCTTCTTTGGGCGAGCTTGCAGAGTGCGGCCGCGGCACCGGCCTCCACCATCCTGGTTTTTGGCGACAGCCTGAGTGCATCCTACGGCGTTCCGGTCGAACGGAGCTGGGTGACCCTGCTCGAAAAACGCCTCGACATAATGGACAAACCCTACCGTGTAATCAACGCCAGTATCAGCGGCGAAACCACCGATGGCGGCCTGCGCCGGCTCCCGGAAGTACTGGCGCGCACCAAGCCCGCACTGGTGATTCTGGAACTTGGCGGCAACGACGGGCTGCGCGGGTTTCCCCTGAAAGTCGTCCAGGAAAATCTCAGCGGCATGGTCACCGCCGCACTCGACGCCAACGCCAAGGTGCTGCTGGTCGGCATGCGCATCCCGCCCAATTACGGCAAGCGCTACACCGAAGGATTCCACAAGCTCTTCGGACAGGTCGCGGACCAGCACGATACGCCGCTGGTGCCATTTATGCTGGAAGAGATCGCGGTCAAGCCGGAGCTGATGCAGGAGGATCGCATTCATCCCCGGGCTGAAGCCCAGGCGCAGATACTGGACAACATCTGGCCCCACCTGGAACCTCTGCTATAAAAGCGGAGGCTCACCCGTGAAACCCGCCACCTTGACCTGTCGCCGGTGTGTTGGATAGGCGTTCGCGGCAGAAGTTCCTGGCCGGCTAGCGCCCTTCCTTGAGAAAGCGCAGGGCGCGCTCCTCGGACCAGTACAAGTCCTGCTCATTGAAGCGGACAAAGCCCACATGTCCTCCCGAGCTGGGCACTTCCAATCGTACCTGGGCATGGCCCTGGACTTCCTTGGTGGGAAAGCACTCCGGGGCCAGGAAGGGATCGTTGGCGGCATTGACGATCAAGGTGGGCACCCGGATATCGCCGATAAAACCTCGGCTGCTGCAGCGCGCCCAATAATCCTCGGCATCGCGAAAACCATGCATGGGCGCGGTGAAGCGATCATCGAATTCCTGGAACGTCCGCAAGCGCTCAATGCCAGTGAGATCGATCTGGCCTGGAAAGCTCTGCTGCTTGAGCTCCATTTTCTGTCGCAGACTCCGGATGAAGCGTCGCATGTAGATATAGTTGGAGGGGCGCGCCAGTTGTCGTGCCCCCGCCGCCAGATCGCAGGGCACCGAGAATACCACCGCGCGGGACACCTGAGCCGGCAACGCACTGCCGCGCTCGCCGAGATAAACCAGTGTCAGGTTTCCACCCAGGCTAAAGCCAACCAGCGCCACCTCGTCGTACGCCCCGCTCGCCAGCGCATGCGACACGACCGCGTCCAGATCCTCGGTTGCACCACTGTGATAGAACCGCAGGCAGCGATTCATCTCGCCGCCACAGGAGCGGAAATTCCAGGCCAGTGCATCCCAGCCGCCTGCGTTGACCGCCCGGGCCATGCCGGCAACGTACGGGCGCCGACTGTTTCCCTCCAGCCCATGGGAAATCACCACCAGCCGACGGGCGCCGACCCGGCTCCAGTCCAGGTCGAGAAAATCCCCATCCTCGGTGGTGATGCGCTCCCGGACGAAATGATCCGTGGTGACCTTGCGCCAGAGGCTGGGGTAAATGCTCAGCAGATGGCCATTGCGCAGTAATGTGGGTGCCAGGTATTGCATTATCTTGCCTTTCTTCAGTTCATGGCCGGGACCTCCCTCTTCCCGGACCTTGTAATCAGCGCACCACCAGCACGTCGGAGTCCAGATCATCCAGTACCCGCTCCGCGGTACTGCCGATAAAAACCCGGTCCAGGCCGCTACGCGAGACCGCCCCCATAACCGTCAGGTCGATCCCGTCCTCCCGCACGATGCGTGGGAGCACCTGCTCCGGCAATCCGTCTTCCAGCCGTGAAGAAGCCGTCGGGGCCTGGGCTGCAATCAGGTGCTCCAGCGCTTGCCGATGGTGGTCCCTGATCTCCTCTCGGAAAGCCGGATAATCCGCCATCATGGCGTCGAATTCGGTGACCAGCCCGGTCGGAACCACCTCGTAGACGTGCAACACCTCGAGTTGACCCGCCAGACCACTCGCCACCTGCTGCGACCATTGCAGGATACGCTGGTCCAAGGCCACGTCCTTGGCGCGGGCATGGACCGGATCGACCGCCGCCAGAATGCGTGGCTGACTTTTCCACGGGTGTTCGCCGCGCACAAACCACAGGGGCGCCTTCGCCTCCCGCATCAGATGCCAGTCAGTGTTGGTAAACAGGGCACGGTTCAACGCGGAATGGTGATGGGTCTGCTTGATGATCAACCCTGCCCCCACCTCGTCGGCGCGGGTCAGCACCGCCTCATACAGAGGGCTCGCCCAACGCACCTCGCCACTGGCCGCCAATCCCTGCTGTTCAAGTTGCAGCAGAAAATCGTCCATCCGCCGCCGGATTGCGTTGAGATGCCCTTCGATCACACCCTGTACGGCCTGGGGATTGAAGTTATAGCTCGCATTCAGGGCATTGTTATAGTCCGCCGCAAACAGATGCAGCCGACCACCCGTGCCCCGCGCGATGTTCAGGGCGCGCTCCAGCAGCACCTGATTGTCGCCATTCGGGTCCAGGACCACCAGCAGGTTTGTGTTATCCATCTGTACGATCTCCTTGGGTCAGATACCGTGTCATCCTGACTGGCGACATCGGCGAAAATTTCAGTGGGACGCAGGCTTGACGCCTCTAATCGAGGTCTATATTATTCGCAGCCTGCGTATGGCGGTTCCTCGATAGCTCAGTCGGTAGAGCAACGGACTGTTAATCCGTGGGTCGCTGGTTCGAGCCCAGCTCGAGGAGCCAATTTACTCCTCCCCGCCTAACGCACCGCTCCAACATCTCCCGCGATATCCAGATTCCAACGCCTCTTCTAATCCTAAAGTTCCAACCCTTAAGCCAGACACTTTTTCCCGATGATCAGTTTGCGTTGAGCCATTAGCGCCCACAGGCAACTAATGACCCAAACAACGCAACTCTATTCCTGCCCGGCTAACGCTAGAACAGGCGCTCCCGCTGCAGGAACGCCCTTAACGCCCGAAACAGCGTGTACGCATCGTCGCGCCCGGCCAGTTCCCGAATGGAGTGCATGGCGAACTGGGGTACCCCGATATCCAGTGTGCGCACACCCAGGTTACTGGCCGTAATTGGCCCAATCGTGCTGCCGCAGGCCATATCCGTTCGTACGACGAAGCTCTGATACGGCAAGCCTTCCTGCTCACTGAGAAAACGATAGAAGCCACTGGTTTCACTGCTGGTGGCATAGCGCTGATTGGCGTTGACCTTGATCACCGGCCCCTGGTTGAGAATGGGACCGTGATTGGCGTCATGCTTGTCCACGTAATTGGGATGCACGCCGTGGGCGTTATCGGCGGAAACGAACAGGGACTGACTGATCACCCGCTGGCGACTCTCCGCATCGGGATATAAGCGCTCCAGCACGGACGCCAGAAACGGCCCCTGGGCACCTTCCGCCGACGAACTGCCTACCTCTTCGTGATCATTGAGAACCAGCAGGGCCGGCTGCGTCGTCGCCGAATCCAGCAGCGCCCGTAGGCCGATATAGCAGCTCAACAGGTTGTCCAGCCGGGCCGAGGCAATGAATTCCTCGCGCAATCCCACCAGTGCCGGCGGTTGGGTGTCATAAAAGCACAACTCATAATCCAGCACCCGACTCACATCCAGCTCTGGATGTTCATCCTTCAGTTGCAACGTTAACACCGCACGCAGATCGACCTGCTCGCCACTACCCAACTGCAACAGTACCGGCGGCAGCTCCCGCTGCGGATTGATGGAGCGGTTGCTGTTCGCCTCCCGATCCAGGTGAATGGCAAGGCTGGGAATAATCGCGACCGGCTTGCGGAAATTGACCAGGGCGGTACTCACCTCGCCCTTGGAGGTCACAAAGCTGACCCGGCCGGCCAGCGACAGATCCCGGTCAAACCAGGGTCCGTACAGCGCGCCACCATATACCTCAACACCCAGCTGCCAATAGCCCTTATTGGTCAATCCCGGGTTGGGCTTCACCTTGAGGCATGGGCTGTCCGTGTGGGCACCCATCATCCGCACGCCGCGCTCGATCGCGTCCGACCCATTCACAAAGGCGATGATCGACGAGCCATTACGCACCACGAAGTAGCGCTCGCCTTCCTGCAAGGTCCAGCTGTCCGCTTCGAACAACTGTTGATAGCCGGCATCCCGCAGGCGGGCCGCCACCTGCTCCACCGCGTGATAGGGCGTGGGCGACTCGCGGAGAAACTCAAATAAATCCCGATTGAAATCGGCTTGTTGCATGACCACCTCGAACGGACATCCTGGCACCGGTTGAGCGCGACAGGCAGTTAGGGATAGGGTTGCGATAGATTTATAAAATAGCGACTTAGAACGCTGCCGGCCAGTGTGACATAGCACAAAGATACAGTGAACGGCGCCCCACGGGAGCATCCTGGCCGACAGCCGGATCAAACACCAGATTGTCTTGTTGATGCCCTGCATTCCACCAGCCTGAGTGGCGCACATGACGAGCGCTGCTGCGTGGTGAGTACGATTGGGAGCAGGTATAATCGCGTCCGTTTTCACGGAACAGGTGACCTAACGCCATGCCCTATCCTCTCTTTTTGGACATCGAAGGCAGCAGCCACGACGAAGGCGCCCATCCCATCGCCGCCTCCTGGAGCCTGCCGGACGGCCAGATCAAGTCGGTGCTGATCATGCCGGAAGACGATTGGGAAGACTGGGACCTGGGCAATCTGGCGGCCCGTGGCATCACCCGGGATCACCTGCTGGACCAGGGTTTCTCGGCACTGGATGTCATCCGCGAGATGAACCTGGACTTTGGCGACGCCCGCGTTTACATCGACGGCCTGGACTACGATCAGGAACTGCTCGACTGCCTATTCGAAGCCTATGGCGAGGAGCCCACCTTCGAACTGGTGTCCATTTCCCGCCGCATTCCGGACTATGGTTACGAGCAGTTTCTCAGTTATCGCCAGCAACTTCTGGAGGAGACCGGCCGCTCAGCCTACGACTCGGAATCGAACGTCTTCGTCATGCTGAAACTGGCCGATGAACTGGGCCTTGAAGATTAGCGCCGGATCACGTCCAGGCGCCTGATTACCAACGAATTGTGATGTCCATCCGCGATTGGCCTGGCAGGCTCGGTTAAACTCCTGCGATCCAAGATGCGGGAACGGGTTCTCGTATCCGACTGATCGAATAGGAAGTTTTTCAACCCATGCGCTATTCCCTCCTGCCCCTGGTCCTGGCTCTCGGCATTCCCTCGATGAGCTGGGCGGAAGTCGAAAAGGAAGATAAGACCTTTATTGGCGTGAGGATTACGGATCTGGAGCTGCGCTCGGTCGATGGCGACAAAGCCGCCAATATGCCGGGCGTGGAATTCGTTCTGGGCAGCTACATTACCGATTATGTGAAGGTAGAGGCGCGCCTGGGCGGCGCCTTGAAGGAAGACTCGCCGCGTGACGATTTCCAGGCGCGCGTCACCGGCTATGCCAGCTGGTACATGGGCCCCCGCTACCCCATCACTGACGACACCTCGGTGTACGGCCTGTTTGGCTTCTCGTTTATCAAGGGCAACGTCGACCGGGACGACCGCTACGCCTATCCCGATCTGCCAGACGACCTGTATGACAGCTCTTTCAGCGTCAGCTACGCCCTGGGCATGGATGTAGGCTTTGCCGAGAACTGGTACGCCAACTTCGAACTGGGCCGGATCCACCGCGACAGCATGACCAAGATCCGCACCATGCACCTGGGCGCCGGCATCAAGTACGAGTTCTGAGCGAACCCGTACCGATACCACCGGCGACCGCTATCGCCGCCACTGAATGCGCCAGCAGCGATGGATCTTCGGGTTGCGCTCAAAATCCAGGTCCAGCGTCTGGCTGCTGATTTCCGTCACTTCATAACGCGCCGCCACCGCCTCGCTCAACTGAAACCGGCGATAGTTGTTGGAAAACAACAGCACGCCATCTCGCTCCAGCAACCGCATGCAATGCTCGATCAGAACATCGTGGTCGCGCTGGATATCCAGCACGTTGTCGGTTCGCTTGGAATTTGAAAACGTAGGCGGGTCCAGAAAAATCAGATCAAAGCGATCCCTACTTTCTTCAAGCCACTGCATGCAGTCTGCCTGAATAAACTGATGCTGCTGCTCGCTGAAGCCGTTGAGCGTGAGATTGCGCCGAGCCCAGTTAATATAGGTGCCGGACAGGTCGACACTGGTGGTACGGCGGGCACCGCCCTTGGCGGCATGCACGGTGGCCGCGCCGGTATAGCAGAAGAGGTTCAGAAACCGCAGCCCCTTGGCATTCTGCTGAATCCAGCGCCGCACAGGCCGATGATCCAGAAACAGGCCCGTGTCCAGGTAATCCCGCAGGTTTACGTAGAACCGGCAGCCTACTTCGCCGACTTCCAGCTCATGGCGACTACTATCCAGCTTCTGATATTGCTGGGTGCCTTTTTGCTGCCGGCGCTCCTTGAGCACAATCCGCTCCGCCGGTACGCCCGTCACCTGCGGCAGGCTCAGCACCAGTTCCTGAAGACGCTGCTCGGCCTTGACCGGGTCGACCGACTTGGGCGGCGCATACTCCTGCACGTGCAGCCAATCCCGATAGCGATCGATGGCCACCGCATATTCCGGCAGGTCCGCATCGTAAATGCGATAGCATTCGATGTTCGCACGCTGCGCCCATTTATCCAGTTTTTTCATATTCTTGCGCAGGCGATTAGCGAACATCTGCACCGCCTCGCTCAAGGCAACGGCAGACGATGTTGGCGCCACGCCGCTGGAGGTAGGCTGCAGCTCGCGAAACACCTGCTCGGGCTCTACCCGGAACAACAGTAATTTACAGGCAATGGCGCCGTTGAAGAACGCATACTGGTGGTGACTGCGCAGCCCCAGGAACTTGCCAAGCCCGGGATTGCCGGTAAAGACCGCCGCCCGCCAGCCCTGACAATAGCGCCGCAGCACCTCGCCGATCGCCTGATACAGGGGCTGCACCGTAATCTCATCGCTCAGACGCTCACCATAGGGCGGATTCGTCACCAGCAAGCCAGACTGCTCCCAACTGGGTGGCAGACGAAACTCCGCCAGGGCACGCCGCTCCACATGCACGAGACCGACCAACCCGGCTCGCTCAAGATTGCTTTGGGCCGCCTTGACCGCTTTCAGATCCGCGTCGAAGCCCTGAATAACCGCGCTCAGGCGCTCACACCCCTGCTCCCGACGAAGCCGTGCCTCGTCCAGCAGCGCCTTCCAGTGATCGAGCTGGTATGACGGCCAGCGCTGAAACCCGAAGACTGGATCCAGCAAACCGGGCGCGCTATCGGTGGCCAGCCAGGCCGCTTCAATCAGCAGGGTGCCGGAACCACACATGGGATCGACCAGTGGCGCCCCCTGGCGAGCCAGCTCAGGCCAATCAGCACGCAACAGAATGGCCGCCGCCAGGTTCTCCTTCAGTGGCGCTTCGCCACCGCTGAGCCGGTAACCCCGCTGGTGCAGGCTGCGCCCGCCCAGATCCAGATACAGACTGACCCGGTCCCGCCGCAGCAGCGCCTGCACCCTCAGATCCGGGAAACTCTTGTCGATATTGGGGCGTTCAAGACCCTGCTCGCGGAATTCATCCACGATCGCATCCTTGATCCGCAAGGCACCAAAATGGGTGTGCTGGATGCTGTCGGAGCGTCCTCGGAAATCCACCAGCAGCGTGCCGCCGGGACGCAGATAGGCGGGCCAGTACACCTGGCGAGCCGCCGCATAGAGCTCATCCGCATTGGCGGCAGGATATTGCCCCAGCTCGATCAACAGGCGATTCGCCAGACGGGACCAGAGACACAGGCGATAGCCGCCAACCAGGTCAATTTGGCCGCGCACACCATTGACGGTCAGTTGCGTCCCCGTTGCGCCGAGCTGTTGCAGCTCCGTTTCCAGTAGTTGCTCCAGCCCCTTGGGGCAGGTTGCGAGAAAAGTCAGGGGAGACGACACAAGGTCTTGCATAGATTGCTGCATAAACTGAATGGCTGGCATCACTCAAGGTGAAAGAAAGGAAAGGTTGGCAAATTATCTCTGTTGCCGGGCCAGTCTCAACTGATGCCAAACAACGAGTTAGAAGTCCTAATAGCCATTACCCATAAAAACAGCCATGTATATACGAATTAATTCCTATACAAGGCCGACTAGATTCGGTTTACTCGGAGACGTAGCGCTACAAAAAAACGCGTAAGCGTATCTCTAGTTGCGGCAGTATGCAACCGCTTTTTTTGGTTGCTGACCCAACGAGGAATGATTAAGTAACCAAATGCTGATGAAAGCAAGGAGTGTTGCCCGCTATACGACCGAAACACACGCCGATACATACTTTCCGAAAGCCAAACGAATGCAATGAGGTTGGTTAAGAATGAAGAGACAAAAGCGTGATTTAGCTGAAAGAGCCTACAACCGTGGTTACCATGCAGGCTTAAGCGGTCGATCCAAAAGTTTATGTCCTACCGAGAACGCGGCTGTGCGCCAAAGCTGGATGAATGGCTGGCGAGCCGGACGCGAGGACAACTGGAGCGGATATCAAGGTGTTTCCGCAATTCACCGACTCCCAGACGTCACGCTCACTCAAAGCGCGGTTTGATTTTTAGCAATTACAAACTTTCCTTATCCAGGGCTTCTTAGCGCCCTGCCCCGGCCCGCATTTAGCGGGCCGTTCTTTTTTAGCCCTTCTTATTTTTTAGCAATTTGGAAAGGCCGGCTATTAGGAACCCGCTCTCTGGCGCTGCGCCAACGCGGTGGCCACCTGATGAATCAGCGCCGGCCCGTGGTAAATCAACCCACTGTAGATCTGCACCAGGCTGGCCCCAGCCTCCATTTTCTCAAGCGCCGAGGCCGCATCCGTAATCCCGCCTACGGCAATGATCGGCACCCGCCCATCCAGCCGCTCCGCCAGACAACGAATGACACGCGTGGATATCTCCCGCAATGGCGCCCCGCTCAGACCGCCTTGCTCGTCCGCATGAGGCAATCCCTTCACCCCCTCTCGCGACAGCGTGGTATTCGTGGCGATCACCCCATCCACTTCGAACTCCAACAGGGTGTCGGCAACCAGCCTCACCTCATGATCGGCCATGTCGGGCGCAATCTTGAATGCCACCGGCACGTAGCGACCATATTCCCGGGCAAGCTTGGCCTGCTCCTCTTTCACGGTACTGACCAAATCCTTCAGCGCATCGCCGAACTGGAGACTTCGCAGTCCCGGCGTATTGGGCGAGGACACATTGGCCGTGATATAGGAGGCATAGGGATAAACCCGACGCATACCGATCAAATAATCATCGGCAGCACGCTCGACTGGTGTGTCGGCATTCTTGCCGACGTTGATACCAATCACCCCTTCGTACCGGCTCTGGCGGACCCGTTCGATCAGATGATCAACGCCCAGGTTGTTAAAGCCCATCCGGTTGATGATTGCCTCGCGCTCCGTGATTCGGAACAGGCGGGGGCGAGCATTACCAGGCTGTGGCCGCGGCGTCACCGTCCCCAACTCAAGAAAGCCAAAGCCTAGCGCAGCCAAACCGTCGATACACTCGCCGTTCTTGTCGAGTCCTGCCGCCAAACCGACCGGATTACGAAATTCCAATCCCATGACTTTGACAGGACTGATCACAGGGGATGGCACCAGCAACGGCGTCAGCCGAAGCCGGGCTGCCGTAGCCAACAAATCCAGAGTCAATTCATGCGCATTCTCCGGATCAAGCCGAAACAACATGCGACGGACAAATTTGTAAGACATGGACTGTCACTTCCTGGCAATAAAAGTCGGCCATTATAGCCACATCGATCGCCGGCTTACATCACGGCACAATCAGCGCGCAGTATCCGGAAACCAGAACACCCCAGCCCCACCCCATTTCGGTGCGGGAGAAGAGTATCCACAAAGAGAGTAAAGAACATTTCATTTATCCACGGATTCTGTGGATAACTTTGTTGATAGTCGGCGGGAAAAACAGGGGGAGCCGCGTGGGTAGAGACCCCCTTACAAATTGGTCACTTTTTAATCAGAACCCAGAAGCGCATTCAAATTCAAATCGTTACAACTTGACACTTTTGTCATTAGCGTCTATGTGCGCGCAGAAACCATCGAATCAAGGAGTTAACGTACTGACGCCGACAATATGCCGGCAGGTTCGCTTCAAGGGACGAGCCCGGCTCAACGCACAAACCCCAACACCAAGCCATCGTCATCGCCGCGCAGCACCTTCATGGGCACGCTGGCGCCTGCCGATCCCAGCAGCCCATTTACTTGGACGCTAACCACCGCACCCTGGCCTGGTGCAGCGGTAAGAGGACCTTGCACATACACACACTCATCCGACATATCTCTGGTCGTCATGAGGGTACGCCCCATTGCAGGATGACAGACAAAGACACTGAGGTTCATTTTCATCCGCGGATGTCGGCGCTTATCTGACGTTGCCATCATTTCACCCTCCCAATTAGTGTTGTGCAATATTCATCCAAGTACTGCCCTGTCTACCGGTTATTGTTTTAGTCAGGCTCCAACCAACAGGACCGAACACATTATCGGTCGCGAGTGGAGCTCCTTCAATTTACTTGAAGTAGTTCTCAATTTCTGTTACGAGACAGTAATCTTCGGCGCATTATCAATACCTTAGCGCCGCACACCATAAATGCGTCGCTGCCAACACCGGCATTCCCGCCAACAAAGATCAGGCAAGCCGCGCCACAACAGGCATAAACTGATCGTTTGCGTACTTAATTGTGCGCTATTTTGGCGCACTTCCCGTTGAGGAAATGGCAGTCACGCCAAGGGTGGTTTCCTGCACATCATCTAGCGCCTGGCCAACCAAGTCCTCGTCCAGCTTTTTACTGGTACGAGCACCGAGCACCTTCAAATTCTCGACCCGGCGCACCAGGTTCCCCTTACCCTCAGTCAGCTTGTTGTAGGCCCTGTCCCAGGCCTGTTGAGCACCGCCCAAGCGCTGCCCAACCTCCTGCAGATCCGCAACAAAGGCGACAAACTTGTCGTACAGATTGCCTGCTTGGCGCGCAATTTCCTGGGAATTCCGCGACTGATACTCGTAGCGCCAGATATTGTGGATCGTGCGCAACGTCGCCAGCAGTGTCGAGGGGGAAACCAGAACGATGTTCTGCTCGAACGCCTCGTTGAACAGCTCCGCGTCCGTCTGAATGGCTGCACTGAAGGCACCCTCCACCGGAATGAACAGCAGCACGAAATCCAGCGAGCTCAGACCCTGCAGATCCTGGTACTGCTTCTTGCCGAGCCCTCGAATATGGTTGCGCACAGACTGCACATGCTGGCGCAGATGCCCTTCACCAGCCTCCGTGGTCTCCGAGGCGCTATAGGCGGCAAATGCTGTCAGGCTGACCTTGGAGTCGATCACCACATGCTTGTTCTCGGGCAGATGAACCACCACGTCCGGTTGCAGCCGTTGCCCCTGCTCATCCCGGTGACTGCTCTGCACCTGGTATTCGCGCCCTCGCACTAAGCCGGAGCGCTCCAGCAGCCGCTCTAGGATGACCTCCCCCCAGGCGCCCTGCACTTTACTCTGCCCTTTCAGAGCATTGGTCAGGTTCAGGGCATCGACGCTGATGCGCTCATTGAGCGATTGCAGCCGCTTGATCTCGCTGGCCAGCGAGAAACGTTGCTGGGCTTCCTTGTCGTAGGTTTCTTCGACCTTTTGGCGAAAATCGGACAACTGGGTCTTCAGGGGCTGCAGAATACTGTCCAGATTGGAACGGTTCTGCTCGGCGAATTTGAGACTGTTCTCATCCAGCACCTTGGTGGCCAGGGACTTGAACTCATGGGACAGCTGCTCACGCGCATCCAACAGCAAGCGCAGCTTTTCATCGTGGTGGGCCTGGGACTGGCGAAGCTCCGCGTCGACTTCAGCCAAGCGGGACTGCAAGGCACTGCGCTCGACTCGCAATGCGGCCGCCTCGGTCTCCAGTTGCTGCAAACCTTCCAGGCGCGCTCGCAGGGCACCGTTTTCACGCAGCAGCGCCTGCTGGGCGGCCAGGGTTGAATCATGCTCTGCCTGCAGCTCCGCCCAGTCCCCATCCAGCCGCTCGATATCGCGATCACGACTGGACAGTCGCTCCTGGAGCAGGGCCAATTCGGTCTTTAACCCCTGCAACTGTTGCTGAGAACGGATTCGGGCTACCAGAAATCCCAGCGCCGCAGCAGCCAGGGCGCTACCGGCGAGCCAGGGCCAGATCATCGTAAGGGTCATGCTATCCTCTTTATTCTGTGGCGCACCAACCCCCTGCGGGGTGGTGCTCATCCCAGAGAATAGCCTGTTCGCTGCGGTCGCGCAGCCGTCTTGGAGCGGGGATTAGTTGGCGGGAAGCAGTGCGCGGTCCTTCAAGGCGTTGATCTCGTCCCGCAGCTGGGCGGCCTTTTCGAACTCCAGATTACGCGCAGCGGCATACATCTCGGCCTCCATCTGCGCCAGGGTCTTCGCCAGCTCCTGAGGCGTACGGGCCGCCATCGCGGTCTTGTAGCCCGGTGACTGTTCCGCCACCCGAGACGTCTGCCCGCGGGACTTGGTCCGGGCACCAGGCACGGCGCCTTCCATGATGTCCGTGATCTTCTTATTCAATCCTTTCGGCACGATACCGTGCGCTTCATTATGAGCGACCTGTTTGGCCCGACGGCGCTCGGTTTCATCCATGGCACGTTGCATCGAGCCGGTTATGCGGTCTGCATACAGGATCGCCTTGCCCCGCACGTTCCGGGCAGCACGCCCGATGGTCTGGATCAGTGAGCGGTCGGAACGCAGGAATCCTTCCTTATCGGCGTCGAGAATGGCGACCAGAGAAACCTCCGGCATGTCCAACCCTTCCCGCAGCAAGTTGATGCCCACCAGGACATCGAACACGCCGAGCCGCAAATCGCGAATGATCTCCACCCGCTCCACCGTATCGATATCCGAATGCAGGTAGCGGACGCGAATCCCCTGCTCCAGCAGGAAATCCGTGAGATCCTCGGCCATGCGTTTGGTCAGGGTCGTCACCAGAACCCGGTCTCCTGCCTGCACCCGGTCCCGGGCTTCCGATAACAGGTCGTCCACCTGCGTGGTCGCCGGGCGCACCTCGATCTCGGGATCGATCAGGCCGGTCGGCCGAACCACCTGCTCCACGACCTGGCTGGCATGCTCCTGCTCATACGGCCCCGGCGTGGCTGACACAAAAATCATTTGGGGCGCGATGCTCTCCCATTCGTCAAAGCGCATGGGACGGTTATCCATCGCCGACGGCATCCGGAACCCGTACTGCACCAGCGTTTCTTTCCGGGACCGGTCACCCCGATACATGCCGCCAAGTTGCGGAATGGTCACGTGGGACTCGTCCACCACCAGCAGTGAATTAGGCGGCAGGTAATCGAACAGGGTTGGCGGCGGCTGCCCGGGACCGCGTCCAGACAGATAGCGGGAGTAGTTCTCGATGCCATTGCAGTAACCCAGCTCCAGCATCATTTCCAGGTCAAACCGGGTCCGCTCCTCCAGCCGCTGCGCCTCCAGCAATTTGCCGTTATCCCGAAAATATTGCAGGCGCTCGGCAAGCTCCAGCTTGATACCTTCGATTGCCTCCAGCACTTTTTCCCGGGGCGTCACATAGTGGGACTTGGGATAGATCGTTACCCGTGGAACCCGGCGCAGGATTTCTCCCGTCAGGGGGTCGAAGAATGCCAGACTCTCGATCTCTTCGTCGAACAGCTCCACGCGAATCGCATCCTTATCGGATTCCGCCGGAAAGATGTCAATGACATCCCCCTTGGCCCGGTAGGTCGCACGGTGTAACTCCATGTCGTTACGGGTGTACTGGAGCTCTGCCAGACGTCGCAACAGGGTGCGCTGATCGATCCGGTCGCCGCGATCCAAGTGCAGCATCATCTTCAGGTAGGACTGCGGATCGCCCAAGCCGTAGATCGACGACACCGTCGCCACGATGATGGCATCCGGCCGCTCCAGCAACGCCTTGGTCGCCGATAGCCGCATCTGCTCGATATGCTCGTTGATGGAGGCATCCTTCTCGATGAAGGTGTCCGACGAGGGCACGTAGGCTTCCGGCTGGTAGTAGTCGTAATAGGAAACGAAATACTCCACGGAGTTATTGGGGAAGAACTCCTTGAACTCGCCGTAGAGCTGAGCCGCCAACGTCTTGTTTGGCGCCAGGATAATGGTTGGCCGCTGGACGCTCGCCACCACGTTGGCAATGGTGAATGTTTTCCCGGAGCCGGTCACTCCGAGCAGCGTCTGATGCATCAGCCCGTCGTTCAATCCCTGTACTAACTGGCGGATCGCCTCAGGCTGATCTCCCGACGGCTGAAACGGCGAGGAGACCTTGAATTCATGCGACATGACGATGACCGATCCCGAACGAAGATGATATGATTATACTGTTTTGTCTGCTTGGTTTTGGAACTGATTCACGTGGCAATCCAGGCCCCTTAGACATCCGCGGAACAGGCTCTTTCCGCACGATGATCTCAGGCGCCATCTGCGAAAACAATCGGTTCCCGGCGACGCTGCCATGACACATCAATCACCCCATCCTTTGAGGATACTGGCTTGGACGTACAACTTTCCCACCGTGTGCAAACCATCAAACCATCCCCCACGCTGGCAGTCACCAACAGAGCCAGTGAACTGCGGGCTGCTGGTAAGGATATTATTGGCCTGGGTGCCGGCGAACCTGATTTCGACACCCCGGAGCATATCAAGGAAGCCGCTATTGCCGCCATTCGCGGCGGACAAACCAAGTATACCGCGGTGGACGGTACCCCGGGACTGAAGAAAGCCATTATCCAGAAATTCCAGCGCGACAACGGACTGGAATACCAAGCAAACCAGATCCTGGTGTCCAGCGGCGGCAAGCAAAGCTTCTTCAACCTGTCCCTGGCCATCATCAATCCGGGCGACGAAGTCGTCATCCCCGCCCCTTACTGGGTCTCCTACCCGGATATGGTCCTGGTGGCGGAAGGCAAGCCTGTCATTATTGAAACCAACCAGGCTCAGCAGTTCAAAATCACCCCACAACAACTCGAAGCGGCGATTACCCCCAAAACCAAGCTGGTGGTACTCAACAGCCCGTCCAACCCGACCGGTATGGCCTACTCCCGCACCGAGCTGCGCGCCCTGGCGGACGTCCTGGTGAAGCACCCGCACGTAATGGTCGCCAGCGACGACATGTACGAACACATCCTCTGGACGCCAGAACCGTTCTCCAACATTTTGAACGTGGCGCCCGAACTGTACGACCGGACCTTCGTCCTGAATGGTGTCTCCAAGGCCTACTCGATGACGGGCTGGCGCATCGGCTACGCCGCAGGCCCCGCCAAGATCATTGGCGCCATGAAGAAAATCCAATCCCAAAGCACCTCCAACCCCGCGTCAATTTCCCAGGCCGCTGCCCAGGCCGCGCTCGACGGGGACCAGAGCTGCATCACCAGCATGATCAAGGAGTTTAAGCGCCGCCACGACTTCCTGGTGAACGCACTCAACGAAATCCCCGGCGTCGACTGTATCCCCGTGGATGGAACCTTCTATGCGTTCCCCAGCTTCCATCAGGTCATCGACCGCCTGCCAGGCATCAACAACGACCTGGAGCTCGCCGAATTCTTCCTGAACGAAGCTGAAGTCGCCCTGGTCCCCGGCTCCTCCTTCGGTGGCGATGGCCATATGCGCCTGAGCTTTGCCACCAGCATGGAGAACCTGGAAAAAGCCGTCGACAGAATCAAGCGCGCCTTGAGCCGGTCGTAAGTTCCAGAACTCCAGCCGATACGTAAGACCTAGAATCCCGCGTCACAGGCCGTTTTGGTGACGCGGGATTTTTTAAGGCGCCAAGGGCTTGACCGAACCCCTAAAGGCCATTAAGATACGCGCCACGTTTACCGACATTCCTCGATAGCTCAGTCGGTAGAGCAACGGACTGTTAATCCGTGGGTCGCTGGTTCGAGCCCAGCTCGAGGAGCCAAATTGAAAAAGGCTGCCAAATGGCAGCCTTTTTTTATGCTCGTTTTTAGCAAAATTATCTGCGCAGCATCTATTGATGTATTGCGCGATCGGCCACGAATAAAAGTGGACGGGCGACTGAATTTTGCCGCCCCGCCCTCCTGTAACCTACCCTACCCCGTTACCGGACCGCTGCAATCTCGCGCTCAATGGCCGCCAACGCCTCTATCGGCGATGCCGCCTGCGTAATTGGCCTGCCTACCACTAAATAATCACTACCGGCTGCCAGTGCCTGGGCCGGCGTCAGAATTCGGCGCTGATCTCCCGCTTCCGCAGTCGCCGGCCGAATGCCTGGCGTCACCAAACGAAAGTCCTTCCCGAGTGTACGCTTCAATAGCTGGGCTTCCCGTGCCGAACAGACCACACCGTCCAACTCGCTGCGTTGAGCCAGACGGGCCAGGCGCAATACCTGCTGCTCGGGAGAGAAATCGAAACCCAGCTCGCGCAGGTCATCTGCATCCATGCTGGTCAGAACCGTGACCGCGATCAGTAGTGGTCGTTGCCCACCGCGCCGCTCCAACTGCTCCCGGGCGGCCTCCATCATGCGCCGCCCACCACTGGCATGCACATTCACCATCCAGACACCGAGATCTGCAGCAGCCGCCACCGCCTTAGCGACAGTATTTGGGATGTCGTGAAATTTAAGATCCAGAAAAACGTCAAACCCCTTCGCCTGTAGCCGCTCGACCAAGACTGGCCCGCCACGGGTAAAAAGTTCCTTTCCAACCTTCAGGCGGCATCGTTTGGGGTCCAGCTGATCTGCCATATGCAGTGCAGGTCCAGCCTCGGCGTAATCCAGAGCAACAACGAGACGGGGTTCAACAGATTTATTCAGCGCCAAACTGGCATCCTCCGGTGCTAATCACCCACCACCCCTGCCCACGGCTTTATGGTCTCCCACTGCTTACAACTGGGGCAGAACCACAGTAGCACGCTGCCGGAAAACCCGCAGTTCTCGCAGAGATAGCGCGGCTTATCTTGAAGAAGTGTTTGTGTCACACCTCGAACCACCTCGAGCTGTGACGGTGTCGAATCCAGGACCGCGCCATCTTGGCCATGCTGGTTAGCCGCAGTCAGATCAAATTGCAGTGCAAGAAGGTAATCGAGCCCCTTGATGCTTGGAAAAACCGTTAGTTTTTCCATCAGGAAATCCAATGCAGCTCGCTTACCAGCAGTGAGCTCTAGACTTTCCGCATAGGTAACGACCAAGCCTGGCGTACCGCGTCGCTGCAACAAAGCGCCAAGATACTGCTGCAGTTTACGCTCGTCACCCAGCTTCCGGTAACACCTCACCAGCGCAGGCACGGTCTCCGGTACAAAGTCCGCATTCTGCTCCTCGACTCGCATCAAAACTTTAATGGCCTCCGGAAAATCTCCCGCATCCTGATGCAACTGAGCCAGCATCAAGCTCGCCCGCACGCAGTTCCGGTCATAATGCAGAGCTTCGCGCAAAAACCGTTTTACTTCCGAGACCTCTCCTCGCCCCTGGGCAACAACAGCTTCCTCGCAACAGTAGTGCGCAATCCGCTTCCGGAACTCGGGGTTGCGGCGATAATCCAGCTTCAGGCCCGTTTCCTTCGCTGCCCGCCACTCCTTCTCGTCCTGATAGATATCGAGGAGAAACTGAAGACTAGACTCGCCCCACTGACGGGACTTTTCCAACTGCTTAAAGAGCGACTCAGAGCGATCAAGCAATCCTGCCGACAGATAGTCGCGCGCCAACTCCAGCGTGGCCCGCTCGCGATTATCACTATCCAACATGGGATGTGCGAGGAGATTCTGATGAATCAGGATGGCGCGATCCACTTCGCCCTTTTTCCGAAAGTGGTTCGCGATCGAAAAGTGCATGGGCAGCGTCTCCTTACCGACCTCAAGCCCCTGAACATACTTATCGATTGCTTCGTCACTGTATTGCTCAAAGGTAAGCCGAACGCCGGCCGGCAATTGAGTACCGATACCAACGTCACGACTCGATATGGAAGTGCGTCCACCCCAACGTCCCAATACCCACCCTATTCCTATGGAAAAGGCTATAAGAAGCCATAGAGCCATATTCTCCATAAAAAATCAGGGCTTTTCTTGCAACAGCGAACGCAACTCCTGACTGGATGCTTCCTTTTCTTTGGCCAAGCGCCGATTCCGAACCCGCAACCTGAGCAGCGAAAAACTGGAAAGGAGCACGCCCAGCAAGGCACCTAAGGCTAAAGACAGCAGCAACCAAAGACCGACGCTCAATTCAGGCGTCTGGAACAGCAGAAAGTCGACCGAGGCGGACTCGTCATTACGAGCAACAAAGAGAATTCCAATGAAAAACAGCAGCAGTAAGCAAAAGCCAACGATAAATTTCTTCAGAATGGGCATTTCTACTCCTGAGGTCCGGAGGCGAGATCTTGCGCCATCTTAGCATGACGCTTAAAGGAAGCTGTACCAAAGGGCACATCGACGATCTGTCTCAGACTTCCGCCCAGTTGCGGATCCCTGCAAACGTCCGCTACGTCAATAACCCGCCTTGAGACTGGCGTTAACCTGGTCGCGCAACTCCTTACCCGGCTTGAAATGAGGCACATACTTGGCATCCAGTTCCACCGAGTCGCCGGTTTTCGGGTTCCGGCCAATACGCGGCGCACGATAGTGCAAGGAAAAACTCCCGAAGCCACGAATCTCGATCCGCCGCCCTTGGGACAGGGTCTGGGACATGTATTCAATCATCGTTTTCACTGCCAGCTCCACGTCCTTCACAGACAACTGGGGCTGCTTTGCCGCGATAATTTCAACCAACTCTGACTTCGTCATGAGAGAAGATCCTTTGTATTCTTTCTGTCAAAAGTTTAGTCAATCCCTAAAAAAAACACAAAAAAAACGGGCATATAGCCCGTTTTTTCCAGATTGAAGCAGTTTGGGCTTAGCCCTGTGACTGCTGCATCTGCTCCTTGATCAGGTCGCCGATCGTGGTCGGACCCTGCACTTCTGCGTGCTTGTCCTTCACATCGCGAATCGCCTGCTTCTCATCATCCACGTCCTTGGACTTGATGGACAGGTTGATGACGCGATTCTTGCGATCAACGTTGATGATCTTGGCTTCAACTTCCTCGCCTTCCTTCAGCACGTTACGTGCATCTTCAACCTTGTCGCGGCTGATTTCGGAGGCTTTCAGTACAGCTTCAACATCGTCAGCCAGGGCAACAACCGCTGCTTTCGCGTCGATTGACTTCACAACGCCCTTCACGATGGTGCCTTTCTCGTTCAGTTGAACGAATTCAGCAAACGGATCGCTATCCAGCTGCTTCACGCCCAGGGAAATACGCTCGCGCTCAGGGTCAATCGACAGGATCACAGTGTCGATCTCATCGCCCTTCTTGTACTTGCGAACGGCTTCTTCGCCAGTTTCGCTCCAGGAGATGTCGGACAGGTGAACCAGACCGTCGATGCCACCGTCCAGACCAATGAAGATACCGAAATCGGTGATCGACTTGATCTTGCCGGAGATCTTGTCACCCTTGTTGAAGTTCGCAGAGAACTCTTCCCAGGGGTTGGCGTGGCACTGCTTGATACCCAGAGAGATACGACGACGCTCTTCGTCGATATCCAGCACCATCACTTCCACTTCGTCGCCTACCTGGACAACCTTGGAAGGATGAATGTTCTTGTTGGTCCAATCCATTTCGGAAACGTGAACCAGACCTTCCACACCTTCTTCCAGCTCGGCGAAGCAGCCGTAATCGGTCAGGTTGGTCACACGGGCAGTAACACGTGCGCCTTCCGGATAACGGTTCTTGATGTCGACCCAGGGATCGGCACCCAGTTGCTTCAGACCCAGGGACACGCGGTTGCGCTCACGGTCGAATTTCAGAACCTTGACGTTGATTTCATCGCCAACATTGACGATTTCGCTCGGATGCTTGATCCGCTTCCACGCCATGTCAGTGATGTGCAGCAGACCGTCAACACCACCCAGATCCACGAATGCACCGTAGTCGGTCAGGTTCTTGACGATACCCTTAGCTTCCATACCTTCCTGCAGGGAAGACAGCAGCGCTTCGCGCTCGGCGCTGTTTTCCGCTTCCAGAACGGCACGACGGGAAACGACAACGTTGTTGCGCTTCTGGTCCAGCTTGATGACCTTGAACTCCAGCTCTTTGCCTTCCAAGTGAGCGGTGTCGCGGATCGGACGCACATCAACCAGGGAGCCCGGCAGGAACGCACGGATGCTGTTGACGTCAACGGTGAAACCACCCTTGACCTTGCCGTTGATAACACCCTTGACCACTGCCTGAGCTTCGAATGCTTTCTCCAGCTCTTTCCAGGACTCGGCGCGCTTGGCCTTTTCCCGGGACAGACGAGTTTCACCGAAACCATCTTCTACTGCGTCGAGAGCTACATCAACCTCGTCGCCGATTTTGATGCTCAGTCGGCCGGCATCGTCGAAGAATTGAGAAACCGGGATCACACCTTCGGACTTCAGACCAGCGTGAACAGTCACCCAGTCGCCGTCAATGTCTACGATCGTCCCTTTGACGATCGAACCTGGCTTCATATCAATTTCTTTCAGACTTTCTTCGAAAAGATCAGCAAAGCTCTCGCTCATTTGGTTTCCTACGTGGTCAAAATGTCATTTGCACTCGTATTGCCAGTCAATACGGTCAGTTCAACGTTGGCTCTTGGCGGGTATCACTGGTCCAGCCCGACAAGATCCCCTACTTCGTGCTGGACTTTTGAGTCCAAACACCTAAAATTCTTTGCAGTACTTCCTCAATTGAAAGCCCGCTGGTATCAACGGTTTCAGCGTCATCCGCAGGTTTTAGCGGCGCCGTGGCGCGCTTCATGTCCTGCTCGTCCCGCGCTTTCAACTCTTCTAAAAGGGCCGAAAGTTTAACATCCTGGCCCTTCTGGTTCAACTGATTAAAACGTCGCCGCGCCCTTTCTTCCGCACTGGCGGTCAGAAAGATCTTACAGGGCGCGTCGGGAAATACCACTGTTCCCATGTCGCGACCATCCGCCACCAGACCGGGTTCTGTCCGGAAATCCCGCTGGCGCTGCAGCAGGGCCGCCCGAACTTCCGGAATGACGGCGACACGCGATGCATTGGCACCCGCTGTTTCAGTGCGCAGCTCCCGCGTCACATCCTCTCCCGCCAGAATCACATCCGCCGGCTCACCCGGCTGTGACGGCACGAAACGCACATCCAACTGCTGGGCGGCACGCACCAGCCCCGCCACGTCATCCAGACTAATTCCCTGCTTCAGCGCGCTGAGCGCCGTAAGCCGGTAGAGGGCGCCACTGTCCAACAGCTGCCAGCCCAGATGACGGGCCAGCAACTGGGAAATGGTTCCCTTGCCGGCACCGCTGGGTCCGTCAATGGTAATGACTGGGGCTTGTGATGCCATGATCAATGTCCTTCAACAGCAGTCTTGCCTTCAACGCTCAGGCGGATACCGACCTTCTGCGCCAACTCCACGAAATTGGGGAATGAGGTGGCCACGTTGGCGCAGTCGCGGATCATGATCTCGCCTTTGGCACGCAGGGAGGCAATGGCAAAAGACATGGCAATCCGGTGGTCGCCATGGCTGTGAATTTCACCGCCGCCCATGGTTGCACCCTGGATCACAATGCCGTCAGGCTTGACCTCCGTTGCAACCCCCAGCGCCGCCAAGCCATCGGCCATCACCTGGATCCGGTCACTCTCCTTGACCCGCAGCTCCTCGGCGCCGGACAGCACGGTCGTACCTTCGGCACAGACCGCCGCGATAAAGAGCGCAGGAAACTCATCGATCGCCAGAGGAACCTGGTCCTCCGGGATATGAATGCCATGCAGCGGCGCATAACGAATACGGATATCCGCCACCGGCTCACCCCCGACTTCGCGCTCATTGCCCACTTCAATATCGGCTCCCATGAGACGAAGGATATTGATGATGCCCGTGCGTGTCGGATTGATGCCGACATGCTCCAGGGTGAGATCCGAGTCCGGGGTAATGGCCGCAGCAACCATGAAGAAAGCCGCGGAGGAAATATCCGCAGGCACATCAATATGGGTGCCGGTAAGACGACCGCCACCACGTAGGCTGATGCGGTTGCCATCGACCTTCACTTCATAGCCGAATCCGCGCAGCATCCGCTCCGAGTGATCACGGGTTGGCGCAGGCTCGGTCACCGACGTCTCACCCTCGGCATACAGCCCAGCCAGCAACAGCGACGACTTCACCTGGGCACTGGCCATGGGCATGTCGTAATGGGTGCCTTTCAGCGGCTGACCGCCGAAAATGGTCATGGGTGGGCGTCCGCCCTCACCGGTTTCGATCTTCGCGCCCATCGTCCGCAAGGGCTTGGCCACCCGCTCCATGGGACGCTTGGACAAGGACTCATCACCCGTCAGCACACTGTCGAACGGCTGGCCTGAGAGCAATCCGGCCAGCAGACGCATGGAGGTGCCCGAGTTACCGAGATACAAGGCACCCGGCGCCGGCTTCAGGCCGTGCAGTCCCTTGCCATGAATACGGACATTGCCCTGGTCCGGTCCCTCGATCACGATGCCCATGTCGCGAAACGCCTGCAAGGTCGCCAGGCTGTCTTCGCCCTCCAGAAACCCTTCGACTTCGGTCACGCCCTCAGCAAGAGAGCCGAGCATGATGGAACGGTGGGAGATGGATTTGTCACCCGGTACCCGGATGCGCCCCTGCACCGAACCACCGGGTTGCAGGCGATAGCTCACGTTTCGAGTATTCATAAGCGAGATGTAGGACTTTCCTTCGAGCATTTTGTTGAAGTGTTCGCGGGCCGCCTTGGCCCGTGTGAACACGCCCAGCAACATTTCGCCATCGCCTCGCTCAATGGCTTCACGCAGCTTAAGCAGATCATGCGTGAAATGGTCGAGCGCGCGTAGCGTAGCGTCTTGATTAGATAAAAAAATATCGTGCCACATGAGCGGGTCACTGGCCGCGATCCGGGTAAAGTCCCGAAAACCGCCAGCGGCATAGCGGAAGATTTCTAGGTTATCGTCTTCACCCGCCAGGGTATGCACCAGAGAGAATGCGATCAGGTGAGGCAGATGACTGGTGCACGCCAGCACCTCGTCGTGGCGCCGGGCGTCCATCTGGAGGACCTCGGCGCCCGTTGCCTGCCACATGCGGGTGACCAGGGCATTTGCCTTGGCATCCGTGGTGGGCTCTGGCGTCAGGATAACCTTGTGTTTGCGAAACAGTTGATCATTGGCAGCGGTAACACCGCTTTTCTCCGAACCTGCAATGGGATGCCCGGGCACTACGAGTGGCGGCAGCGTTCCATATACCGACCGCTCCGCATCGACAAATGAGCCTTTGACGCTGCCGACATCGGTCAAGACCGCATTCGCCGGCGCCAGCGCCTTAATCTCACGCAGCACGGTCTCCACGGCCCGTACCGGCACAGCCAGAACGATCAGATCAGCGCCGTCCACGGCGGCCTGCAGAGAATCCGCGGCCTGGTCGATAATGCCGAGCTCACAGCCCTTGTCCGCATCCCCCGGTCGACGGTCGTAGCCGACCACCACCTGGGCAAAGCGACTTGCCTTCAACGCTTTCGCCAACGATCCGCCAATCAGTCCGAGGCCGATGACAGCAAGTCTGCGAACCTGCGGTTGATCGAAGCAAAACGGCAGGGGCTGGCTCATGCGTCAGGACTCACCCAGAACCTCGGCCAGCGCCCGCAGGAACACCGCGTTTTCCGCCTGGGTGCCGACAGAAATCCGCAGGAACTGCGGCATTTCATAATTGGCGACCGGCCGCACGATCACGCCTTTACGCAGCAGAGCCTGGTAAATCGGCATGGCATCGCGACCGAGATTGACGCAGAGGAAGTTGCCCAGGGAGGGAACCCAAGACAGTCCCAGATCCCGCAGTCCGTCACAGATCTGCGCCATACCCTGACGATTCATGTCCACCGTCCGGCGCACGTACTCCTCGTCATCCAAGGCAGCCACGGCAGCGACCTGCGCCAGGCTGTCCACGTTGAACGGTTGGCGTACCCGATTGAGGATGTCGGCCACCTGGGGATTGGAGACCGCGTAGCCAACCCGCAACGCCGCCAGACCGTAGGCCTTGGAGAAGGTGCGCGAAACGATCAGGTTGGGATAGCGCGGCAGGTAGGAAAGCCCATCCGGGAATCCCTCCTGCTCCACATATTCCACATAGGCCTCATCCAGCACCACCAACACCCGCTCAGGTACTGCCTGCAGGAAGCGCTCAAGTGCCTGCGCATCAAACCAGGTGCCGGTCGGGTTATTGGGGTTGGCCAGGAAAATCAGCTTGGTATGTTCGGTCACAGCCCGCACCATCGCGTCCAGATCATGACCGAAATCCCGCGCCGGCGTCACCACCGCCCGGGCACCGATGGCCTGTGCCGCGATGGGATACACCGCGAACGCGTGCTGGGAAAAAATGATTTCTGATTGTGAGTCCGCAAAGGCTCGGGCAATGATTTCCAGAATGTCGTTGGAGCCATTGCCCAGGGTGATCTGCTCGGGCCGCAGATTAAACCGTTGCGACAGCTTCTGCTTGAGCGCAAAGCCATTACCATCGGGATAGCGGGTCAGCTCCGGCAGGGCCCGCTGAATCGCCTCCAGCACCTTCGGGCTCGGGCCCAAGGGATTCTCGTTACTCGCCAGCTTGACGATGTTCTTGATTCCCAGCTCGCGCTCCAGCTCATCGACCGGCTTTCCCGGCACATAGGGCTGCAGCTTCTGCACGCCGGCTGTTGCCAACGCGTAGTAATCAACGCGACCCGCTTTTTCCGACCCTGCATTCATACTCTTTCACCCAGCGTTATCTGTGTCACTAAGGGCTGATTTACCCTGACGCGCCCAGTGTGATGAATCTGTTCGATGCTCATGCATTCGAGGTTGTGTGGCTATGGTTCTTACAACATGCCCTGGCTTTACAACACACCCAAGGGATAGGATCCCAGCAGCTTCAACTCAACCGCGTTGCCACTGATCTCCTGTAGCGCCTGCTGCACGACAGGGTCATCCACGTGACCTTCGAAATCGATGAAGAACACATAGGTCCAGGCGCCAGTCGGTGACGGCCGGGTTTCGATTCTGGTCAGACTGATACCCAGCCGGTGAAACGGTTCCAGCAACGAATACAGCGCACCGGGGCGGTTCTTGGTAGACACCAGGATCGAGGTCTTGTCATGCCCACTACGCCCTACCCGCTCGCGCCCAACGATGAGAAACCGAGTCGTATTGTCGGGACGGTCCTCGATATTGCGCGCAACCGCGGTCAAGCCATACTGCTCAGCGGCCATATCACCGGCAATCGCCGCGGAGTCCGGTTCTTTTGCCGCGCGCCGCGCAGCCTCTGCGTTGCTGCTAACAGCAACCCGCTCGATCGTCGGCCAATGGGCGTCCAGCCACTGCCGGCATTGCCCCAGGGACTGCTGATGGGAATAGATCCGCTTGACCTTGCTCATGTCCACGCCAGGACCAACCAGCAGATGATGGTGGATCCGCAGTTGGACCTCGCCACAAATCTTCAGAGGCGACGTCAGGAACATGTCCAGGGTGTGATTGATCATGCCTTCGGTGGAGTTCTCGATAGGCGCCACACCGTATTGGGCCGCACCCGCCTCGACTTCCCGGAACACTTCGGCAATGGTCGCCACCGGCGCCGTATTCACCGAGTGGCCGAAATGCTTCAGCGCGGCCGCCTGGGTAAAGGTCCCGGCCGGTCCGAGAAATGAAATCCGCAACGGCTTTTCCAGTGCCAGGCAAGCCGACATGATTTCCCGGAACAGGCGAGCCATTTCTTCGTTGCTGAGCGGCCCCCGGTTACGCTCCATGACCCGGCGCAGCACCTGGGCCTCACGCTCGGGCCGATAGAACACGGCATCGGCTTCGCTCTTGTCCCGCAGCTTGACCTCTGCCACCTGCTTGGCGCATTCGGCCCGTTCATTGATCAATTCCTGAATCTGCTCGTCCAGTTGATCGATTCGCTGGCGAAGCGCGCCAAGCGCGCTGGCTTCATCACTCATAACCGGCGCTCTCTTGCTATCCGCGGGTCTTTTCGAATTGACGCATGAAGTCGATCAGAACATCGACGCCCGCCTCAGGCATGGAGTTGTAGATGCTCGCCCGCATGCCACCCACAGAGCGGTGCCCTTGCAGGTTGACCAATCCAGCGGCCTCAGCTTCCGCCAGGAACTGGTTATTCAGCGCCTCGTCCCGCAGAGTGAAAGGAATGTTCATCCAAGAGCGGCAGCTGGGATCGATAGGGTTGTTGTAGAAATCACTGCCATCGATGGCCTGATACAGCTTCTCCGCCTTGCGCCGGTTTACCTCGGCGATGGCTTCCACACCACCCTGGCGCTTTAACCATTTGAACACCAGGCCCGCCAGGTACCAGGCGAACGTGGGCGGCGTGTTGTACATGGAGCCATTATCGGCCGCCACTTTGTAATCCATCATCACCGGCGTTTCCGGGCGCGCCTGGCCGATCAGATCCTCACGCACGATGACAATGGTCAGGCCAGCCGGACCAATGTTCTTCTGGGCGCCTGCATAGATACAGCCAAACTTGCTCACATCCAGCGGACGCGACAACAGGTTCGACGACATATCCGCAACCAATGGCACATCCCCTACCTCCGGGATGTATTGAAACTCCACACCACCGATGGTCTCGTTGGGGGTGTAATGGACGTACGCAGCGTTCGGATCGAGATTCCACTGGGATTGCGCCGGAATAACGCGATAGTTCTCCGCTTTGGCGCTGGCCACCACATTGACCTCGGCATAGCGCCGGCCTTCATCGATCGCCTTGCGCGACCAGATTCCGGTGTCGATGTAATCTGCCTTGCCGCGACCGCGTAACAGATTCAACGGCACCATCGAGAACTGCGCGCTGGCCCCGCCCTGCAGGAACAGCACCTTGTAGTTGGACGGAATACCCAGCAGATCCCGGAAGTCCTGCTCGGCTTCCTCGGCGATCCCCACGAACTCGGCGCTGCGGTGACTCATTTCCATCACCGACATACCCTTGTTACGCCAGTTCAGCAGTTCATCGCGGGCTTGCTCCAACACTTCGGCCGGCAACGCCGCCGGGCCCGAGCAGAAATTATAGGATCGCGTCATACCAGCGGTTTCTCTCGCTATTTGTCTAACAATACGTTGTCGATCAGTGCGTCATCATGCGCTGCGCCCGGTTGCGCGCAGTGCATTTAACTCAATCTCACGCAATCAGTCTTCGGACGGTTCGCCCGCGTCGCCGCGCTCTACATCCGCCCCGTCGTCGCCTACGTCGAAGTCATCGTCCGCGGCCTCGACGCCATCCTCTGCACCAAGATCGCCAGGCTCAACGGAAGGCTCCTCAACCCGCTCAACCCCAACCAGCGCCTCTTCATCCGCCAGCTTGATCAGACGTACGCCTTGGGTGTTCCGGCCTGTGATGGAGACTTCGTTGATGCGGGTGCGCACCAGGGTTCCCTGGCTGCTGATGAGCATCATTTCATCGCCTTCGACGACTTGCAATGCGCCTACCAGCTTGCCGTTACGCTCGTTGATGACCATGGCGATCACGCCCTGGCCACCACGCCCGCGACGCGGGTACTCTTCCAGCAGTGTGCGCTTACCGTAACCACGTTCGGAGGCCGACAGAATCTGCACGCCCGGTTGCGGAATGATCATGGACACAAGGCGCTGCCCTTCCGGCAGCCTCATGCCGCGCACACCACGGGCGCTCCGCCCCATGGGACGCACATGCTTTTCTTTGAACCGCAGCACCTTACCGCCATCGGAGAACAACATGACTTCCCGCGCGCCATCGGTGATGGCCGCGGAAATCAGGGTATCGCCCTCTTCCAGGCGCAATGCAATCAGACCATTGGAACGGGGACGGCTGAACTGCACCAGCGGCGTTTTCTTCACGGTTCCCTTGGCGGTGGCCATGAAAATGTATTCACCGGTCGGCGCATCATTGTCGTCGTCACTATCGACGTCGGCATCGTCACCGGAATCAACATCGGCCTCGACCAATTCACCTTCGATGGTGACGCCGTCGTTGTCCTCGATATCGTCCTCGCTACCCGCCCGTTGCTGCAATGCTTCGAGATCAACCGGCAGAATGGCCGTCACTCGCTCGTCTTCGCCCAGCGGCAGAATGTTCACCATCGGACGGCCGCGCGAACCACGGCTACCTTGCGGGATCTCGTAGACTTTCAGCCAGTAGACTTTGCCGCGATTGGTAAAGCAGAGAATGGTGTCGTGGGAGCTGGCGATCAGCAGCTTCTCAATGAAGTCTTCATCCTTGATCGCCGTGGCGCTCTTGCCACGCCCGCCACGATGCTGGGCCTGGTAGTCCTGCAGGGGCTGGGTCTTGGCATAACCACGGTGCGACAGGGTCACCACCACGCTCTCCTCGGGGATGAGGTCAGCGTACGTCAGGTCTTGCTTGGAGTTGACGATCTCGGTCCGGCGGGCATCGCCAAACTCACGACGCACCTCTTCAAGCTCCTCCCGGATCACTTCCAGCAGGCGATCGGGGTTGTTCAGAATTTCCAGCAACTCTCCGATGGTTTCGATGATTTCCCGGTATTCCGCAATGATCTTGTCGGTCTCGAGGCCCGTCAGTTTCTGCAGACGCAGATCCAGAATCGCCTGGGCCTGATCTTCCGACAGATAGTAGCGGCCTTCGCGCAGACCAAACTGCGCTGGCAGATTCTGCGGCCGGCAGGCATCCTCGCCGGCACGCTCCAGCATGGCGGTGACAGGACCAGGCTCCCAGGACTGGGCCATCAGCTTCTCTTTGGCCTCTGCCCCAGACGGCGACTGACGGATCAGCTCGATGATGGGGTCAATGTTGGCCAGCGCCACCGCCAGACCTTCCAGAATATGGCCCCGTTCACGCGCCTTGCGCAGTTCATACAGGGTGCGCCGCGTCACTACTTCACGCCGGTGACGGATGAAAGCTTCCAATACCTGCTTGAGGTTCAGGACCTTCGGCTCGCCGTTGACCAGCGCCACCATGTTGATGCCGAACACCGTTTCCATCTGGGTGTGGGCATACAGGTTGTTGGCCACCACTTCCGGCATATCGCCGCGACGCAGCTCAATCACCACGCGAATGCCTTCCTTGTTGGATTCATCGCGCAGCTCGGTAATGCCTTCGACTTTCTTCTCTTTCACCAGCTCGGCGATCTTTTCGATCAGACGCGCCTTGTTCACCTGATAAGGCAACTCGGTGATGACAATGCGCTCCTTGCCGGTCTTCTCGTCCTGCTCGACTTCGTAGCGCGCGCGGATATAGATCCGACCGCGACCGGTCCGATACGCCTCGATAATACCCGCACGGCCATTGATCACCGCCGCCGTGGGAAAATCCGGCCCCGGCACGTGCTGCATCAGTTCATCAATGGTGAGATCGGGGTTGTCGATCAGCGCCAGCGTCGCGTCGATAATCTCGCCGAGGTTATGGGGCGGGATATTGGTGGCCATCCCCACCGCGATCCCGGACGAGCCGTTCACCAGCAGGTTGGGAATCCGGGTTGGCATGACGGCCGGGATCTGCTCGGTGCCGTCATAGTTGGGAACGAAGTCGACCGTTTCCTTATCCAGGTCCGCCAGCAGCGAGTGAGCCATCTTTTCCATGCGGATTTCGGTGTAACGCATGGCGGCAGCACTGTCGCCGTCGATGGAGCCGAAGTTGCCCTGACCGTCCACCAGGGTATAACGCAGCGAGAACGGCTGCGCCATCCGCACGATGGTGTCGTAAACCGCGGAGTCGCCGTGGGGGTGGTATTTACCGATCACATCACCGACGACACGGGCAGACTTCTTGTAAGGCTTGTTCCAGTCGTTGTTCAGCTCGCTCATGGCGAACAGCACACGGCGGTGTACCGGCTTGAGGCCATCGCGAACATCGGGCAATGCCCGGCCGACGATAACGCTCATCGCGTAATCCAGATACGACTGTTTTAGTTCTTCTTCAATATTGACCGGAACGATTTCTTTGGCTAACTCGCCCATGGATACAGATTCCTGTTAATACGCCATCTGACGGTGGTTCTACACAGTTCGCCCGTCGCCCTGTTCCCAAGGCACCCACTCGCTAAAAAGGGCATGATTATAGCATGATCGCCCCAACGAGTGCTCCGTTAATCGAACACCACCGTCTTGTTCTCATGAACGATCACACGATCCTCGAGGTGATAACGCAGACCCCGCGCCAGCACGTTCTTTTCCACGTCGCGACCGAGGCGCACCAGGTCCTCCACCGTATCGCTGTGGCTCACTCGCACCACGTCCTGATCGATGATGGGACCCTCATCCAGATCTTGTGTCACGTAATGACAGGTGGCACCGATCAGCTTCACGCCCCGCAAGTGAGCCTGGTGATACGGCCGGGCACCTGCAAAGGACGGCAAGAAGCTGTGGTGGATATTGATGATGCGACCGGGATAGCGGGTGCAGAGATCGCTGGGAAGAATTTGCATGTAGCGAGCCAGCACGGTGACATCCGCCTGATAGTCCTCAAGCAGCTCGTGGATCTTGGCGAACGCCTCGGCCTTGTTGTCTTTGCTCACCGGCACGTGATGGAAGGGAATGTCGTGCCACTCCACCATCCGGCGCAAATCCTCGTGGTTGGAAATCACCGCCACGATGTTGGCGTCCAGGTCATTGCTCTGCCAGCGGTGGAGAAGATCGGCCAGGCAGTGAGACTCCTTGCTCACCATCAGGACCACCCGCTTGCGCACCTGGGAATCCGCCACATGCCAGCGCATGCCGAACTCGCGCGCAATGGGCTCAAACGCGATCTTGAACGACCCAAGATCGAAGGGAAGCGAACTGGCTTTCACCTCGTTGCGCATGAAGAACCAACCACTGACAGGGTCGGCGTGATGGCTGGCTTCAGTCAGCCATCCATTATAGGTGGCCAGAAAGGTACTCACCTTGGCCACGATTCCTACCCGGTCGGGGCAGGCCATTACCAAACGATACGTATGCTCCATGGGACGACCAGACACTCACATGTGAAAACTGCGCATCATACCGTGTTCACGCAGAGTCGAACAGAGAGCCGCCGGCAGCCCCTCGCATACCAATCCACCGCCCCGGAGGAACCCCCGCCAACCCTCAGGAGATCTCGGCCAGACTAGAAACCTTGGCATAGGTCGCATCGGTGCGTGCGGCCATGATAAAGTCATTTCGATGAAGCCCTTTGATCTTATGAGTCCACCAGGTCACCGTAACCTTGCCCCACTCCGTCAAGATCGCGGGGTGATGCCCTTCCTGCTCGGCGACTTGGCCTACCCGGTTGGTAAAGGTCAGCGCCTCGGTAAAGTTGCCAAAGGAAAACACCCGCTCCAGCTGGCGCACGCCATTACGCTCGACAATCCGCCAGTCCGGCACTTTCGGCATCAGCGCCTTCAGCTCGTCGTCCGTAATCATGGGCGCGTCCGCTCGACAGGCTTCACAAATCTCATGCACCAAATCAGTCATGTTCACTCCCTCCCACCAACCAAACCAGACAGGCATAACAAGACAAGGCGCCTAGGGCGCCTTGTTGTATCTTACTGTTAAAACCTTGCTCTTAAAGGTTCTGACGGCTGACTCAGACCAGCTACTTGATCTGAACCGGCACTGCCTCAGCAATCTTCTGCTGCCAGATCTTGGGGCCCTGCTCGTGCGCATTGGTGCCTTCGGAGTCCACGGCGACCGTCACTGGCATATCCTGCACCTCGAACTCGTAGATGGCCTCCATTCCCAGCTCCGGAAAGGCGACAACCTCAGCCGATTTCACAGCCTTGGACACCAGGTACGCAGCACCGCCCACCGCCATCAGATAAACCGCGCCAAAATCCTTGATGGCATCGATTGCGATGGGACCACGCTCGGCCTTGCCGATCATGCCGATCAGACCGGTTTTCTCCAGCATGGTGCGGGTGAACTTGTCCATCCGGGTCGAAGTGGTTGGACCGGCCGGACCCACCGCTTCGTCGCGGACCGGGTCAACCGGACCAACGTAATAAATGAAGCGGTTCTTCAGATCCACCGGCAGGGACTCGCCCTTGGCCAGCATGTCCACCATCTTCTTATGGGCGGCATCACGACCAGTCAGCATCTTGCCGGACAGCAGCACGGTTTCCCCGGATTTCAGGGTGCGCACTTCTTCCGGCGTCACCGTATCCAGATTAATCCGGCGCACGTCGGAACCGACGTCCCAGGTGATATCCGGCCAGTCGTCCAGGCTCGGCGGTACCTGCAGCGCGGGACCGGAGCCATCCAGCACAAAGTGGGCGTGACGGGTCGCGGCACAGTTGGGAATCATGGCCACCGGCAGCGAGGCTGCGTGGGTGGGATAATCCATGATTTTCACGTCCAGCACCGTGGTCAGGCCACCCAGGCCCTGGGCACCTATACCCAATGCATTGACCTTGTCCATGATCTCCAGGCGCATTTCCTCGACCCGGTTTTGCGGGCCGCGCTTGCGCAGCTCGTGGATATCGATGGGCTCCATCAGCACTTCCTTGGCCATCAGCGCCGCCTTCTCCGCAGTTCCGCCGATACCAATTCCCAGCATGCCGGGCGGACACCAGCCCGCGCCCATGGTGGGCACGGTTTTCAGAACCCAGTCCACAATGCTGTCGGAAGGGTTCAACATCACCATTTTGGACTTGTTCTCGGAACCGCCGCCCTTGGCCGCCACGTCGATGGTGACCTTGTTGCCGGGCACCACCTGGTAATGAATGACCGCAGGCGTGTTGTCCTTGGTGTTCTTACGGGCACCGGCCGGATCGGCCAGAATGGAAGCACGCAGTACGTTATCCGGATGAGTGTACGCACGACGCACGCCTTCGTTGATCATGTCGTCCAGGCTCATGGTGGCGTCCCAACGCACATCCATGCCCACCTTCACGAACACGGTCACGATCCCGGTGTCCTGGCAGATCGGGCGACGGCCCTGGGCACACATGCGGGAGTTGATCAGGATCTGCGCCATGGCATCTTTGGCCGCCGGCGATTCTTCCTTCAGGTATGCCTCATGCACCGCCTTGATGAAGTCCAGCGGGTGGTAATAGGAAATAAATTGCAGCGCATCGGCCACGCTGTCGATCACGTCGTCTTGGCGAATGACGGTCATGCAGGTACTCTCTCAGCAGGATTTTTGTAGCAGGATTGCTTGAAACTCAGCAAAGCTGGCCATTCTACCCAACTTTTGCCCAGTTTTCAGTCACTGTTCGTGATCGGATTTTCCCGTACCGGCACGCCATCTCCCGGGTCACTGCGAGACAGGCCCGCCGGTCAGGCATCAAGCAGCTTCTCAACTTTGTACAGCCCTATCATTTGGAGACCTTGCGTCATGAGCGACACCGACATTCTCTGCCTGCAAGATGGCGCCATTCTGACCCTGCAGATCAATCGCCTCGGCAAGAAGAATGCCCTCACCCACGCCATGTACAGCCAACTGGCACAAGCCCTCAAGGATGCCGACGCCAACGACAGCGTGCGCTGCGTCATCATTACCGGCAGCCCCGACTGCTTCACCAGCGGCAACGACCTGGGCGACTTCATGTCCAACCCGCCAGCCTCCTTTGAGGAAGCGCCAGTGGCCGGATTTCTCTACCAGTTGCAAGACTTCAGCAAGCCCCTGATCGCGGCTGTGGGCGGCATTGCGATTGGAATCGGCACCACCCTGCTGCTGCATTGCGATTTGATCTATGCCGCGGATAACACGCGCTTTCAGATGCCGTTCGTCAACCTCGGCCTCTGCCCGGAAGGCGGCTCCAGCTATCTCCTACCACGCCTGCTCGGCCATCCTCGCGCCGCGGAACTCCTGCTCCTGGGCCGCACCTTCAGCGCCGACGAAGCACTTGCCTGGGGCCTGATCAATGGCGTGGCCAGCACTGAAGAAACTCTGACCAAGGCGCGCGACGTGGCGCTGCAAATCGCCGCTCAACCGCCAGCCGCCGTGCGCCTATCAAAAAAATTATTAAAGCAGTCCCAATACGCCACCTTGCGCGAAACCCTTGCGCGAGAAGGACTCAACTTCTTTGGCCAGCTCCAGTCAGCCGAAGCCAAGGAGGCCTTTGCGGCATTTGCTGAAAAACGTCGCCCCGATTTCAGCCGTTTCAGCTAGACTCAATGATTGACCCCATCGGCTCCGCGCTGGAGCCGCCTAGAGCGGGAGGAATCGCTTGCTTCACAACTTCCGTGATCTGCTTTCAGGTTTTGGAAAGTTGTCCTATGCTTTAAATACTTTTGTTCCAACTTCGTCCATCTACTCTTAGCACGGTCAACGTAGTTGCCGATCGTTCAATAATAAAAGGAAAAGGTTCCAACCTATGATGTTCAGAAGATCTTTGCTTAGCCTTGCGGTCGCGTCCTCTGTGGCACTGACAGGCTGCTTGGACAGCGGCGGTGATACGAGCAAGAACGTAACTCAAGAGCAAAACCCTACGACCAATCCTGCTCGGGACGGCCGGGTTTATCCTGTTTTCAATCCCGTCGAAAGCGATCTACCGATTCCGAACGACATCATTTTCGATAAAGATCAAAAAGATGGTACCTTTGGCGTCCCCCCTGACCCCACCAAGCCACCGATCACTGCACTGAACGAACTCAGCGGCGCCTCCACGGTCGCTCCGATCGATCTAAGAATGAGTGGCAAGATCGATCCCGACACGGTCGATGCGAACCCTATTGCGCTCATCGACGGCGTACCCATGCCGAACCCCAATCAGAGCGTATTCCTGATTGAACTGGACTATGCCAGTGGTGACCCTCTGCAGGCGCTGACCACTACGCGCGAGACACCCACCATTCCAGCGGCTACCGAAATCGGCACCCTGCTGGCAAAAATGAAAGGCGGCGATAATAGTGCAGCCGCTACCCTGATGGGCATGCAAGCCAAACCAGACTACGAAGCCTCTGTCATTCAACTGAGCGGGCAAGACTTTATCCGCATCACACCACTCAAGCCCCTCAACCCCAACAAGCGTTACGTGGTCGTTGTGACCAACGATATCAAGGACGTGAATGGTCAGCCGATACTCCAGTCCAGCGCCTATGAGACCATCACGGGCGACGGCGCGTTGGGCAACGATGCGTTAGCAGAACTTCGCACGCTGATGAATGGTCTGTGGGAGCCTATCGCTACTAACTACTTCCAATTGACCAACGCCGCTCGTCCAGCCGCTGCCAAGCTAAGCGATAAGAACATTGCTCTGTCCTACAGCTTCACGACGTCCAATGATGAGAAGGTGCTGAGCTATATCGCCAACCCGGCAAGCTGGTTCTCTGATCAAATTAAGAATTTCGTACGAGTCAAAACCGCCGCAACCGTTGTAGCAACGAAGAACGATGTGAACAGCGACGGCAAGGTCGATTATGCCGACGTGGCACTGGCTGCAGCTGCCGCGATCGACTATTTCCCGGTTAATCCAAGCAATCCGACCGATACAACGGTAAAAGATGCCTTGGCTCCACTGGCCCCTATCCTGAGCCATCCGTCATATGGCGGCTGCGATGGCGTTACCTCTGGCAGCGCTTATATTGACTGCATCGGCATGGCTCTCGCCAAGGCCCCAGATACCCATGGCGGCTTCGCGAATTTGTTGCCAAAGCCCAAGCTGAGAACCCCTACCACGACAAGCAGCATGATTCCCGTGTCACTGCTTTCTGCGCCGGTCGCCAGCTTGGTGGATGATGAGGACAATACTCCCTTCGTCGCACAAGGAACCATTCCCATTCCTTACTATCTGGGCGTACCGACCGCCGAGGATGGCAGCGCCATCGTAACGCAGTCCTGGAAGGCTGATAACGAGCTGGCAGCAGCAATCAATGCCACGTTTTCCAAACTGGGACTTGAAATTCCCCAAGCAGATCCAGCTAGATCAACCGCTGTGAACTCCATTTTCCCGTTCCCGAAACAGGTTGATGGCGACAGCGAGGCGGCAGGTGTCAACGAGATTACGATTCCCTGGCTGGCGGTCTATCCCAACCCATCGGTTACGACCGGCCCCTACCCGACCGTGATCTATCAGCATGGCATCACTACTGATCGCAGCACTGCCTTGTCGATGGGTACCCTGCTTGCCCAGAGTGGCATTGCCGTCATTGCGATCGATCACGTGGGCCATGGTGTGGTGCCTGCTACTGAGGCTGAAAAGCTTGCATTGGCTGAGACCCTGTTGACTGCCGGCGTAGAAAAGGGCCTACCTTTTCAACCCACGGCGGAGAATAAGCAAGCTGTGGTGAATGGTACGTTGACGGTTGGCGCCGTCATGACTCTCGCCGAAGTCGATGCTACAACCGCTCAATCGATGATTAGCGCGGTCCTGAATAACACTGCAACATACGGCGCGGAACTTGATACTGTAATCAGGAACCTGAAGGCCTTCGAGAATACCGTCGCCAATGCCGGAAGCACCATTCCTGGCATTGCCGCAGCAACGGAGTACGAACGTCACTTCAACTTCACTGCAAATGCGGCTAGCCAGCCAGTTGCGATGGACCCGGAAAATCCCACCGCACAAGACTCCTCTGGCGGTCTGTTCATCAACCTGACCAACTTCACCAATACGCGTGACAACCTGCGTCAGGGTGTGGTGGACCTGCTCAACCTGAGACAGTCTCTTGGTGCGATCGACCTTGGTATCGGTTCATTGGATGCTGAGAATGTGTACTTTGCTGGCCACTCCATGGGCGGCATCACAGGCACCGCATTCGTCGCGGTCTCCAACGAGTCCGAAGCTGATGACACCCGCATCAAGGGTGCGAACCTGCTCGGCACCGGCGGTGGCATCGTAAGAATGCTGGAAAATTCTCCAACCTTCGCTCCGCGCATCTTAGGCGGACTCGCAGCAGCTGCTGGACTGCAGAAAGGCGATGCTGACCTGGAGACGTTTTTCAACATCTTCCAAGCGACTATCGACACAGTTGACCCCATCAACTTTGCCGACAATCTGGCATCACAGGGCTCCAGGGTCTTGCTAACCGAGATGATTGGCGACACCGTGATTCCAAACAGCGCCGAGGACGCGCCGCTTTCCGGAACTGAACCCCTGGCGGCAGCCATGGGCGCTGCGGATATAACCGAAGCTGGCGTAAATGCACTGCCCGGTATCGTCCGCTATGCGGGTGCCACTCACAGCACTCCCGTGCTGCCCACCTCAGGCAAGGCTGAAGAGACCGCTGCATTCACAGAAATGATGAAGCAGACTGGCTCAATCGTTGCCACCGGCAGCGGTTTGGTATCCGGTGTTCCTGCTGTAAGCCATGTGGTAGTCACGGATCCAACTGCGATCCAGCAGTAGTATCGTAGAAGTACCACAGAATTAAGCCGCCTTCGGGCGGCTTTTTTCTGCCCGGTACATGCCGTTAAGAAATCGCACCCAATAAAAAACCGCCTCTCGGCGGTTTTTTATTGCTCTGCAAAAAGCAGTCGACTTAGAGCTTGCGCCCCTTGTTCGCCGCAATCCGCATCCGCAGTGCGTTGAGCTTGATAAAGCCCGCCGCGTCCTTCTGATCGTAGGCGCCGGCATCGTCCTCAAAGGTCGCGATGTTGGCATCGAACAGGCTATCGTCAGACTTACGGCCAACGACCGTCACGTTACCCTTGTAGAGCTTCACCCGCACCACGCCGTTCACGTTCAGCTGGGACTGATCGATCATGGTCTGCAGCAGCTTGCGCTCGGGGCTCCACCAGTAGCCGTTATAGATCATGCTGGCATAGCGCGGCATCAGCTCGTCTTTCAGGTGCGCGACTTCGCGATCCAGGCAGATGGACTCAATGGCGCGGTGGGCCTTGAGCATGATGGTGCCGCCAGGGGTTTCATAGCAGCCGCGGGACTTCATACCCACGTAGCGGTTCTCGACGATGTCGAGACGGCCAATGCCGTTGTCGCCACCGACCTTGTTCAGGGTGGCCAGCACGGTGGCGGGGCTCATTTCCTGGCCGTCGATAGCCACGATATCGCCCTGACGGTAAGTCAGTTCCAGATAAGTCGGCTTGTCCGGCGCGGCTTCCGGAGACACACTCCAACGCCACATGTCTTCTTCCGGCTCAGCCCAGGGATCTTCCAGAACCATACCTTCGTAGGAGATGTGCAGCAGGTTGGCGTCCATGGAGTAAGGCGACTTGCCCTTCTTCTTCTCGACGCTGATGTTGCGCTTCTCGCAGTACGCCAGCAGGGTTTCGCGGGAGGTCAGATCCCATTCGCGCCAGGGCGCGATCACGCGGATGCCGGGTTTGAGTGCGTAGGCGCCCAGCTCGAAACGAACCTGGTCGTTGCCCTTGCCGGTGGCACCATGGGAGATGGCGTCGGCGCCGGTTTCGTTGGCGATTTCCACCAGGCGCTTGGCGATCAGCGGGCGCGCGATGGAGGTACCCAGCAGGTACTCGCCTTCATAGATGGTGTTGGCACGGAACATGGGGAACACGAAATCCCGCACGAACTCTTCGCGCAGGTCATCGATGTAGATTTCCTTGACGCCCAGGGACTGAGCCTTGGCACGCGCAGGTTCCACTTCCTCGCCCTGACCGATGTCCGCGGTGAAGGTTACCACTTCACATTGGTAGGTGTCCTGCAGCCAGCGGACGATCACGGAAGTATCCAAACCTCCGGAATAAGCCAACACAACCTTTTTGATACTCGACATGGCGACGCTCCGAAACAGTGCCGTTGCAAAAGTCGCCTATTCTACCCGCAGCGGCTCCTACATCCTAGGGGCGGCGGGCATGGAGTATCCGGGTTTTAGGAGGCGGACCGCTGCTGTTCCATGGCGGCCATTTGGCTGGGGCTTCGGCGCTCAAGCCGAAGTGTGGCGCGGCGGTTGCGGGCGCGGTTGGCTTCCGTCTTGTTATCCAGCACCGGGTAGCGCTCGCCATGGTAGCGGACCGTAATCATGTCCTCGCTGATGCCGGCATCCCGCAAATACTGGGCAACCCGCTCTGCCCGCTCCTTCGACAACTCGCGGTTGGTCAAGCGATGACCAAAGCTGTCGCTGTGACCGTCAATGACCAGGCTGTTGACCGATGGATCGGCCTTCACGTAGAGAATCACCTGTTCCAGGCGCTTACGGGCTGCGTCCGTCAGATACGTGTCATTGGCTTCGAACAGGAGCACGGAACGCTCCACCTGCTGGAAGTTCACCGGCAGCAGGCCGGCGACACAATCCAGATACTCATTGTAGGCCCGCACGAAGTTGATCGGAGATAGACGCACCTTGACCGTCTCATCGCCGTAGCGCGCCTGCCGGGTAAAGGTTGGTGCCATGCCCCGCAACAAGGTGTTCATCATCACCGAGGCCCGGCGAGTATCCACCGCCACCGGACGCGACTCTTCGCGGGAGGCGACGTAGCCCAGATCCTCAACCGGCGCGCCCGGACGCCAGGCGGGCGCCTCAATGACCAGGGCAGCCTGCCCCGCGCGCATACGCATGTGAGGAGCATCCAGGTAAAAACGCACTGGCTCGCCAGCGTCGCGCACGAATACGCCTCGCCCAAAATTCGGGATCTCGTGGGTCAGGCTACAGGAGAAAATAGAGGACGTCAGATACCACTGGCTGTTTTCCAGTCCGGCACCAAAATGAGCACTGTCATAGCCGCCCGAGCCATAACCGCCGGAGCCATAGCTCGGTAGCCCGCCCAGGATGAGTAACAGGGCCAATCGCACAAATTTCATTGGTATCAACCTGGCTGAACACGTCGCTTTCATGGATATCCTAAGAGGCTATATCGGCCGCCCTCTGGATTTCTTTACGCTGAAGGCAAAATTATTTCTGATATAATCCGCCCAACTCTGACTGGCTCGTCCAGGTTGATCGTTCAACCAGATTAACGGTTCTTCCAGATCCATTCGATTTCCACGTGGGGCCTGCTCTTATGGTTGCGGGCCTCGGGCAGAAGGCATTCATTCCCATGACCGAACTCCAGATTACCCGCCCCGACGATTGGCATGTGCATTTACGTGATGGCGCCGCACTGGCCGACACTGTTCCCGCCACCGCGCGCTACTTTGGCCGGGCCATTATCATGCCGAATCTGGTGCCACCCGCCATGACCACGGAGCAGGCATTGGGCTACCGCCAGCGCATTCTGCAACATGTCCCTCAGGGCCGTGCGTTCGACCCACTGATGACGCTCTACCTGACGGATCGCACCGATCCACTGGAAATCGAGCGGGCGCAGCAAAGCGGCCAAGTAGTGGCGTGCAAACTCTACCCTGCGGGGGCCACCACCAACTCGGATTCAGGTGTGACCAGTCTGGAGAATGTGTATCCAGTGCTGGAAAAAATGGCCGAGGTGGGAATGCCGTTGCTGGTTCATGGCGAAGTCACCCATGCCGAGGTGGACATTTTCGACCGGGAGAAAGTCTTCCTGGATCGCCAGCTACTCCCCCTCACCCAGCGCTTCCCCACTCTGCGGATTGTGCTGGAGCATATCACCACCGCGGATGCGGCCAGTTTTGTGCGAGAAGCCGGACCCAACGTGGCGGCCACCATGACCGTCCAGCACCTGATGTTCAACCGCAACCACATGCTCGCCGGCGGCATGCGTCCGCACTTCTACTGCCTGCCCATCCTCAAGCGCAACACCCATCAGCAGGCCCTGCGGGATGTGGCCATCAGCGGCAATCCCAAGTTTTTCCTTGGCACCGACTCCGCCCCTCACGCCCGTGGCGCGAAAGAATCCGCCTGCGGCTGCGCTGGCTGCTTCACCGCGCCGGCAGCGCTGGAACTCTATGCCGAAGTATTCGAGGAGTTGGGCGCGCTGGACCGCCTGGAAGGCTTTGCCAGCCACTACGGCCCCGACTTTTATCGCTTGCCACGCAATCCCGACCGCATCACACTGATCAAGGATGACTGGACCTTGCCGGAGGAATACCAATTCGGCGCGTCGACCATTGTCCCCTTGCGTGCTGGCACGGTCGTACGCTGGAAGGTGCTTTGAGCACTGGAGTGTTTTGAACAACGAACCAACAGCTCACCATAATGAGCCTGCTCCCTCTCACCGAATGCCTTAAGGAAACTTGCCGTGAAGGACGTTGACGACATCATGATGGAAAAGTCCCGCCTGGCACGCCGCTTTCGGGGCTTTCTGCCCGTGGTGGTGGATGTGGAGACTGCGGGTTTCAATCCCAAGACCGATGCGCTGCTGGAAATTGCCGCCGTCATCATCGACATGGATGATGACGGCTACCTCTATCCGAAAACCAGCATCTGCCATCATGTGGAACCCTTCCCCGGCGCCAACCTGGAGCCGGCGGCCCTGGAGTTCAACGGCATCGATCCGGACAACCCGCTGCGCGGCGCCATTCCCGAAACCGAGGCCCTGGCCGAGATCTTTCGCCCGGTACGTCAGGAAATCCGCGAGCATGGCTGCAATCGCGCGATCCTGGTCGGCCACAATGCCACCTTTGACCATGCCTTTCTGTTCGCCGCCGCGGAACGCGCCAACATCAAACGCAATCCATTTCACCCCTTCTCCACCTTCGACACGGCTGCATTGGCGGGCCTGGCCTACGGCCACACCGTGCTCGCCAAGGCCTGTCAACTGGCGGGTATCGAGTTCAGCAGCCGAGAGGCACATTCAGCGCTGTATGACACGAAAAAGACAGCCGAACTCTTCTGCCTGATCGTCAATCGCTGGAAAGATCTGGGCGGCTGGGTGGATAACGAGCCGGACGAGCTGCTTTAAAAAACCTTCTGCCATGACTGGGCGGCGCGCTTGCGCTGCCTGTTTAGCCTCCCCAGCCCACTCATCATTCTCGAAATAAAGAACCTAAACCATCCTGCAGAACTGGCAAACAAATCTTTTTGACAATCATTATCATTAAGATTAAAGTTCCTTTCAGACACTCCTGATCAAGTATTCACCGTTGGAGGCTGAGCATGCTGGTCTGTATCTGTAACGGCATTTCCGATTCTGAAATCAAGAAGACCCTGCAGGAAGGTGCCGCCAGTTTCGAAGAAGTACATGCCCGTCTGGGTGTCGCCGGTTGCTGTGGCGAATGTGAATGTTATGCCCGCGAACTTGTTCAGGAGAATCTCTCGGCCGCGGCCAATCAGGCTACCCATCTGGCCAAGTCTGCGGCTTAATCGGTTTCTCATCAGGCTCTGACTGCTTTTTGGTCCGCCTAAAGATTTTGGGTCCGTCCATCATGGAGACGGACCTGCCCTCACCTTCAAACCCACTGCCTCGAATGTGGCGTCGGTGTTTGCTTCTTAGTGTTTACTAAGTCACAATTTCCTCCATGTTTCGGTTTGGCCCTGCGCTGTGGCTTGCATGCCTGCAACGTCGAATCCAGCCGCCAATGACATGCGCCCACTGCCCATGGGCGGTCGGAATCTAGATAGAAAAAGAGGAAGAATAATCGTGAAAGGCGATACCAAGGTCATTGAACACCTGAACCGCTGCCTCGGCAATGAACTCGTGGCCATCAACCAGTACTTCCTGCATGCGCGCATGTACAAGAATTGGGGGCTGAAGGAACTGGCCGAATACGAGTACAAGGAATCCATCGACGAGATGAAGCACGCCGATAAGCTCATCGAGCGGATCCTGTTCCTGGATGGTCTGCCGAACCTGCAGAAACTGGGCAAGCTGTTTATTGGCGAAAACGTGCAGGAGTGCATTGAGTGCGACCTGCGCCTGGAAACCACCGTAGCGCTGCCTGCCCTGCGCGAAGGAATTGCCTATTGCGAGTCGGTTGCCGATTACGTGAGCCGGGATTTGCTCAAGGATATTCTTGAGTCCGAGGAAGAACACATCGATTGGCTGGAAACCCAGCTGAGCCTCATCGCCAGCGTCGGTATCCAGAACTACCTGCAGTCCAAGATGGGATCCTGATTCAGCCCCAGACTGCCAGAGACGCCGCGGAGGGCCCTATTGGGCTACTCCGCGGACTCTTGGGTTTAAAGCTTACCAGTGAATACCGCGCATGATCGCCGCAAAGGCCATCTGCTCGCCAGTCACCTTCGGCTTCTTGCCTGTCTCCTCACCGACCGCCGCCGGCGAATCCGGGAACATCTTGTAACCCGCATTCATGATCACCTCGCCGATCTTCGGCGCGACCGCATGCACAACCTGGGCGAACCGGCCGAGACGTGTCGCAATCCGCTTGGGACGATGAATGATCGCCTCCGCCACCAGATCCGCCGCTTGCTCCGGCGTCAGCGTCGGAACCGACTCGTACAGCTTGGTGGGGCTGATCATCGGCGTGCGAACCAACGGCATGTTAATCGTGGTGAAGGTCACGTTCTGGTCGGACCACTCCGCTGCCGCACAGCGAGAGAAGGCTTCCAGTGCAGCTTTCGAGGCGACGTAGGCCGAGAAACGCGGCGCGTTGGTCAGCACGCCAATGGATGAGATATTGACCACGTGCCCACGCTTGCGCTCCAGCATGCAGGGCGCAAAGCCCATGGTTAACCGCAGGGCGCCGAAATAGTTCAACTGCATGGTCCGTTCGAAGTCGTGGAAGCGGTCGAACGAATGCACCAGCGAGCGTCGGATTGAGCGGCCGGCGTTGTTGATCAGGTAATCGCAGCAGCCATGATCTTCCAGCACCTGCTGCACGAAGCGGTCGCAATCCGCCATGTCAGACAAGTCGCACTGATAGGCATAGGCCTCACCGCCGAGTTCCTGGATCTCGGCAACCGTGGCATCCAACTCTTCCCGGGAACGGGCATTGATCACTACTTTCGCACCCGCCTGAGCGAGCATCAGCGCCGTGGCTTTGCCGATACCGGAGGTGCCGCCGGTGACGACGCACACGCGCCCTTCCACCGAACCTCGCAGCGAGCGGTCTTTGTGGACATCCGGATCCAGGTTCCGCTCCCAGTAATCCCAGATGGCTGGCGCGTATTTCGGCAGACGCGGCACCTCAATGCCCGTACCCTGGAGGCAGCGCTCCGTTTCCCGGGAATCAAAGCGTGTGGGATAGTTGATGAAATCCAGCGCCGAGCGCGGGATTCCCAGGTCATCCAACACCGTATCGATTACCCGCTGAACCGGAGTCAGCGCGGAGATGCCCTGGCGAATCATGGGTGGAATGAATGCCGCCATGCGGGTATCGATGCGCATGGCTGCGCACGGCGCATGTGCGGCCTCGGCAAAAATGTTCAGCACTTCACCAGCCTTATAAGGCTTGGGATCGGTCAGATGGAAACACTTGCCGTCTTCATTGGGAAGGTGCGCGATGTGATCAAGGGCCGCAACCACGAAGTCCACCGGCACGATGTTGATGCGTCCACCCTCCACGCCGATGACCGGCATCCACTGGGGCAGTGCCTGACGGATCTTCTGAATCAGCTTGAAGAAGTAGTAAGGACCATCGATCTTGTCCATCTCGCCGGTCTTGGAGTGACCGACCACCATACCTGGGCGATAGATGCGCCAGGCCAGTTTGCACTCGTTGCGAACGACCTTCTCGGACTCGTGCTTGGTGCGCAGGTAGGGGTTCTTGAGAGCACCTGCCTCCTCGAACATGTCCTCACGGAACACGCCCTTGTACAGGCCGGCTGCGGCAATGGAGCTGATGTGGTGAAAGCGCTTGGCGGCAATGGCCGTCGCCAGCTTGACCGCGTGCCGAGTCCCTTCGACATTGGCCAATTCCTGGCTTTCTACGGACGCCGTCATGTCATAGACAGCCGCCAAGTGAATGAAGTGATCAACCTTGCCTTTCAGTAGGCCGATATCCTCATCGGATACGCCCAGATTGGGTAGCGCAAGGTCGCCAACGACACCGGTGACCTGGTCGGGGCGCGCGTCCCAGAGTGTACGCAGTTCATCCAATTTCGGCAGCGACGCTTCGCGAACCAACAGGTAAACCGTGCCGCCTCGCTTCAGTAGCTTCGGGACCAAGAAACGGCCAATAAACCCCGTTCCGCCGGTAATGAAGTAGTTCATAAACATTCCATCCTGGTTTTATGTTTTCGAACGCACCTGAGAAAGGTGTACTCAGAGTTGTGCCCCAGTCGCAAGGGTGACAGTGAGCACATGCGCGCACTTTAGCGCCAAGAATCACGCAAGTCATTGACTTTATTAGAGCAAAAACTCAAAACCACGTATTTACAAGGGTTTATAAAATTGGAGTTTTTGCTCCAGAGCCGCCTGGAGCGATAGAGCAATTGCTCAAAACCTATACGGGTCAACTTGCCTGTAGGCCACAGGCTTTGGAGGGCACATAAAACGAGGCGCCTGCACGGGCAGGCGCCAAAATTAGTTCAGGAGAACAATGACAGGAGGACAAGACTGGAAAACAGGCAATGGATGAGACGAGATCATCTTCGCCGACGGAAGACACCCATCAATTGCATCCTTCCACACTACAACTTCTGGTTTTCATAATCGCTGGCATAGGTACGCAGGGCATCATTAATCAACTGGCAAAAGCTGCCGCGATTCTTCAGGACAAACGCCCGGGATTTGAACCAGGCCAACACATCCTCATCGAGCCTGATCTGCACCTGAATCTTGTCGACTGGCCCGACCGGTTCGGCAACCGGGGGAATCTGACACAAGTGCATCAAGGGTTCATCGTCCAATACGGGGGTCTCAAAGATAAAGCTCACATCTTCCGGAACTCTGCTGCTGGCGTGCATAGCGGCTTTTCTCCCTAAAGGCATCATGAGTAACGACTGGGTTGAGCGAAGGCACAAAACCTTGCACCTCCCCTGACTTAGTCTCAGCAAAGTGCGGGCCAATCGAGAAAGATGTTGGGATACGGGGTGCAACCGGCCAGGCGCGCCGCTTTCGAGCGAGCCGAAGCAACTAATGACGCCGGGGGGATTCTCAGAAGCGTGGGTGAATTTGCACAGAATGAGGGAAACGCCGCACCAAGGCAGTGCTTGTAGCCGTCTTGCCGGGCAGGATCACGCGTGGCCACATCCGTGATCCACGCGCTCTGGCAGTCGTCTTAGTACAAGTGCAAACCACCGTTGATCGACAGGTTAGAGCCGGTGATGTAGCCCGACTTCTCATCTGCCAGAAACCCAACGACACGCGCGATTTCCGAGGGCTCGGCCAAGCGCCTCACGGGAATGGGCGAAACAATTTTATCGATGATTGCCGGGTCCATCTGCAGCAGCATTTTGGTCGCGATGGCGCCCGGCGAGACGGTATTGACGGTAATGCCCTTAGCCGCGACCTCTAGCGCCAGCGATTTGGTAAAGCCATGAATGCCCGCCTTGGAGGCCGCATAATTGACCTGTCCGAACTGGCCACGCTGCCCGTTCACAGAGGAAATATTAATGATGCGGCCGTAGCCTTGCTCGAGCATGCCATCCAGAAACTGCTTGGTGACATTGAACATGCCATCAAGGTTGGTCCGCAACACATCATTCCATTGCTCATAGCGCATTTTCTTCATGGCGGCATCGCGGGTCACGCCCGCATTGTTCACCAGGACTGAAACCGTTCCGTACTGGGTCTGAATCGCCTCGGCAGCAGCTCGGCAGGATTCATAACTGGCAATATCCATGTGCACCAGCCCAATGTTACGGCCCTGTTCACGCTGCCCAGCCTGCCACAACTCCGCATCCGCCTGCTTTTCCTTTCGGCTATAGGTCGCCACCACCTGATAACCCGAATCTGTCATCAACTCACAAACAGCCGTACCGAGACCGCCGGTTCCTCCGGTCACGAGTGCAATGCGCTGGCTCATCTTGTTATTCTCCTGCCTGCTTCTGGATTGTAGCCTTGGCTCCAATTCTAACAGGCCGGATATTGCGAATTGTGACTCCGCGCAAGAATCCCGTCTTGCCGATGCACCTCTTACGTCAGGCTGGGAACCAGCCCACAGTAGCGAAACAGGCCACCTCCCCTGTGGTATGATGGCAGCTGACTTTTCAGCTCAAGTGACCGCCTATCATGACCAAAGATGAACGCTATAGTCGTATCGCCAAAGCCTGCCTGCGAGCGATCAATCAGACCTCCACCAATGCCGAAGACCGTGCCGACGATATTCGCCGTGTATACGAGGCCATCGACGCTGCCTTTCACCAGGAAATACTTGGGCTTGAGCAGGAACTGGAGCTGGCGCGCGCCAGCTTGCAGCATATTGCCGAGCTGGATCAGAATACGCTGCACAAGGCGCCGAAGCTGGCGTCAGACGCGCTGGCGCAACTGACGGATTGGGGTGGAGACGAAGCCAAGCACTGAGTCTTCCGCAATTACCACTCGGGGCTGAACCGCGCTCGATGCAGGTACGGCCCTGCGCTGAGATGGGACGTCCAGCGCAAAGCCCTCCTCCAGCCCCGAGAACCAATCCTCCAGTTTGCAGTCTGAGTAAATCGACCTTAACGTTCCAAACGGTTAGCGCCGCGTATCATCTTTCCCCTGGCGCCCGGAACAGATTGTCCCAGGACGCCAAGGACACAGATCGCCATCCAGGATTTTCGAAAAAGGAGAATTGAGCTTGAATGCGATGTTGAGAACGCATTGGCTACGCCACCTGCTACTGTGCCTAACGGCCGTCACCCTGTTTGGCTGCGCAGCACTGCAGCCAGGCGGAATTCAGAGCAGCCCTAACGACACTCGCGACTATCGCCATCTGGTGCTGGAAAACCAGCTGAAGGTATTGCTGATCTCGGACCCGACCACCGAAAAAGCAGCCGCCGCACTCGACGTCCAGGTGGGAAGTGGCCAGGACCCAGCGGAATACGAGGGTCTGGCCCACTTCCTTGAGCACATGCTGTTTCTTGGCACGGAAAAGTATCCTCAGGCCGGCGAATACCAAAGCTTTATCAGTCAGCATGGTGGCAGCCACAACGCCTACACGGCCTACGAGAACACCAACTACTTCTTCGACATCCAACCCGAACACCTGGAACCTGCCCTGGACCGCTTTTCCCAGCAGTTCGTCGCCCCTCTGTTCACGGCCGAATACGTTGAGCGGGAAAAGAATGCAGTCCATTCAGAATTCAGCTCCGGCTTGCGGGATGACAGCCGACGTTTCTTCTCCGCCTTGAAGGACATCGTCAATCCCGCCCACCCCTTCGCGAAGTTTTCCGTGGGTAACCTGGAGACCCTGGCCGAGCGCCCAGGCCAGTCGGTACGCCAGGCCATGCTCGACTTCTACGAGCGCTATTACTCCGCCAACCAAATGCGCCTGGTGATCTACGGCCGTGAGGATCTGGATACGCTGGAGCGCTTCGCGCGCGAGAAATTCGCGGCCATCCCGAATCATGACCGCGCCGATACCAGCGTCGAGCAGCCGCTGATTGCTCCTGGCAACCTGCCGGCATTACTGACCGTGGAGCCGATCAAGAACAAGCGCGTGCTGTCGCTGATGTTCCCACTCCCCTCCATAGAACCTCACTACCGCGCCAAGCCGGATTACTACCTCACCAACCTGATTGGGCACGAGGGCGAAGGCAGCCTCCTGTCGTGGCTCAAGAAACAGGGCTGGGCCGATGCACTATCAGCAGGCATGGCCTTGGACAACAAGGAAGAATCTGTCCTCAGCATCTCCGTCACGCTGACGGAGGAAGGGCTACGCCAGTATCTCCAGGTAGTACGCAGCACCTTTACGTACATCAATCTGATTCGCCAACAGGGAATTGAACGCTGGCGTTTTGATGAACAGGCCCAGTTGCTGCAAATCGCTTATGACTTTCAGCAGAAAAGCGAGCCCATCCACTACGTCAGCGCCTTGGCGTCAAACCTCCAGCTTTATCCGGCCAACGAAGTGCTGAGAGCACCTTACCGCATGGATCAGTACGCCCCTGACCTTTACCAGGAGCTTCTCACCCACCTGACGCCAGAAAATGTTCTTATCACATTGATGGCCCCAGGCGTCCCGACGGATAAATCCAGCACCTGGTATCAAACCGACTACGGCTATCGCAGTCTCACCCCCAATGAGCGCCAACAAATTGCACCACCCGCAGAGGTGGCTGACCTCCGCTTACCGCAGCCCAACCCCTTTGTCCCGGAGAACCTCAAGCTGCTCGCGGGCGACACCATGCGCCAGCCGATTCGCCTGGAAACCACAGAGAGTCTGGAAGCTTGGTACGCGCAAGACACCAGCTTCAATACGCCGCGCGCCAATTTCTATGTCAGCGTACGATCGCCCTATGCCAACGCCACGCCCAGGGAATCAGTTTTGACAGAGTTATTTGTCGCTGTTGCAGACGATGAACTGAATGAATACGCCTATCCGGCTCGCTTGGCTGGCCTGAATTACCAGGTCTACAAGCACATGCGCGGCTTCACCATGCGCCTGGAAGGCTACAGCGATAAGCAGGAAGTCCTGTTGGAGACAGTCCTGAGCACACTGACCCACTTAAAACCGACTCAGGAACAGTTTGATCTCGCCTATGACAATCTTCACCGGCGACTGGCCAACGCCGCGCAAAACAAGCCATATGAACGTACGATCAGCGAAATCCGCAAACTGTTATTACAGCCGTACTGGACCGAGGAAGAGCAGCTGGCCGCGCTGCAGACGGTGACACTGAGCGATCTTACGGCGTTCATCCCGCGCCTGCTCAGTAAGATGACAACCGTCACCCTCGCCCATGGCAATCTCTCTGAAAAAACTGCCATAGCGATGAATGGTCAGGTACTGAAGCATTTGACCGATGTCGCTGAGCTGGTCCCGGTGGAACGCGCCCAGGTGGTGGCACTAAACAATGGCAGCAACTGGTTTCAGCAACTTCAGTTAGATCATAACGACACAGGCTTCACCTGGTTGTTTCAGGGCAACGACCAGACGTTCCGCACCCGGGCGCAATATGCCCTCCTTGCGCAGCTATTAAGTGCACCTTACTACCAGGAAATGCGAACTGAGCGCCAGCTAGGCTATGCCGTCTTTGCAACTCCCTTGAGCTTGCTTGAAGTCCCCGCGCTGGCCTTCGTGGTTCAATCACCTTCCGCAGCGCCAGAGCAGTTGCATCAAGCGTCGCAGGAGTTTCTCAGCGGGTTCGTTGATGATTTGGCCAGCATGCCAGAACAGGCCTTTGATAGTTATCGCCGTGCGCTCGCTGCGAATTATCTGGAACGTCCCAAGACCCTGGGTGAACGCTCAGAGCGCTATTGGATCAATATCGATGAGATGAACTACGACTTCGATACCCGTGATCAAATCGCCAAACAGATTCTCACCTTGGAAAAGAACGATCTGGTCGATTTCTATCGCGAGGAACTGCTTGCTGAGCCGACGACACTCCTGACCTTCAACCGGGGTAAAGCCGTCGCAGAAGGCAAGCCTCAGGAGGGAATTCATGAATCCTTCAAGCCTGTAGAGAACAAATCGTTGCTGATAGAGCGCAACGGGCTGTTCCCTCAGCCGCAACGAAGCGTCCAATAGGGCTCTTACTCACTTCAGAGCTGCGGTGAGGTTTTCCTCACCGCCCACCTAAATAACTGCTCCCTAACCGACGGGAATGATGGACTCGCCGTAGAAATACAGCTCCTGCAGGATGGACCTGTCCCGCTCGATCAGGCTCGGATTACTCATCAGCTCTTGGATCCTACGGAAGTAGGCGTCAAAGGTAATCGAGCCCCCGCCTGAGGGATCGCTTAGGCGATGAAACCGGAATTGCTCCCACCGCTCCATTTCCTCGCCGTTCAAGGTAGCGGGAAAATTTCTCGCCCGGTAACGGAACAGCATCTCCTCGAGCCGCGGATCCTGAAAGCGAATGTCGAGCTCTCCCAACATATCGGGTGCCTGAGAACGAATAAAGTCCATGCACTTGCGATCGTGAGGGCTAAAGAAGCCGCCGCTGTACAGCATTAGATCCGGGTCGTCGGACGAACTCACATCTGCGCGCTTGAACACCTGCGCAAGTTTTTCCCCCACATTGGGAATTGATCTCAGTGTAGCCAAATGCTCTCTTAACCGTGGCCCATCCAGCTCCATTGACTCGAGCTGTTCGGCAGACAATGTCTTGAGCATGGCGGCAGGAGCCACAATCGGGCATTTGTTCGCATGAATTGCTTTCACCGGTAGACGTTCGACCCCAGCGGGCAGTTCATCCGTCCTGGTAAAAAGCCGTTGCTGAATTTCTTCGACCGTCAGGGTCGCTAAAGGAGCCGGATCGTACCGTAAATCGAACACCAGAACGGCATTTGGATTTTCCGGATGCTGTGCAACCGGCGCGACCAGCGCCGCACACCGACGGTAGGCCGGGTATTTTGAGGACACGTGAAAGACCGGCTTCATGCTGATGACATCTAACATGGCAAGAACCGCCTGTTTGGATCGGTTCTCGAACACATACTGATAAAGCTTTGGCTGGCGCTCCTTGATCAAACGCGCTATCGCTATCGTGGCGTGCACGTCGGAAAGGGCGTCGTGCGCAGCCTCGTGCGCAATACCGTTGGCCTTGGTGAGCTCTTCCAGCCGAAAGCTAGGGCTGCCATCTTCCTTTGTCGGCCAAACAATTCCGTCAGGACGCAGCGCATACGCCAGCCGCACCATATCAATAATGTCCCAGCGAGAATTGCCGTGTTGCCACTCCCGTGCATATGGATCATAAAAATTGCGGTAGAGCGTATGGCGGGTTACTTCATCATCAAAGCGGATGTTGTTATAGCCAGCAACACAAGTACCGGGCTGAGAAAACTCCTCGTGAATCTGACGGATAAACTCCGCCTCCCTCAGTCCTTCCCGCTTGGCCATCTGCGGTGTAATACCGGTTATGAGACAGGCTTCCGGCTGCGGAAGCATATCATCCGCAGGCTCACAGTAAATCAGGAGCGGATCGGAAATGACGTTGAGATCCAAGTCCGTACGGATACCCGCGAACTGAGCCGGCCGATCCCGCTGCGGATCCGCACCAAAGGTTTCATAGTCGTGCCAATATATGGATTCCGTCATCAATACCTCCGCTTACAGCAAGCATGGATAGTAACGAATCAGAGAAGAGTTAGACAGGCCAAGAGCATCGAAGACGCAGGCAAAACTTACGCAAAGAGAGGGAATACGCATCGATAGCGATCAGAATTGTTCCAACCGCATGGCTGGCAGCCACCAGATAACTGATCCGCCAGAGGGACATTTCCGCCCCAACGTAAAAAGCCCCTGGAGGGCTGCTCCAGGGGCTCGGATAGGTGCCTGACAATGTCCTACTCTCACATGGGGAGACCCCACACTACCATCGGCGCTGAGCGGTTTCACGACTGAGTTCG
>JAEZAA010000176.1 GCA_023430625.1 Pseudomonadota bacterium
CCATTATTCATACAGGTTTTCTCCCACTACGCAACGAGCGGCCACGACTCATTCCAGCCGGTCGCTACCGATTGACAAATCAGGTCCAGGAATTGCGGCACACATACTAATGAAATTGCCCTTCCGACACAAGAAGATGCCACCTTTAGGTGCCCCTCTTCCCCGGCTTCCGCCCCGGTCTTTGCGCCACATCAACAGATCTTTGCACCAGACCGGCAGAAACAAAAACGCCCGGATATCCCGGGCGTTTTCTTTGACGCAAGACTGTATATGGTCTTAACGCTTAGAGTACTGCGGACGCTTACGCGCTTTGCGCAGACCCACTTTCTTACGCTCAACTTCCCGCGCATCGCGCGTTACGAAGCCTGCACGGCGCAGCGTGCCACGAAGCGTTTCATCATATTCCATCAGGGCGCGCGTCAGGCCGTGACGAATCGCACCAGCCTGGCCGAAGCTACCACCGCCTGCGACCGTGACCTTAACATCAAACTTGCCGGCCAGATCAGTCAGCTCAAGAGGCTGACGCACGATCATGCGCGCGGTCGGACGACCAAAGTAGGTGTCCAGCGGCTTGTCGTTGACGATGATCTGTCCTGTTCCCGGCTTGATGAAGACCCGTGCAGTGGAGGTCTTACGGCGCCCGGTGCCGTAGTTTTGCGTAGCTGCCATAGAAACCTTCCGTTAGATATCCAGTTGAATGGGTTGCTGAGCCGCGTGGGGGTGCGAAGATCCAGCATAGACCTTCAACTTGCCCAGCATGGCGCGCCCCAGGGAGTTCTTGGGCATCATACCCGTCACCGCCAACTCGATAACACGCTCAGGCGCATGGTCAATCATCTTTTCAAAAGCCATGGTCTTCAAGCCACCCGGATAGCCGCTGTGGCGATAGTACTTCTTGTCCTTGGCCTTGGTACCGGTAACACGGACTTTTTCCGCATTCACGACCACGATGTAATCACCGGTGTCCACGTGCGGAGTAAATTCTGTTTTATGCTTGCCCCTCAGGCGACGGGCAATTTCTGTGGACAGACGACCCAGGGTCTTGCCTGCTGCGTCAACCACGTACCAGTCGCGCTTTACGCTTTCTGGTTTAGCACTAATCGTTTTCATTGAATCCCGCCTTCACTCAATCAAGGCTTCCCAACACAAAGAGCCGGACATACTACCCGACCAGGGAAGATGAATCAATAGACAAAACTGTCCCGTCATGACCCGGCTCGGGGCTTAAACCGTGTCATATATTTTGCAAATCCGGGCGCGAGATTATAGGGAAACTTCCATGGAAAGGCTACTGCTTTTCTGCTGAATCCCCGAAAAATCCCGCTGAAAGAGTTCGCAGGCGTTTCGCCATAACTGTTCCGCCAACCAGTCCGGCGATTCCCCACGCAGCTCTGCCAATGTAGCAAGGACATCCGGCAGCCATTGTGGCGAATTTCGCTCGCCCCGATGGTTCGCCATGGGCATGTCTGGCGCGTCGGATTCCAGCACCAATGCCTCGACTGGCATCTGTCGCACGGCTTCGCGCGTCTTATGCGAGCGCTCATAAGTGACGACACCGCCGACACCCAACTTAAAGCCGATGTCGACAAAATGTTGTGCCTGCTGAGTGCTGCCACTGAACGCGTGTATCACCCCTCGCTTTGGCAGGTCACGACGCTTCAGCTCGGCATACACCTCGTCGTGGGTTTTCACCGAATGAATGATCACCGGCTTATCCGCCGCCTGCGCCACATCCAGTTGTGCCCGAAACAACGCCCACTGGCGCTCCAGCTCCGGCTTGCGCGCATCGACGCCGATCTCGCCGACCGCCACGATGTTGTCCGCATTGGCCGCGATCAGCGCCTGCAACTGGCGGATATGGGAGGATTGGTGCTCCTCAATGAAATAGGGGTGCAACCCTAACGCCGCGACCAAGTGCGGCGCCTCCTCGCATAAATGCAGGAGGGACTCCCAGGTGGCAGCCCGAACGCCCGGCACCACAACAGCCCGAACGCCTGCCGCGACGGTCTGCTGCAGAACCTGTGCACGATCCTGATCAAAGTCGGGAAAGTCAAAATGGCAGTGACTATCAATCATGCGCATACTTTCACCTCCTGCCTGTCCCTGGTAACCCGAAGCTGCACGCCAGCGGAATTGGGCCTTTAGGCGCCGCCTTGCGAATGCTCCCGCGTTTTATGGAACTTAATGTCGGGATAACGCTCGATTGCTAACTGGAGATTCACCATGGTGGGCGCGATATAAGTTAGGTTATCCGCACCATCAAGCGCCAGGTTATCACCGACCTTACGCCGGAACTCCTCAAGCTTTTGCGCACTGGAGCTAGTCACCCAGCGCGCCGTCGATACGTTGACTGCCTCATAGATCGCCTCGACCTTATATTCGCTCTTCAAGCGATGCACCACCACATCGAACTGGAGCGTCCCCACAGCGCCGACAATCAGGTCGTTGTTGTTCAGAGGCCGGAAAACCTGTACAGCTCCCTCCTCCGATAACTGGATCAATCCTTTCTGCAACTGCTTTGCCTTAAGCGGGTCCCGCAACCGGATCCGTCGGAACAATTCTGGAGCAAAGTTGGGAATACCACTAAAACGCATGACTTCGCCTGCGGTGAAGGTATCCCCAATCTGGATCGTGCCGTGATTGTGCAAGCCGATGATGTCGCCGGCGTAGGCCTCCTCAACCTGCTCCCGGTCACCCGCCATAAAAGTGACCGCATCGGAGATGCGCACATCTTTGCCCAGGCGCACGTGAAAGATCTTCGTCCCTTTCTCATAGCGCCCGGAGCAGACCCGCAAGAACGCAATGCGGTCCCGGTGCAATGGATCCATATTGGCCTGAATTTTAAAGACGAAGCCACTGAAAGCCTCTTCCCCGGCATCTACCACCCGCACATCGGTCTGCCGCGGCATGGGCGCCGGCGCCCAATCCACCAGACCATCGAGCATATGATCGACACCGAAATTGCCAAGCGCCGTGCCGAAGAACACCGGCGTCAGCGTGCCCGCACGAAAGGCCTCCAGATCAAACTCGTGCGACGCACCTTTCACCAGATCGATTTCGTCACGCAACTGCTGGGCAAAGTCCCCAAGTCTCTCGTCTATCAGATGATTATCGAGGCCTTTAATAACCTCACCATCCTGCAGTCGGTGCCCCATCCCTGACTGGTACAGAATGGTCTCGTCCCGCAGCAAATGATAAACACCCTTGAAATACTTCCCCTGACCAATGGGCCAGGTGATGGGCGAGCACTGAATGTTGAGCACCGTTTCCACTTCATCCATCAGCTCAACGGGGTCTCGAATATCCCGATCCAGCTTGTTCATAAAGGTCAGAATCGGCGTATCCCGCAGCCGGGTTACCTCCATCAGCTTGATGGTCCGCTCCTCTACCCCCTTGGCGCTGTCGATCACCATGAGACAGGAGTCCACGGCGGTCAGCGTGCGATAGGTATCCTCGGAGAAGTCTTCGTGCCCCGGCGTATCCAACAGATTGACCAAGCTGTCTCGATACGGGAACTGCATGACGGAGGTCGTCACGGAAATTCCGCGCTCTTTTTCCATCTCCATCCAGTCTGATTTGGCGTGTTGCCCCGACTTTTTGCCTTTGACGGTGCCCGCTCTCTGGATCGCTCCACCATGCAGCAACACTTTTTCCGTGATCGTCGTTTTACCGGCGTCAGGGTGAGAAATAATGGCGAAGGTGCGCCGACGGGCGACTTCGTTTCGATACTGGGTCATAGGATACAACACGCTCAAATCAATAGTTCGGGCAGGCATTATAGCGGCACCCGATACCGGTCAAAAGAAATCAAGGCTGCCCACTATACCGTTCAGGCTGCAGGGTTTTCAGATACTGCGGCATGTACACCAACATGCCAGTGATAATCGTGCCGTTGACCACCCCTTCCGGAAAGGCAATGAGCGGCAGGTAAATGAGAAAGTAATCGATGATCTCGCGCATGCTGTAGGCGTCCGCGAGCCATAAAAGGCATGCAATCAACAGCCCGGTTCCCACAACCGCCAAGGCCCCACCGAAAAAAGCGCATATAAAGATGTAGGCAAAGAACAGACGAAATCCGACATATCGCTCAATAACACAAACGAGATAGGAAAGGCTGATGGGCACTACACAGGCGATGAGCGCATTGAAGGAAAACGCCTCACCTGCCTCCGAACCGATCAGCGTTGTCCCCAACAGGGCAATGGACGAGGCAATCACGGCGAACGACCAACCCAGCGCCAAGGTCAGAGCCGTGAGGCCAAGAAAATGAATTTCCAATCCAGGAGAGATGCCGGCCCGGATCTGCCACAGCAACATCAAGCCAACGATCGCCGCGCCCAACAGATGTTGCAGCGACCGATGATCCCACAGACGATGCCACTCCGCATGGCGGATCGCACTGACCAGTAGTCCGAGATACAACAGATGACATAGCCACAACCAGTGCGGCGGCAGCAATCCTGCGGAAACTCCCATATCTGCGTGTATCCCTAGTTAGACAAAAGGCTGTCTAACACAAATCCATCATGTCATCCGCCAATGGCAGCATCATCACGAGCGCGTCCTCGCGCCCCCGCGCTGCCGGATAGTAATCCCTGCGCCGACCGACCTCGCGAAACCCGGTGGATTCGTAAAGCAGCACAGCCGGCTCGTTGGACGCTCGCACCTCTAAAAAAAGGCTCTTGGCTCCGACCCGCTGCGCGCGCTCAATGACGAAATCCAGCACCTGTCGTCCAAGCCCTTTTCGCTGCTGGCCTGGTGCCACACAAAGATTAAGCAGATGCGCCTCATCTAATGTAATGCTAAGAACTGCGTGTCCACATAGATCGCCTTCCTGATCAACCACCCAGTTCTCGTAGCCGCTATGGAGACAATTGCGAAAGATTCCCTCGGTCCAGGGATGCGAATAAGCTGCGCGCTCATTCGCGAGCACCTTCGCCAGATCGGAGTGGGTCATCGGTCTTAAGAACACGGATGCAGTGTCTTGATTCAAGGACAATCCGAAAGATGCCGGAGACGTCGCCATACATCCCTCTTTCGTTGCGGCTCGAGCAGGAGCTCACCCAGACTAAATGTTGACAGCAGAATCTTAAGCGCGTCGGCACCGGAGCCAGCGGGTCCAGGTGAAGCTGGCGAGCCTTCACCCAAATCTGCGAAAAACGGTGGGCGCCCGAACAGGATGATACCGCTCGCACCGTTAGAGTTGCGATTGAGCTGCTCGGTCAGAATCTTCGTTGCCGCCAGCCTGCCCTGGCCAGGAAGACGCACATTCGCGAACACCGGCCAGGCCCAGTCAAACAGCGGCTCGACCTCTTGCCCATGCCAAACAACAGAAACCAGATTTGCCAGCAGTGCGGCTTCTCGACTGGGATCAGTCTCTGGGTGAGCGAGATTCAGGATGACATACTTGCCGCAACGATAGGCTCGCACCTGACATTCGGGTACCGGCTCATCACGAGCCCCTGCGGGTTCGATCGCAGCCGCTGCGGGCGTGGCGACCTGATCCGCCGCAATCTCTGCAACCACCGGACGTAACGCCGATTCAGCTTGAGGCTGCACAGTTGCAGGCATCAGACCGAGCGCCTTCACAACACTGCCTGGCGAGCCGCCTCTTTCTCGAGAAGGACGACTCTCGCCCGAGCGTTTGGCCGCCGCCGGGCGCGACACAGCCGAAGCGGTATCCTGCACAAAGCCAGAGAAGTCACGAACCGGAGATTGAGGCGCACCAGGCAGGCGCGCACGCCCATACCAGAGGGTCAGGCCCATTGCTTTCGCGTACTGCTGGCGCTGGGCTTCCCCCATGATTCGCCCCGCCCTAACCTAAACGTCGCCCTGAGGGTGCTGACGTTGCGTGTCAGAAGAAATCAGATTGAGCCCATGCACGTAGGCCTTGGCTGACGCGATCACAATATCCGTATCCGCGCCAACACCGTTTACGATCCGCCCACCACGCTCGACACGCACCGTCACCTCACCCTGGGAATCGGTACCACTGGTGATGCTGTTCACCGAATACAATTGCAGATTCACACCTGATTGAACGATCTTTTCAATGGCCTTGAACGTCGCGTCAACCGGCCCACTGCCGTCAGCCTCAGCAGACTGCTCAACCCCGTCTACCATCAGGGTGCACTTCGCAACCGGCGTCACCCCGGTCTCGCTGCATACAGACAGACAGACCAGGCGAAATCTTTCTTCAGCAGCCCCCATCGTTTCACTAACAAGTGCCTGTAGATCCTCATCAAAGATTTCTTGCTTCTTGTCGGCCAAATCCTTGAAGCGGGAGAAGGCTTCGTTCAAGGCAGACTCGGTATCGAACTTGAACCCAAGCTCCTCAAGACGTGTCCGAAATGCGTTGCGGCCAGACAACTTACCCAGAACGATACTGTTGGTGTGCCAGCCTACATCCTGAGCCCGCATAATTTCATAGGTTTCACGGTGCTTCAGGACGCCGTCCTGGTGAATACCGGATTCGTGGGCAAAGGCGTTGGCGCCAACGATCGCTTTGTTGGGCTGAACCGGGAACCCAGTGATCGTCGAGACCAATCGGGAGCATGGCACGATCTGGGTCGTATCAATGCGTGTATCGACCGTGAAGATATCTCTACGCGTGCGCACGGCCATGACGATCTCTTCAAGCGCCGCGTTACCTGCGCGCTCACCCAAGCCGTTGATCGTACATTCCACCTGGCGCGCACCGTTCATCACGGCCGCGAGGGAGTTGGAGACCGCCAATCCCAAGTCATTGTGGCAGTGGACAGAAAATATCGCCTTATCGGAATTCGGGATTCGCTCAAGCAGAACTCGTATCGTTTCACCGAATTGCGCTGGTATCGCGTAGCCTACGGTGTCCGGGATATTGATTGTCGTGGCACCAGCATCAATTGCCGCCTCAATGATGCGGCAGAGAAAGTCGACTTCAGACCGGCCGGCATCTTCGCAAGAAAACTCTACGTCATCGGTATACTGGCGTGCCCGTTTAACCGCTCGAACAGCCTGTTCCACAACCTGATCCGGCTGCATTTGCAGCTTGTACTTCATGTGGATCGGCGACGTTGCAATGAACGTATGGATACGTGAAGCGTTTGCCCCTTTCAGGGCTTCTGCTGCGCGGTCGATGTCTTTATCCAATGCGCGAGACAGGCTACAAATCCGTGAATCCTTGATGGTGTCAGCGATTGCCTTAACGGCATCAAAATCACCCGGGCTCGCAATCGCGAAACCAGCTTCAATCACATCCACCTGCATTCTTTCCAGCGCTTTGGCGATCCGCAGCTTTTCCTGCTTATTCATGGAGGCGCCGGGACTTTGCTCACCGTCGCGAAGCGTCGTATCGAAAATAACCAAACGATCACTGGACATGCTTTTCTCCTACTGGTGCCCGACGACACCCTTAAATAAATAAAACCACCGCTAGGATATAATCAAGACAATGTTAAACGCCACTTTAACCGCACGCTTGCAGCCTGAAAATGACACATGCAGGGCAACGGCGCGCAAGCCAGCAGATAAAACCAACCAGCGTCCCGAAGTAAGCTTGCTGGCTCCGTTCGCCCCAACGTAAAAAGCCCCTGGAGGGCTGCTCCAGGGGCTCGGATAGGTGCCTGACAATGTCCTACTCTCACATGGGGAGACCCCACACTACCATCGGCGCTGAGCGGTTTCACGACTGAGTTCG
>JAEZAA010000190.1 GCA_023430625.1 Pseudomonadota bacterium
GCGGAGTATCTGGTGATGGCGGCCATGCTGGCCGAGATCAAGTCACGCTTTCTGCTGCCGCGCCAGACCGCCGAAGGCGACGAAGAGGAGGATGATCCTCGCGCCGAGCTGATTCGTCGCTTGCAGCAATACGAGCGTTTCAAGCAGGCGGCGGAAGATCTCGATCAACTGCCGCGCATGGAGCGGGACCTGTTTCCGGCCCAGGCGGCGATGCCCAAGTTCGAACGGCCCCGGCAGCAGCCGGATGTGGACCTCAAGGATCTGCTGCTAGCATTTCAGGAAGTACTACGTCGCTCCCAGTTGTTCGAGCATCACCATATCCAGAAGGAAACCCTTTCCACCCGTGAGCGGATGTCCCAGGTGCTGGAACAGCTTGCGGCGGACAAGTTCGTCAGTTTCAACGATCTGTTCCTGGCCGAGGAGGGCCGTCTGGGCCTAGTGGTCACCTTCCTGGCGGTGCTGGAGCTGGTGAAGGAATCCCTGGTGGAACTGGTGCAAACGGACGTCTTCGGTTCGATTCATGTACGGGCACGAACCGCCTGAGGCGCATTCTGTTGGACTAGGCCTGTTCTGTTGGATGAGGCCTATTCTGTAGGAAATGCGGCCTAAGCTGTTAGAAATGAGGAATGCTCTGGTGGAAGACAGCCTGATCCAGTTACGAAAAATTCTTGAGGCCCTGTTGCTGGCGTCGGACCGGCCCCTGAACCTGGACCAGTTGAGCGAGATTTTCGACGAGGATCGGCGTCCAGCCCGTTCGGTACTGCGTGAGGTGCTGGAGCAGATCCGTCAGAGTTGCGACGGCCGTGGTTTTGAGCTGGTGGAAGTGGCCAGTGGCTATCGCTTTCAGGTACGTCTGGAGTTCGCGCCCTGGGCCAGCCGGCTGTGGGAGGATCGGCCACAGCGCTACTCGCGTGCCTTGTTGGAAACTCTGGCCATCATCGCCTATCGCCAGCCCATTACCCGCGGCGATATCGAAGACATTCGCGGCGTTGCGGTCAGCACCAACATCGTCAAGACGCTGCAGGAGCGGGAGTGGATTCGGGTGGTCGGCCATAAGGACGTTCCGGGGCGTCCGGCAATGTATGCAACCACACGTCAGTTCCTGGATTATTTCAACCTGACCAGCCTGGAGCAGTTGCCGCCGCTGGCGGACATCCGTGATCTGGAGGCCATTGGCCGTGAACTGGAAGCCAAGCTGGCCATGCCCGGCGCCAGTGCCAGCGGGCCCGGTCTGGATGAGCTTGGCGGTGACGACGCTGTACCCGAAGATAAGACACTGCACTGATGAGTTTCTCTTGAATCCAGGGCTATAAAGGCCTCTGCCCAAACGAGCCGTGAAGGCTCTTGCTCCCAACAGAAGGAATTCCCATGTCTGAATCCGAAAAGCTCCAGAAGATACTGGCCCAAACCGGGCTCGGTTCCCGCCGTCAAATCGAGGAAATGATTCGCGCCGGCCGTATCCGTGTGAACGGCGAAGTTGCCAAGATTGGTGACCGCGCCACCAGTAAGGACCAGATCGAAGTGGACGGGCGCGCGGTGAAGTCGGTGGAGCGGGGCCAGCAGGTTCGCGTGCTGATGTATAACAAGCCGGAAGGCGAAGTCTGTACCCGCAGCGATCCGGAAGGGCGTCCCACCGTCTTTGAGCGGTTACCCAAGATTCAGGGGCAGCGTTGGATTTCGGTCGGTCGACTGGACATCAACACCACCGGTCTGCTGCTGTTCACGACCGATGGCGAGCTGGCCAATCGTCTCATGCATCCGTCCCATGCAGTAGATCGCGAGTATGCGGTGCGGGTGATGGGCGAGGTGGATGACGAGATGTTGGCGCGGCTGCGGGAAGGGGTGCTGCTGGAGGATGGCATGGCCCGCTTCAGCGACATTACCGCCGCTGGTGGCTCCGGTATCAACCAATGGTATTACGTGACGCTGATGGAAGGTCGCAACCGTGAAGTACGCCGGCTTTGGGAATCTCAGGGCGTAGCGGTCAGCCGCTTGAAGCGGGTGCGGTTCGGGCCCTTGGCGCTGCCCAGCCGCATCAAGGTTGGCCATTGGGAAGAAATGGCGGAGCGCGATGTGAAAGCCTTGTACCGGCTGGTCGGACTGGAAATGAAAGCCATGACGGCGCAGACACCCAACGACAAGGCGCGGATGGAGCGTCAGCAGCGTAAGAAAGCGGTGCTTCCGGAGCGGACCAACGCGTGTGCGCCCGGGGCGCGTAAAGGGCGATACGCCGGCAAACGGTAAGCGATTTTTGGGAGGCTCGCGGCCAGACGGAGCTGGCCAATCGACGTTCATGGGTGCTCGGGCAATTCCTGAACCGAGGTTCGGTTACGCCCCTGGGCCTTGGCGCAGTAGAGTGCCAGATCCGCGCGACTGAACAGTTCTTGGCTGCTGTCGTCGTAGTAGAAGCTGGTCACGCCCAGGCTGACGGTCACCTTCACCGAGCGCCCCTGGACCTCCACGGGCGTGGCATTGACGGCCTCGCGAACCCGTTCGGCAATGGCTCGGGCTCCTTCGGTATCGGTATGGCTGAGGACGACTGCGAACTCCTCACCGCCCAGCCGGAAGCACAGATCCGATTGGCGACAGGTCGACTGGATGCGTGCGGCAACTTCCTTCAATACCTCATCGCCGACGGAATGGCCGTGGGTGTCATTGATCTGCTTGAAATGGTCCAGGTCGAGCAGGATCAGGGACAGGTCGCCCTTATGGCGCCGGGCCAGGTCCATTTCCCGCTGGATCTGGTTATCGAAGGAGCGTTTGTTGTCGATGCCGGTGAGGGCGTCGGTCAGGGCCGCGTTCAAGGCGCGGCGGTAGAGCAGGGCATTGCGCAGCGGGTACACCAGAATTGACAGCATCTGCTCGATAACCCTCAGTTCTGGTTCCAGAAAACGTTTGCCGCGGCCAAAGCTGATTTCTCCCAAGGCATCGCCCTGCAGGGTGAGGTTGTATTGGCAGCGATGCATCCCAAGCCGCTCGGATTGCAGATGGATGTGTGGTGCTTCATGGAGATAGCGGACACCATCCACTTCCACCAGTTCCGATAAGGTTTCCATGAACAGGCTGATCTGTTCGCCCACGTCCAGGGTCATTTGCAGTTTGCGCGTCAGACGGCCATGAATGTCGTCACCGGGCTCGAGGCGGGGCAGGATTTCCGTAACGCGCGCAATCAGCTTCGCACGATTGAAATCGATGGTGTTGGAGCGGGTACCGGTGGACATTTCGCGTTCTCCGTGAGTGCGGCAAGGCAATGACGGAGTGATTTAAAGCGAAAGCTGGGCCTAATTCTAAAAAATAATTAAATATCAAACATATATTCTTAAGTTCTGGCTTGAAATGCCGGTTATTTGTCGGTCGTTTGGCGCTCCTGCGGCGTTTCATTGCCGCATCGGCAAACCGGGCCTGTCAAAAAGGCGTCGGCGCGTTTGCTCTGTCTCGGCACATTTATTTACCCCCTGATTTCAGTGCTTTTACACCCAGTTTTCTGTGATAGAATGCGGCCTGCTTCATCGGTCTGGATAGAGATTGATCAATGTAGTGTCAGACGCCCGTCCCTGATTCGGTATCCTGGTCATCGTCCGTACCTTGGCGTACGTTCCGACCCTCAACCTCCGTCAATCGTTGTCCTCCAGCATGCGCCTAAAATCCATCAAGCTCGCCGGCTTCAAGTCTTTCGTTGATCCGACCACGGTTCCGTTCCCCAGTAACATGGTGGCCATCGTAGGCCCCAATGGCTGTGGTAAATCCAACGTTATCGATGCCGTTCGCTGGGTGATGGGGGAATCCTCCGCCAAGAACCTGCGGGGGGAGTCCATGACCGACGTGATCTTCAACGGTTCGGTGTCCCGCAAGCCGGTGGGCCAGGCCAGCATCGAGCTCAACTTCGATAATTCCGATGGCACCCTGGGCGGTGAATATGCACGTTTTGCCGAGATCTCCATCAAGCGCAAGGTGACCCGCGACGGGCAGTCGGAGTACTTCCTCAACAACACGCGCTGCCGACGCAAGGATATTACCGATATCTTTCTGGGCACGGGCCTGGGGCCTCGCAGTTACTCGATCATTGAGCAGGGCATGGTTTCCAAGCTGATCGAGTCCCGGCCGGAGGATCTGCGGGTTTATCTGGAAGAAGCGGCCGGCATCTCCAAATATAAAGAGCGCCGCAAGGAAACCGAGCAGCGCATGAAGCGCACGCTGGAGAACCTGGATCGATTGACCGACCTGCGGGATGAATTGGGACGGCAGCTTCAGCATCTGCATCGCCAGGCTCAGGCCGCGGAGTGTTACACGGAGCTCAAGGCCGAAGAACGGTTGAAGCGGGCGCAACTGGGCGCCTTGCGCTGGCGTGACCAAGACCGCCAGTTGCAACTGCATCGCCAGCGCATTGGTGAACACGAGATCGAACTGGAAAAGAACCTGCACCTGCGCACGGCGGCGGAAACCCAGATCGAACGGAAGCGGGTGGAGCGTGACGATGTGTCGGAGCGGTTCAACCGGGCACAGGCGCGCTTCTATGAAACCGGCGCGGCGATTGCGCGGGCCGAGCAGAGCCTGGAGAACCTGCGAGACCGCGAGCGGCGGGCACGGGCCGAGCTGGAGGATACCCTGCGCCAGATCAGCGAGGCTGAGCGGGAGCAGGAAAACGACCGGGAAACCCTGGCGCAGCTGGAGATGGAGCTGGAGCAACTGGAGCCGGATCATGAGATGGCGCGCTTCGCCATGGAGGAGTTCTCCGAGAAGCTGATGCAGGCTGAAGAGGACATGCAGCATTGGCAGCAGGAATGGGACCAATTCAACCAGATTTCCGCTGATGCCAACCAGCGGGCAGAGGTGGAGCAATCCCGCATCCGTCACTCGGAGCAGCTCATGCAGCGCATCGACGGCGCCGTCAGCCGCTTGCGGGAAGAAGAAGAGCTGTTGCGCGGGCAGGCCGACGATGAGGAGCTGGAGGAACTGGCGCTCAAGCTGTAAATGCTGGATGACTCGCAACAGGAGTTGGAAACTGCCCAGCAGGAGCAGCGAGCTCGCGTAAGCCAGGAGCGGGAGGCGCTGGGAGGGCTGCAGCGTGAGCTGTCGGGCCTGGAAAAGCAGTTGCAAACGGACCTGGGGCGACGGGCCTCGCTGGAAGCCCTGCAACAGGCGGCGCTGGAGAAA
>JAEZAA010000216.1 GCA_023430625.1 Pseudomonadota bacterium
CCAAGGGCGAACTCATGGAAGGCGCTCTCGCCATTCAAAGCCAGGCGCGCAAGGCCACCGAAGAAACCACGCCCTTACGCCTGGATTTCGACGGCGCCATTGTGGCACCCGATGGCAACCGGTTCGACGGGGTATTGCGCCTCAAGTCCCGCGCCCAGAGCTTTGACCTGAAGCCCGAGTTTGCCGGCACCTGGTGGATCGACTGGCAAAGCAAGCGGCTGGCGGCCAATCTGGTGTCCGGGCTGGACCTGCTGGATTTCAGCGGCCGGGTGAGTACCGCGTCCGATAGCTATCGCCTGCTGAGCGCCCATCTGGACATCCACAATCCGGGTGACTTTGCCAATGCCCTGCCCACTGCGGCCATGAACTGGAGCTTCGACACTTGGGGTGACTTGCTGAAAGGCAATGAGAAAAACTTCGCGCTGTTCTCCGCCTCGCTGCTGATCGAGGAAACCATTCCGGGACGCACCAGCGGCTGGGTCTCCATTGCCCTGGACCGCACCGGCTTTTCGGAAGGCACTGCGCAATTGCGCCTGAGCTCAAACAATCTGGACGACTGGCGCTCCATGGCCATCACCTACCAGCGTAGCGGCAAGCCGGACCATCCCCGGGAACAGTTCCAGTTCACCAGCCAGAACGGCGCCGTGCTCGACGTCAAGTTCCGCTGCGAGCAAGCCAGCGATAAAGTGCTGAAGGCCTGCGCCAACCGCCTGAACGACATTTACGGCAACCTGCTGGTCGAAGGGCATGATGTGGGAGACCTGGAGGTGATGGACAACCGCCTGGTCAAGATCTCCTACATCGACGACACCTTCGAAACCTTGCAGTAAACCGAACCGGTTTCGGCCCGCTCCGGGCCGCAAACCAATTCTGCATCAACCATCCGGGGCGGCCACTCCGCCCTTGCTTTCTCCATTTCGGGGCAGTGTCACTGCTCCTTTGAAGGCGAACCCTCCTATGAAGTACAGAGTTTTTGCGTGTGCCGCGCTGCAGGCGGCCGCGATGTTGTCCTGGGCCAGTGTCAGCCATGCCGACATCGGCATCTATAGCTCGCTGGACTCCATGAGTTACAGCGAACCATTGCCCATTCACCAGATCGCCGATGACTGGCAGGGCAAGCTGGAGGACGGCAACCTCGCGTTTACCTATAACCGCTTTGAAGTGGGGGTGTCCTGGAACAACTGGCGGATCGGTTACGTCGCCCGCTACGACTATCGGCTGGAGTTCAGCGAAGACACGGCCCTGTTCTACTACGAAGAGGAAAACAACGTCCGCCGCACCCGTAACCGGGTTTATGACGTCTATCTGGATGTGATGCATCAACGGAGCCAGGGCTTTGCCGTCCACTACGATTGGCAGGTACAGGACAACCTGCGCATCACCCCGTCGCTGGCTTATCTCCACGCCAACGACATCATTGACGGAACCCTGAAGGGCCAGGCCGAGTTCTACGGCGACAATACCTTCAGCGGCAATCTCGGCATCGATTATTACTATCTGGAAGACTTCCTGTTCGAGCGCCCCGTCGACACGGGCAAGCACCGCGGCCATGGTTATTCGTTCGACCTGGATATTCAGTGGCAGCCGCTGGATCACTGGCAAATCCGGCTGAAAACCTACGACCTGCTGGCCCGCATCCACTGGGACGGCTTACCGCGCACCCGCGCCCGGGCCGATACCGAGCCCGTGCAAACCGATGATCCCTTTGAGCGGTATCGGGACGCGTCGGTTCAGGGGCGGGAATCCGATGCGAATTTCCACCAGAAACTGCCCACCCGCGCCTTGCTGCGCAGTGCCTATCAATACAAATCACTGCACCTGGCGGCGGAGATTTATCAGGAGCCGGACCAGACCTTTGTCTTTCCGACCATTGGGTATGAAATCGGTGGTTGGACGTTCACGCTGTTGGGCGAGCCCTTCATCGAAGCAGCCGGCGCCCGCATCACCCATCGCTGGTTGAGCTTTTCCTTCGTGGCTGACCGCCTCGACTTCAAGGAAGCAAAGTACGTGAATCTGAACCTGGCGCTGAACGTCCCGTTGTTCTGAACGGGACCTGCCTGTTTGGATCTGGAGTGGGCGCCTCCCTGCGCTCGTGATGCTTTCCACCTCTGGGACTTACCGCGCGTCGCCTACTTCGTCTTGGCCGACATCCGGTCTTTCAGGTAGGCGCGCACCATCGCCTTCAACTCCGTCAGCAGGATGTTGGCCTTGGCTTCATCCATGTTCATGGCCAGCCGCAAGGTGGCACTGCAAATACGCGGCAGCATGACACAGATCAGCCACAGCCGGTCCTGGTCCATGTTGGGAAAGGTTTCCTTGGCCTTCTGGGAGATGTCCTGGGCATTGTCGTACAGCACACCCAGGTCCAGCTCCTGCAGCTCGGGCATCGCCTCGACACCTGACCAGATTTCCTTGTAGCCGGGCTCCGAGCGGTAGAATCGGGCGTAGGTATCGATCAGCTCGTCAAAGCCATCCTCCAGATCGAAGTCCTGGACGAAGCTCTTCATGTGCTGGTCGAGCTTTTCGATGTGCTGCTCCGCGATCGCCTTCACGATGGCGGACTTGTTGGGAAAATAGCGATACAGCGAGGCCAGCGAGATGCCAGCTCGGCGGGCGATTTCGGAGGTCTTGGCACCCTCCACCCCGACTTCGCTGATCACTTCCGCGGCCACAGAGAGAATCAGACTAACCCGATCCTTGCTGCGCTCCTGCACCGGTGTACGGCGCTGTTCAACGATAATGCTATGCCGATGTTCCATACGCTTTGTCATAACTTTATGTCACCTCGTACCAGTCTATCGAGAAGACGAATACGTTATTTGTGTCGCTTCGAGCTCCATACCTAGCGCATGACGCAGTAGTTTTTCCGTCAACCCCTGAGTCATGCTGGGGTTAACCCAGAGAGAATTCAATGTCGTCTTCCCCGCGAAAATGCCCGCCAGACGGGCGTTTGCGGGCAATTTGTCGCTTCTTGAACAGCCCCTTGTTAGTGGGGGTTTCGGCAATAACCCACAACAACGCAAGGCTTTGGTCGTTTTTTGGCGTCAGTGGCCGGCGCGGTCACATTAGGCCGAAAACGCTATATGAAATTGCTGTCATGTTTTGCGGCAGCGCTTATCGGGTACACGCCTGTCGTGCTGTACGGTGTCCGGCAGACTCCTTACAATACGCCGCTGAAGATTTTCACGATCAGCCACGGAACCCCTAGCATGCGTGCAAGCCGCTTTCTCATCGCCACCCTGAAAGAAACCCCCGCCGACGCGGAAGTCATCAGCCATCAGCTCATGCTGCGCGCGGGCATGATCCGGAAACTGGCCGCCGGCCTCTATAGCTGGCTGCCGGTGGGCCTGCGGGTCCTGCGCAAGGTTGAGGCCGTGGTGCGGGAAGAAATGAACCAGGCTGGCGCCCAGGAAGTCCTGATGCCGGTCGCCCAGCCCGCCGAGCTGTGGGAGGAAACCGGGCGCTGGTTCAAGTTCGGCCCCGAGCTGTTGCGTTTCCAGGACCGGCATGACCGCGACTTCTGCCTGGGCCCGACCCATGAAGAGGTCATCACCGATCTGATCCGCAACGAAGTGCGCAGCTACCGCGAACTGCCCGCCAACTTCTACCAGATCCAGACCAAGTTCCGTGACGAGCGCCGTCCCCGCTTCGGCGTCATGCGTGCCCGCGAATTCATGATGAAGGACGCCTACTCCTTCCACCTCAACCAGGAATCCCTGAGCGAAACCTATGAGGTGATGTACCAGACCTATTCCCGCATCTTCACCCGGCTGGGTCTGCAGTTCCGCGCCGTGATCGCCGACACCGGCTCCATCGGCGGCAGTGCCTCCCATGAGTTCCACGTTTTGGCCGCGTCCGGTGAAGATGCCATCGCTTTCTGCCCTGAATCCGACTACGCCGCCAACGTGGAAATGGCGGAAGCCGTGGCACCAAAGGGTCAGCGCCCGGCTCCGAGCCAGACTATGGAAACCGTGGACACGCCCAACGTACGCTCCATTGCCGAAGTCTGCGCCTTCCTGCAGGTCGAGCCGACCCAGACGGTGAAAACGCTGCTGGTCCTGGGCCGTGGCGAAGACGGTGGCGTGGACGAGAAGAAAGTGGTCGCGCTGGTGCTGCGTGGCGATCACGAACTCAACGAAATCAAGGCCAGCAAGCATCCCTTGGTGGGCAGCCCGCTGGTTATGGCCAGCGATGCCCAGATCCAGGCGGTCACCGGTGCATCCGCCGGCTCCATCGGACCGGTGGGTCTGTCGATTCCGGTGATCGTGGATCGCAGCGCGGCCCATCTGGCCGACTTCGTCTGTGGTGCCAACCACGATGGACAGCACTTGCGGGGCGTCAACTGGGAGCGGGACCTGCCCCTGGGCGAGGTGTTCGATCTGCGCAATGCCGTTGAGGGTGATCCCAGCCCCGACGGCAAAGGCACCCTGGCTATTGCCCGGGGCATCGAAGTGGGCCACATCTTCCAGTTGGGCAAGAACTACTCCGAAGCCATGAAAGCGACAGTGCTCGACGAGAACGGCAAATCCGTGGTCATGACCATGGGCTGCTACGGCATCGGGGTGTCCCGGATTGTGGCGGCGGCCATCGAGCAGAACCACGACGACAAGGGCATTGTCTGGCCGGAAGCGCTGGCTCCCTTCCGCATCGCCGTGGTTCCCCTCAACCATCACAAGTCGGATGCGGTGCGCGATGCCGCCGAGAAGCTGTACAGCGATCTCAGCGCCAAGGGCATCGATGTACTGCTGGACGACCGCAATGAGCGTCCGGGCGTGAAGTTCGCCGATATGGAGCTGATGGGTATCCCGCACCGGGTGGTGCTCAGCGATCGCGGGCTGGCGCAAGGCACAGTGGAGTACAAGGGTCGCCGCGATGCCGAGTCGCAGGATGTGGCACTGGACCAGCTGGCAGAATTCCTGGCGAACAAGCTGATGTGATCGCCGCCACGGCAGAATCTGGAACGCCTGATAAACTCTAGGGGTGTTCCTTATTCCGCCGTCGTGTTGTTCATGGCTAAACCAGATCGTTTTTTGTTCATCTCTTGTCTTTCAGCAGCAAGGAACGCTTCTTTCCTAAGCCGGCACAGTCAGCTGTGCCGGCTCTTTTCTGTCATCCAGCAGCTATGCGTCCTGTTCGCCTTGGCTGGATTTCTTGGTCTATCCACGGTGCAGGCACAGACTGCGGAGCCCGATCCGGCCCTGCGCGAAGCGCTGCGCAAAACCGTCAATGAAGCCAGCAGTTTTCTGGACCGTTTCGATGCGGAAGTCTGGCTGGTGGATATGTCGGCACGTCTGACCCGCCATATTCCAGATCCGGAACAACGCCTGACCCTGCTCAAGCTGGTGCATCTGGAGGCCAATCGTGCCGATCTGTCACCGGAGCTGGTGCTGGCGGTGATCCATGTGGAGAGCGCGTTCGACCCCTTTGCCTATTCCAGTGCCGGCGCCCAGGGTCTGATGCAGGTGATGCCGTTCTGGAAAAAGGAAATTGGCCGGCCCGATGACAACCTGATGGATATGGCCACCAACCTTCGCTATGGCTGCACCATCCTCAAGCATTACCTGAACCGCGAGCGCGGCAGTGTCATTCCCGCCTTGTCCCGTTATAACGGCAGTTATGGCCAGTTCTGGTATCCGGCCAAGGTGCTGGATTTCTGGAACCGCTTCTGGTCGTTCAATTACGAGTAAGCGTCGACAAGCCGGCAGCGGCTATCCCAGCCGCTCAATCCCAATGAATTTGTTGTTGGCATCGAAGCGGATCTCGAACGAGCCGCGAATACCATCGTGAGTGAGAAAGCGCTGCAGGATCGTGGCGGGAAACTGTACCCGCAGCCCGTCGCGGCTGCGTGCATGTACCGTGCGTGTGACGCCCTGATACAGCAGCAGGTATTGGTCGGCGGAAATGTAGAGATCGACAATCAATGTACGCATGACGTCATACTTACCTGGTCATGAGTGGTCGATAAATCAGGAAGCCCATCATTCGCGCTCCGCAAAACGCTTGACCAGATCAGCCATGCGTAGCGCTTCGTCGCTGGCCAGAGCCGACAGCCCCTGCACCACGCCGCGCTGGTTCTCGCCGGATTGGTTCTGGCTGACTTTCCA
>JAEZAA010000231.1 GCA_023430625.1 Pseudomonadota bacterium
CGCCAGAGCAGGTCGAGGATGTCCGGCTTCAGATTCTGGAACTGCCGGACAACGCTGATGGGGCGTTGCCTGACTCGACCGGCGAGGAGACCGGATCCAATCATTTTCAGGTCTACGACAGTATCGCTGCCGAACCGGCGGAAGCGGGTAATCCGCCCATGCTGCTCAAGCAGGAAGTCTTCGAGCACAACGGTCAGCGCTGGTTGTTGCAGTTCAGTTCTCGCCCCTCGTTCGAAGCCAGTTTCTCACCGGCGGAGTCGCGCTTTCTCCTGCTGGGCGGCCTGCTGATCAGTACCCTGTTCGCCGCCATCGTTTGGTTCTGGGGCGTCAATCGCGTCAGGGCCAAGGTGCTGATCCACGTTAACCAGGATCTGCAGCAGGCACTGCAGGACCGGCGCCAGGCGGAGCAGAATCTGGAGCGGTTGTTCGAGCTGGCGCCCGATATCCTCTGTGTGCTGAGTCGCCAGGGCGAACTGACCCAGGTGAATCCGGCCTTTCGGCAATTGCTTGGGTACGATCTGGGCGAGTTGGGCCGACGGCATTTCGCGGACCTGTTTCACGACGAGGATCGTGGCGAAGTCGAACAGGCGATTCTGGATGTGGGTGACGAACAGCGGGTGCTGACGCGGCTTGAGCTGCGTTGCAAGCGTCAGCAGGGTGGCGACTGTTGGATCGAGTGGAGCTTCGTCAGCGCCGCCCGGGAGGGTTTTCTGTATGCCTTCGGTCGGGACGTGACGGCGCGGCGGGAAAGCGAACTCAGCCGCCGGCGTCTAGCCGCCGTATTGGAAGGAACGGCGGACGTGATCTTCTTTACCGACCCCAGTGGGCGCCTGTTGTACCTGAACGGCAAGGGCTGTGAAGTCTTCGCCAGTGAACGCGAGCCGCAGGGTTTGAGCGCCTACGATCTGGCGGCCGAAGGTGCGCGCCTGGAGCTGCGGGAGGTTGCCTTTCCCGCCGCGGCGCAGAATGGCCTGTGGCGGGGCGAAAGCAGTATCGTGGCGGCGGATGGTAAAGAGGTGCCGGTTTCGCTCACCATTGAAGCCCAGTTCGGCTCCAACGGCCGCGTCGAGTTTTTCTCCGGCATCATGCATGACATCAGCGAGCGCAAGGCCTACGAAGACAAACTGCATTACCAGGCCAGCCATGATGCGTTGACCGGCCTGGTCAACCGGCGCGAATTCGAGGCGCGGCTGGCACGGGCCATGGAGGCCACCACCACCCGTCACGCGGAACATGCCCTGCTGTATATCGATCTGGATCATTTCAAAGTGGTCAACGACGCCTGCGGCCACGAGGCCGGCGATGAACTGTTGCGCCAGCTGGCGGCCCTGTTCGGCGATCAGATTCGCGACCGGGACACGCTGGCGCGCCTGGGCGGCGATGAGTTCGGCCTGTTCATGGAGAACTGCACGGCCCGTGACGCGCTACGGATCGCCAACAAAATACTGGCCGCGACCAAGGCCTTCAATTTTCCCTGCAAGGGGCAGGTTTACCGGGTCGGGACCAGTATTGGACTGGTGCCCATCAGCATGGAGAACAACTCCCTCAAGCAGGTGCTGAATCAGGCGGATAACGCCTGTTACATCGCGAAAGAAGGCGGGCGTAACCGGGTAGTGGTGCACCAGGTGGGCGCCGAGAATGTGATGCAGCGGCGCGAGGAAATGAACTGGGCGTCGCGCCTCAATGCCGCGCTTCAGGACGAACATTTTCGCCTTTTCTTTCAGCCCATCGTGCCGGCGGTCGCCGAGGAAACGGGCAGTCATTGGGAGATCCTGTTACGCCTGCAGGACGAGGACGGCAGTCTGATCAGCCCTTCCGCTTTCCTGTCATCGGCGGAACGGTTTGGCCTGATGCCCGCCATTGATCGCTGGGTCGTGTCCCGCACCCTGGAATACCTGGCCCGCAATCCCCAGGCGTCGGCCGCGCTCAATACCTGCACCATCAATGTCTCCGCCAAGGCCTTGTCGGACGAACATTTCTACCAGTTCGTGGAAGAGCATCTGGATGCCAGCGGCCTGGATCCGGCCTTGATCTGCTTCGAAATTACCGAGACGGCGGCCATCGGCAACCTGCAGACCACCCTGAGCTTTATCCGGCGGCTGAAGGAGCGCGGCGTGCGTTTCGCCCTGGATGATTTCGGCACGGGCATGGCGTCGTTTTCCTACCTGAAACTGCTGCCGGTGGATTACCTCAAGATCGACGGCTCCTTTGTGGAAACCATCGAACACAGCCGCGCGGACTATGAGATGGTGCGCTCCATCAATGAGATCGGCCACATCATGGGCATGAAGACCATTGCCGAGTTCGTGAGCAGCCAGGGTATTCAGGACCGGCTGCAGGAGATCGGCGTGGATTGCCTCCAGGGCTATCACATCGCCCGCCCGCAGCGGCTGCTGGAACCGGCGCCCGTCGAGCCGGCCTGACGCGTTGGAGGTGTCTCGCAGCGCGGCCGAAGTGGTTGTTCCTGCTTCCTGGCCACAATAGAGTTCATAGGATATCCGAGTGATTTATTGAGCATTCGGACGGTGAGTGGACCGGAGTTCTGGGAGGAGAGCCGTCATGAGCCGATTGCTACGCGGGTTCGCGCTGACATCCCTGATCCTCGCGGGCTTGAGTGCATGTTCGACGGTGGATGTGGTCCATGACTATGACCCCGATGCGGACTTCCAGGCGCTCTCCACCTGGGACTGGCTGCCGGCAAAGGAGTCCGCCAAATCCAGCCCGGCCGGGCTTGCGAACAAGCGGATCCGCGCGGCGGTGCAGGACGTCATGACCGCCAAGGGCTTTCCCAAGGTGGATCAGGCGCCGAGCTTTTACCTGACGTTTCGCCATGGCATTGACGAAGAGGTGGACGTCCACGTCTTCTACGATACCTTCGGCTACGGGTACGGGCCCTGGTGGGGCGGCTATGGCCCGATCTGGAGCCCGCGGCCGGTGTTTACCTATACCGAGGAGGCGGTCATCGTCATCGATGTGGTGAGTGCGGATGCCGCGGATCGCGAGCTGATCTGGCGCGGCATCGCCAGCTATGTCTGGGACGACGATCAGCCGCCGCGGGAGCGGGTGGAGAAGGTCCGACTGGCGGTGGCAAAAGTGCTGGAAAATTTCCCGCCCAAGCCGGAGTAGTTGTACCGCCGGTTGTAGTTGTACCGCTGGTAGGAGTCGTACCGCTGGTAGTAGCACCGGTGTTCGGCGAGACGAGAATGGTCCTTGAGGTAAGAGGATTCGATGCCTGAGCAACTGCCCGAGAAACTGATCAACGAGCACCCGGAGGTCGATCTGGGTGATCTGAAACTCTATGCCATTATTCGGGGCGATGCGCCCGCCAAGCCCACCTGGCGCAACCAATACCGTTTTCAGCAGGCTCCCCGCCCATCCAATGCCGCCGTATGCAAGGTGCTCTGGCGGGGTTACATGGGCCAGTTCCGGCTCCTGGCGGATGGCCGCCTGCGGCTGGAAGGCTTTGATTATCCCTTCGCCCCCCTGCAACCCGCCGACCCGGCGGATGAATATCTGACGGGCGACTTCTGGCTCCTGATGAAAGTCCGCTTCTTTGGCGAATGCACCTATATTCCCTTTACAGATGGACGAATCGTTACCGATCCCACCCGTTGGGTGCGTGCCGCCTGCGACGTGGAGGACAAGCGTCCCGTTCCCGTGAGCGGCGTTCGCCGTCGTCGCACACCCTTGGTGTAGTGACCAGCCTGAATTTTGCCTGCCGCGAGTCGCTCCGGGGCTGCCGGTTGCGCTAGACTCTGCGGGGCTGGCTGATGTCGTTATCCTGTCTTTTCCAAATCCCTGTTTGCTGGATCTGCGCTTGATGTTGATGAAATGGTTTGATTTATTGCTTCGCCTGCAATTCCCTGTCCTGACCGGCATGGCGACCTACCTGTCGCTGACGCCGAAGCCGGGCGCGGTGTTCGAGGCGGCACCGGATAAGTTCCTGCATGTGCTCTGCTGGCTGGTGCTGACGCTGTCGCTGCGGGGCGCACTGGGGCCACGACGGGTCGGGTTCTTGGCGGCACTGGGGTTGTTTGCCTATTCCGTGCTGGTGGAATGGGGGCAGGCGTGGGTGCCCGGGCGCTACTTTTCCGCGCTCGATATCC
>JAEZAA010000013.1 GCA_023430625.1 Pseudomonadota bacterium
TGCTGCATAACGGCCAGGTTCATGCCCTGGGGAGTCCGGAGGCGGTGATTACCCGGGGCAACCTGCGCAGCGTGTATGGCGTGGACAGCCACATCGACCTGCAGGCCAATCCACCCATCGTGATCCCCCGGCAGGTTGGTGCAGCACCATGAAGCCCGGCAAGAACCTGGACGAACTCTGCTATCCCTTTATCTATGAAACCTCCTATCTCTGTGACTACGAAGTCATCACCGACGAGCTGTGTACGCTGATTGGCATGGCCCTGAGCGCGCTGCCGCCCGAGATGTCGGATCTGGCACGGGATCTGGCGACCCTGCAGCCGCTGGCGTTTCATGCCAATGGCTCCATTCGCGGCCGGCTGGCGGTGAGTGAGGCGGATCTGGAATGGCTGAATGCCCGCATGAGCCATTACCGCCAGGAAGTGGCGGACCGGCTCGCGGGCTTTGTGTTGCCCCGGGGCACGCTGCCGGTGCCGCAACTGCACCTGGCCCGCTCCGCTTGCAAGAAGGCTATTCGCGCCCTGGTGCGAGTCGAGCGGGACGGTATCGAGGTGCCGATGATTCTGCCGCGCCTGTGCAACCTGATGTGCAATTTCTTCTTCGTGCTGACACTGGTGGTCAACAAGCGGCGCGGCCTCGACGAAGTCGAGTTCAAAAGCAAAAGTTATGGGCGGCCGGACTAGCGCTCAGGCCAGGCCCAGTAGCTCAGGCCAGGCCCATTAGTAACACCAGTTCGCAGAACGCCACACTCGCCCCCAACGTATCGCCGGTGTAGCCACCCAGCTGGCTTTTGATATAGCGGCCCCATAGCAGGGTGACTGCCGCAACCGAGCCGATGCACCACCAGACGAGACCCGGATGCCAGGGCGTCAGGATCAATACCAGCAGCAGGGTCATCCCCAGGGCGATTAGCAGGCGAGGGCAGGAGAAGCCATCGGCGACCGGCTTGCTCTTGCTCTGGTCCGGATCGGTGACATAGCGCAGGCTGGCCATCAGCAACAGCGCGGGCGTGCGGGCCACCACTGGGGTGAGCAGCAGGGCCAGCCAGATAGGCTCAGCCTCCGTCAGCAGCGCGGCTTTCAGAACCAGCGCCAGCACCAGTGCCACGGTCCCGTAGGTGCCGATGCGGCTGTCTTTCATGATTTCCAGTCGCCGCTCCACGCTGTAGCCGCCTCCCAGGGCATCCATGCTGTCGGCCAAGCCGTCTTCGTGGAAGGCGCCGGTCACCCACAGGTGAAAGCAGAGCACCAGCAGCACACAGATCCAAGGGCTCCAGAGCAGGCTCAGGGCGCTGTACAGGGCCACATAAAGGCCACCGAGAATCAGCCCCACCAGCGGGAAATAGAGATTGCTCTGGTTCATCAACTGCTGGGAGTAGTCGATACGGGCCAGCATGGGGAGGCGGGTCAGAAAGCCCAGGGCGAGCCAGAAGGCCTGCCATTCGTTGGAGAGGGTGGTGGCCCGGGACATCGGGGAAGCTCCATGACGGCGAATGGGTGCGGGTGGGTTGGAAGGCTCCAAATGCAACGAACCCCGGTCAGTGCCGGGGTTCGCGGGTCGTCCGCAATGCCGGGAGGGCATTGCTCAGCCGTCGGCCTTATTTGCCCTTAACGGCTTCCGCGGCTTTCAGGATCGCCTGGCGGGCGGCGTCACGGCCTTCCCACTTGTCGACCTTGACCCACTTGCCTTTTTCCAGGTCCTTGTAGTTCTCGAAGAAGTGCTCGATTTGCTTGATCAGCAGTTCCGGCAGGTCGCTCGGCTCGTTCACGTGATCGTACAGGGTGGTCAGCTTGCCATGGGGAACCGCCAGCACCTTGGTGTCTTCGCCGGCTTCGTCTTTCATGTTCAGCATGCCGATCGGGCGGCAGCGGATGACGGAACCTGGCACCACCGGATAGGGCGTGACCACCAGCACGTCCAGGGGGTCGCCGTCGTCGGACAGGGTGTGGGGGATGAAGCCATAGTTGGCCGGGTAGAACATGGGGGTGGCCATGAAGCGATCCACCAGCACCGCGCCCATGTCCTTGTCGATTTCGTACTTGATCGGGCTGCTGTTGGCCGGGATTTCGATGACCGTGTAGAAGTCGTCGGGCAGGCTCTTGCCGGCTGGGATGTTGTCGAAGTTCATAGTGGCGGGTCCCTGAGTGATTGCGAAGATTGGTTGCAAATAGGTGAATCGTCCCGCACGGCACGAGGGCCTCGCACAGGATCTGGGCAAATCGAAGGCGCGATTATACGGTGATTGCGGGCGCGCTTCAAAAGGCGCGAATGTCTCGTATCCGGCTGCGCCTGAGGGCTGTTTGATAAGGCCTTTCCGAAGTGGTCAGAAACGCCCAGGTTTGCTAGACTCCGGCGCTTTCCGCACTGCCTGACGCGCTCTGCCACGGAAGGAAAGCCTTGTCATGCCTGGTCCCGGGGACGACCCTGGGCGCCTGACTCTCTCTTCGGGGACGACCCCGCCTGGATATAGGAGAATCATCATGGCCTGGTGGGTACTGTTCTTGGCTGGCCTGCTCGAAATCGGTTGGGCCATTGGCCTCAAATACACCGATGGGTTCACCAAACTCTGGCCGTCACTCTGGACGCTGGCGGCCATGGGGTTGAGCTTCGCGTTTCTCAGTTATGCCCTCAAGACGCTGCCCGTCGGTACCGCCTACGCGGTCTGGACCGGCATTGGCGTGGTTGGCACGGCAATCCTTGGCATTCTGCTGTTTGGCGAAGCGCTCAGCATCCTCCGGCTGGTCTGCATCCTGCTGATCGTGACCGGAATCGCCGGCCTGCGCTGGCTGACCTGACGCGCCGCAAAGGTTTCAATTCCGCCACCGCTTGCCTACACTGGCGCCCTTTGCCGGAGGAGTGACGTTGTATGAATCCAGCACCTTTTGTGATCAAGGCCGGTCCCCGGGCGCTCGCCCGCATCCGCAACGAAGGCCTTGCCCCCGAGCAGTTCCGCGTCATGGTGGGCGCGTCCGGCGGGCCCAAGTGGTTTATCCTCAGTGGTCTCGACCGTTACCTGGCGGGAGAATTCTTTCGCGGCCGGCGCTCGTCCCTGAACCTGCTCGGCTCGTCGGTCGGCGGCTGGCGCATGGCGGCCCATGCCTCGGCCGATCCGGCCGCCGCGCTGCAGCGTTTTCGCGATCATTACCACCATCTGCGCTATCCCAAGAAAGCCACGGTGCAAATGATTTCCCAGTCCAGCCGCGACATGATCGAGGTCATGCTGGGTTCGGATGGGGGCGAGGCGGTGTGCCGCAACGACGTGTTCAAGCTGCATCTGATCACCGCCGGCTGTCGCCCCCTGGCTCAGGTGGAGCAGCGCGCGCTGCAGTTATCAGGCCTTCTGCTGGCAGCTGGCGCCAATGCCCTCAAGCGGCGCTGGCTGGCGGGCTTTTACCACCGTTCGCTGTTCCATGTGACGGGTAGCGATGCGCCCTTTCTGGAGCTGATGGACTATCCCACCGAGCGGGTGGCGCTGACGCCCCGCAATCTGCCCAAGGCGCTGGAGGCCACCGGCGCGATTCCCCTGGTGTTGGAAGGGGTGCGGGACATCGAGGGCAGCCGCCATCGGGTGCACCGCGACGGCGGCATCGTGGATTATCACTTCGACGTGCCCTTCGCGCCGGACAGCGACGATCTGGTGCTGTACCCGCATTTCTATGATCGCACCATTCCGGGCTGGTTCGACAAGGGCCTGTCCTGGCGGCGGCCACGACCGGCGCACTACGACAACGTGGTACTGATCGCGCCGAGCAAGGAGTTGGTGGCGAGTCTGCCTTTTGGCAAGATTTCCGACCGCAAGGATTTCAACCTGCTCGATGACGACAGCCGGATTCGCTACTGGCAGCAGGTGATCGATGCGTCGGAGCGGCTGGCGGAGGATTTTGCCGAGCGTGTAGAACGCCAGCAATGGGATGACGTGCTGATCCCCGGCTAGACGTCAGCCAGGCATCAGGACCTATTGCGCCGTATACCCGCCATCGATGGCAATGGCCTGGCCGGTGATAAAGGACGAGGCGCCGGAACAGAGCCACATCACCGTGTCCGCCACTTCCTCCGGATAGCCCGCGCGTTGCATGGGATGCATGCGGGCAAAGGCATTCTGGATGCGGCCGTCGCCACCGGTCATGCGGTCGATCATTTCGGTCTGGATCACCGCCGGGCACAGGCTGTTAACGCGGATGCCCCGGTCGGCGTACTCCAGCGCGGCGGCTTTGCTAAGCTGAATGACACCGCCCTTGGCGGCGCAATAGGCCGGCGTGCCGGCAAAGCCGATCTGGCCGGCGATGGAGGCCATGTTGACGATGCAGCCCCGGCGCTGGCGCAGCATGATGGGCAATTGGTGTTTCATGCACAGGAAGATGCCCTTGAGATTGGTGGTGAGCACCTGATCCCAGTCATCTTCCCCATAGTCGGCGGTATAGGCCTTGGGGCCTTCGATGCCGGCGTTGTTGAAGGCGTAGTCGAGGCGTTTGAAGCGGGCGAGGGTGGTGGCGAGGGCGTCTTCCACGTCGCAGGCTTTGCGCACGTCGGTGGCAATAAAGAGGGC
>JAEZAA010000030.1 GCA_023430625.1 Pseudomonadota bacterium
TGAAATCTCTTGGATATGCGATCGCGCTGACTGCGGCGTTTAGCTTTACCAGTAGTGCCAATGCGGCCCTGATCAATGTGGTCGAGGATGCAGATTCTGCCTCGTACACCATTCCAACAACCAATGACTACACAGATTTGGCCGGCAAGACCGGAACCCTGGGTGCCCACATCTTTGCCAACACAGACGCAGAACTCGAACTGACCTTCGAGTACCTGTTCAAAGAGGCCTCGCTAAAGAACTCATTGTGGGTTGGCGGCCAGGAGATCTTCAATACCGCAACAGCCACCGCCGGTCAGACCTACACGATGACTTGGAAGGCGGGATCCGGCGCACTGGATTTCAGCTTCCTGACCGGACTAGGCATTTACGTCGACAATGATCCCACCAGCGCCAACCAAAACGACGGCACTGCCAAGCAGCGTTTCATCAGCTACTGGGATGGCATCAGCGACGAAATCCTGCTGGGCCTGGATGACAGTGGCGCATCCCAGGATGCGGATTTCGACGACATCATCGTCAAGGTTACGGCGAAACTGAAGCCGCACAGCGTACCCGAGCCTGCCAGCCTGGCACTTCTGGGCATGGGTCTGGCTGGCCTGGGACTGCGCCGCAAGCAGTCTGCAGCCAAGTAATGATCTTTATTTGATCAGACCAATCTAACCATTTCCCATAGAGGCCCCGCTATTGCGGGGCTTCCTATGGGAACTCGCGAAACGCCCCGTCACCCAGACCTCTAACGTACAGGCTTCGCCAATTCACGTCCCCAATAGCTGTCCGGCTCCGCCCGCCACGCCTGGCGGTGCAACCAATGCAAGGTTGCCGGATGCTGGGCCAGCAGACTCAGTTCCGACCGCTGTAGCCGATCCGGGCCCTCCACCAAGCACCGCTCGCGCAGTTCCTCCAAACGCTTACGCTTTGCGCCGGCCGGATGAGATCGGGCGAAAGCGCCATGCACCTGATTCAGAACCGGGTTCAGAATCGCGCGCACAAATGCCGGACGTCGAGTTCCGGGTGGCGGCTGCAGGTTCGCGCTCGCCAGGTCGTCAACCAGCTCGCTGCCCTGAAGCTCTTCCGGCGTGAGGAAAAAGCCGTGGCGCCGGAACCACTGGCCAATTCCAACACGGCTCAACAGCACGGAGGTGGGCGCCGCGAATATCAGCGGCAAGGCCACCGGCAACGACCAATAGAAGAACATCGGGTCAAGCCACCAGGCAAACCCGGCCCACGCGAGCGCGATGAGGGTGCCAGGCGCCTGGCTCAGAATCGCATCCATCCAGCCGGTCTCTTCCGTGCGATTCTGGCCGGCCCAGCGCAGGGTCACATTGAACAGGGCCTCGATGACATAGCGGCTGTGCGCCAACATGCGAATCGGTGCCAGCAGCGTGGAAACCAGCATTTCCAGCAACACACTGCGGGTCAGCCGCAGGATTCCGCCAAATTGGCGCCGACGACGGCCTAGCCAGACATCGAAAATCGCCAGGATCTTCGGGAAAAACAGCAGGAAAATCGTGCTTACCGCCAGTCGAAACGCCCATTCAGGCCGCCATTCCGGCCATAAAGGAAACAGACTGTAGGATTGCGGAAAGTAATTGATCGGCCAGAGTACCAAACGTGTAGTCTCTATGGTCGCCAACACCAGAAACAACAACCACAAGGGCGAGGCCATATAGGACATCACCCCATTCAGGAATGCCATTCGATGCGCCATCCGGATCTTGCGCCCGAAAAGCAGCAAGTACAGATGCTGCAGATTGCCCTTGGCCCAGCGTTTGTCCCGTGTCAGTTCGTCCACCAGGGTCGGCGGTGATTCCTCATAGCTGTGGCTCAATTCCGGTTCGAGCCAAACCTCATAACCCGCCCGCCCCATATAGGCAGCCTCGACGAAGTCATGGCTGCTGATGGGCCCCTTGAAGAGCCCTCGTCCCGGCAGCCGCTTAAGCCCACAGTGCTTCATGAAGGGTGCGGTGCGGATGATGGCGTTATGCCCCCAATAAGCCGCCTCCCCGAGCTGAAACGCGGCCAATCCCGTGCTGAACAAAGGACCATAGACATGGTTGGAAAACTGCTGGACGCGGGCAAACAGGGATTGGGCATTCACCAAGGTAGGATTGGTCTGCAGGATACCGGTTTGTGGTTCCAGCTCCATCAGGCGAACCATCTTTACCAGTGACTCACCTGCCATCAGGCTGTCGGCATCCAGTACGACCATGTATTCGTAGGAACGTCCCCACCGGCGGAGGAAGTCCGCGATATTACCGCTCTTGTAGTTCATGTTGAGGGTGCGGCGGCGATAGAACAGGCGCCCGAATGCCTGAAGCTCCTGGCACAGCTGATACCAGGCCGCCTGCTCCGACAGCCAGATTTCCGGATCACGGCTATCGGACAGGATAAAGAAATCGAAATGCTCCAGATGCCCGGTGCGCTGCAAGGAACGGTAAACCGCCCGCAGGCCACCGAGCGAGCGGTTCACTTCTTCATGATAAATCGGCATGACCACTGCGGTTCGCGCCAGTGGCACCTGACTCAGACGGCTATCCGGGTGACGCCGGACCAGAGAAAAGCGGTCGCCGCCAAAACGGCGAACCACGAAGCCGAAGACACCAATCCAGAATCCCACGGAGATCCAGGTAAAGAGGATGGCGAACAACAGGATCAATCCCTGCTCCACCAAGTTGCCACCGTGATAAGGCAACACGGAACTCATGTAATAGCTGCCCACCACCGTTTGCAGCAACACCACGATGGTCAGTAGTGACCGCCTGATCCAGGCGGCACGGCGCCATTTCACGGGAGATGCACTGGCCATGCGGCCAGCGCCGGGAGAATGAGTCGTCATCCGAAGTCGTCGTATCCGATACTGCCACGATTAATGGCGGGAAAAGCCGGCGGCAAGGGCTGCGCCGGCATGTTGAAACGTTCCCTGATGCGCTCCATGACATACTCCAGGGGAGCTCCCGCAGGATCCTCCAGGGCTTCCTGCACCAAGCGTAGCGCGGCCAGATTGACCTCGCGCGTCACCTCCAGGCCGCTCGCCTCCAGGTATGTCAGAATGCGGGTCAGGGCCAACTCCCCGTATGGGTCGACCATGATTACTTACCCTTGGGAAGAATGTCGTTATCGGGCGGCAATCGATAGGTCCAGGTTTCCGTCAACGCACGCTCACCTTCACTCAGAAATGCGCGCAGGGACAGCGGCCGGTCCGCCGCCGGCTTGGCCAGTATGGAAAGCCGCCAAACCTTCTGGGGCTCGTTATATTCCACAAATTGCTCGACCAGTTCCGTACCCTCCAAGGGCGTTACCGAACCGACCACTGCCGCACGTCGAGACAACTTGTCCATAGGCCCGCCCGCAAAATCAACGATGATCCGGTAGCTGCCTGGCACGTCGCCGCCCCCAATGCGGTCCCCATCCCCGATAAAGGTATTCATCGCCTTGCCCATGGTCTCTTTGGCAATGCCTGGGCCACCAAACTGGACCCGATAGGAATAGGTCATCGCCTCATTGGGTTTGACTGGAGCTGAGGGGCGCCAAAACGCCACGATGTTATCATTGGTTTCATCGGGCGTTGGCAACTGAACCAGGACCACATGCCCTTTGCCCCAATCGCCCTGCGGCTCCACCCAGGCGCTTGGACGCTGCTCATAACGCGCGCCTAGGTCCTGGTAATGGGAGAAGTTGGGATCTCGTTGGATCAAGCCAAAGCCACGCACGTTCTCCGTGTGAAAATAATCCATCTGCAAAGACCGTGGGTTGATCAAGGGACGCCAGAGCCACTCCGAGGTCTGTCCGTCGTGGATCAACAGACCGTCTGAATCATGCACTTCCGCACGCCATTCGCCCTGGGGGCGACTGGTGTTCTCACCATAGAAGAACATGCTCGTCAGTGGCGCGATGCCCAGCAGCTCCACACTACGGCGTGGGAACAAGGTCGCGGAGACCTTTAGCTCAGTCGCCTCGCCAGGCGTGACGACAAACTTGTAGGCCCCTGTCAGGCTCTTGCCATCGAGAAGACCATAGAAGGTCATGGAGCTGTCCTTGGGTGACGGGCGCAGCAACCAGAACTCCACGAAGGACGGAAATTCCTCGCCCGATGGCAATCCGGTATCCACCGCAATACCCCGCCCGGAGATACCCCAGGCATTCTCTTTCCCAACGCCGCGAAAATAGCTGGCGCCGGCAAACACCAGAAACTGGTTATGCACATCCGGCTTGTGGAAGGGATAAGTTAATTTGAAGCCGGCAAAACCCAGATCGGGCGGTACCCGCTTTTCCAGTTCCGGATCGGCAAAGGTGAAGTAGTTCTTGCGAAACTCCGCCTCCTTTACCCCCTGCGCATCCACCACGTTGACGGTGACCGGATGGGTGTAGAACAGACCGGGCGGCAGAAACATCACCTGAAAATTGGGATTACTTTCCCGCCACAGGCTCTTGTCGGGATTGAAGCGGATGTTCTGGTAGTCGTGAAAGCCCAATTCCCGCATGAACTTGGGAACAGGTTCCGGTGCTTTATAGGTTTTTTCAGCCAATTCCTTGGCCTTTGTTACCACATCCTGATATGAGAAGGCAGCCAGCGCCTGAGTTGGTACCAACAGACACGCCAGTGCAAAACGAAAAAATTTCCCGTGCATGAAAAGCAACTCCTTGGCAAAACCGTCACACGAGTCAGAGACACGCCTTTGAACTGTGGCAAACAACCTCACAGCCTAATGCGGCCAGCTTTCCTGCCGACCAGCATCAAGGCGAAGAATACCTCCGTCGATGGGATACGCGATAAAGACTTTCATTTTCTTCAGACAGAGTACAGTGGCAACCGCAAATTACCCACACCTGAGCTGCACAGGATGCGGCCTGCCCCTTAGGGAATGCAATGAAGAGTTAACGAGGCGGAAGACCAATAAGTGGATTCCGAAAGAGACCCTCAGCTGTCGGCAAATTCCAACAGTTTGTATCGTTTGCGAACCAGCAGTAATCTGGACCCACATTTTGAGGGACACAGATCATCATGAAACGGCGCCTCTCGCTTGCAGTACTTCTGATGAATGCCATTATCCTGGTTGCCACCGTTGCCAATGCGGGGCAGCTCTTTCTGGGCATGAGCCTGGCTGTCGACCCGGCAACCTATCTGGTCCAAGGCCCGGCCGTGGCATCTCCGTCGGTACTCTTCGATAACAAGCTTCGGGCCACACGCCAGTTGGACCTAACCGATCTCGATGACATTGCCATTGAGCAGCATCAGGCCATTCAACAATCCGATGCAGAAGCGGCGCTTCATAATTTTCCGGAAATACCACCATTTGGCCGGCACAGTCACCCTCGGCGTACCACGGTTTTATTTGGCAGCATTGATTTAACCCGCACCAACGTAACGCGAGCAGGCAATAAATTTGAGGAAGGATTATTTGGAGGGAATCTGGACGACGAACGCCCTGCGGACATTCACCTGAGTTTCAATGCGTCCTATGAATTCATGGAACGTAGTGAAATGAAAGCCTACGATGACTTTCATTTCGGCGTGTCCTATCACTTTTGAACACTTACAGACTTTTAAACACTTACAGACGTGTTAGCGGCATTAAGCAGCCGCAATGCTGGTTAAAACCGGGTATCGGAGCAGGCCGGCGTCGCGTGTGCCTTGGCAATGTTGCCCAGGATATAGCCGACTGAACGCAGTCCAGTCCAGATTGCCGCACCCATAAAGGCCCAACCGGGCGTGGGCGCCGCGTGCATGAGCAGTTCCATCATGCAGATGTGGCCGACCGTCACTACTAACCATTGGCTTTCATTCATTCCAAGCAGCATCATGCAACGAACCTCCGATTTGAGTCGATTCCTATCCAAGCTGCAGCTGGGCGGCGGTCTCGGATTGAACTACTTAAATTCACTATAGGAGAAACTTCGAGAAATACTGTTGTGAAATTGTTTCCAATTTTTTCAATTTGGTTGCTGTATGCGACTACCCACTCTCGGGCTACCCGGCCGCTTTCAACCAATTAGACAGTAGAACGGAAAATCCGTCTATCCGTAGAAAAGTCTATGGCCCGGCGTTGTGAATCCGGGCAGCGGCCTGCGTCTCTTTCGCCTCGCACCCACTTGCCCCAGTCCAAATGATTCGATCGCCCACCTGGATACCTTCATCTGCGAAGAAGCCTTGATTCATCTCCAGGGCGGCCTGGAACGGCTGCTCAGCCCGATAGACGGGACAATCTGGCGCAGCCGATTCCGTACAGGGCTCCATGGCACTGATTCGCAGGATGCTTCCATCAGGGGCAAGAAATGCGACATCCAGCGGAATCCGTGTCTGATACATCCAGAATCCGCTACGCCCCGATTGCAGTGTGGGATAGATAAACAACATGCCTGATGCCGCCGGCAGGCTGTCCCGCATCATTAACCCGCGCGCCCGCTGCTCCGGGGTCTCTGCCAGTTCCACATCCAATGGGCGCGCCTTTCCTTCACTGACGATGCAAATCCGGCTTTGCGCGAATTCAACGGCGGAATCCGACTCGTCGCCATAAGCGCTCCCAGCCAGCCCCATTAATGCCAGCCCGACAACCAACCATCGCCAGCCTCGTGCCGCCTGGGCGCTTCCCGCCCTGGCTAATTGCTCCGGCATCGCCTTCATTGTGTCCTCCTGCCAGGTCTTCACAAAGTCCTGCTGAACACCCGTCACGTCAAACCCTGTCATGCGTCCGGCCTCACCCTCTGAACTGATGAATCCGCCCACCAAAGGCGATAGGCAACGATACCCACGACCGCCAGCACACCCCATATCAGCAGAACGCAGCCCGCCCAGCCGTACTGGTGCCAGATCGGCCCGGGCACCACGGCGCCCAAACTGCCGCCAATGTAATAAGCCGTAATGTAGAGGCCGACCGCTGCCGAGGCATTGCCAGCAGCCACCTGCGGCACAAATCCCGTCGCTATGCCCTGCAACACGAACAGGCCGCAGGAAAACAGGGCCAGGCCGAGAATGACCAGGGGCAGATTCGTGGGCAACGTCAACAACATTCCGATGCCGGACAAGCCAACGCCACTCAATGCCACCCGTACCCGTCCGAAGCGGGCTACCTGGCGTCCCGCCAGGGGCGTCACCACCACACCCAACAGATACACCGCAAAGATGCCGCCGATGGCGGAGGTACTGAGTTCGAATGGCGGATCCGCTAACCGCAGGCTCACGTAGCTGAAGACCGCGACCAGCGAGAACAGCATGCCGAAACTGACGCAGAAGGTCCGCAATAAACGGCCGTTGGTTAAATGGCGGGCCATCGCCCGCAGTGCGTTGCGAAAGCCAGACCCGGGCCGAAAATTGGTGGAGGCCGGCAACCAGCGCAACACCACCGGCACCAGCGCCAAATCGAGCAGGCCAAGGGCAATAAAGGCAGCCGGCCAGCCGCCGGCGTCCGCGGCCAGGCCGGCAATCAGGCGTCCGCTAAAGCCGCCCAGTACCGTTCCGGAAATGTAGATCGCCGTTGTTTCCACGGCTTCCTTCGGGCTCCACTCCTCGCCGATATAGGCAACCGTGGTGGCGAATATCCCGGGAATGAAAAAGCCTGCCAGAAAGCGCCAGGCAATCAGGCTATTGATGGACGTGGACAAAGCGGTAAGCAAGGTTACCAGGGCGACCGCCACCAAACTCGCCAGGATAACCGGCTTACGCCCCAGCATGTCCGACAGCATCCCGGCAAAGGGCGCCGTTAAAGCCACCGCCAGGGTTCCTGCCGATAGGGTCAGGCCAACCTGGGCGGCACTGGCATTGAACTCCGTCATCAATGCCGGAAGCAGCGCCTGGATTGGGTAGAGATTGGTAAAAGCGCAGAATCCGGCGGCACCTGTCGCGAGCTGGCGCTTGGAGGCAATCATCGCGGGCTTACCAAGGGCAGATACAAGGCCGAACAGCAGCCGCAATCAGCTCAGTGTGCTCCAGCGGCAAAGGCATCGTACCCTCCCTTTCCGATTTATGATCCTGCACATCATAAAGCGGCAAAGTCGAATGTACGAATCGACTGAGTGAGAACGATCAGGTCGCTTTCTTGCTCATGCCAGTGATCGGCTGACCACTCTTACCGGAGGGTATCACTTCGATCTTATTACCGTTTTTCAGAAATTCGGCGGTTTGACGGGCGATTGATTGATGGGTCTCAGTCGCACCTGCTTGCTTCGGCTTCGCTGCCATAACCATGATCCTGTGTCATATGTAGGGCTGCCTATTGTACAGGAATTCAGCAACCATTGCTCGCGACCTACCGCCCTCTCCCTATTTACCTGCCAAAGCCCTGCCTTTTAAGGCGTCAGCACAACCTCGCCGACAGGCCCCAGAAGCACTCTCGGCACCTGCGCATTGGGCCTGGCAGCCAATTCAGTCATAATGCGGCTGCTGTATCCCACAACGTTCGGAGTTACCGATGTCATCGACGCAGGCACCATTTTGGCAGCGGAAAACGCTGAAGCAGTTATCCTCGCAGGAATGGGAATCGCTCTGTGATGGCTGCGGACTCTGCTGTCTGCAGAAGCTGGAGGATGCCGACGACGGCACCGTCTATTACACTCGGATTGCTTGTAAGCTTCTCGATCTGGCGACCTGCCGCTGCAGCGACTATGCCAGTCGTTGCCGTAAAGTGCCCGGCTGTATTCAACTGACGCCAGACCAGACCGAACATTTCCACTGGCTGCCCAAAACCTGCGCCTATCGGCTGGTCGCCGAAGGCCGGAACTTACCGGACTGGCATCACTTGGTCTGCGGCGACCCGCAGCGGGTGCATCAGGCGGGTATCTCCATGGCCGGACAAATGCTTAGTGAAAAGCAGGTTGCGGAAGACGACTGGGAAGATTATCTGATCCATCGTGAGGTCTGAGTCCCCGGCTGGTAGGCTCACTGATCAGCCCAACAGCTTGTTCTTGGCCTCGATCCATTTCGCCATGTACTGGGTGCTTTTGTGCTGATGGTGGCGCAGCATGGCTCCGGTGAAGTTTAGGCGCCGGAGGCTTTCCAGATGGTTCTGCAGCCGCGCGATTGCCCCTAGCAAATGATCGCCATGAATCGCCCCGTCATAGTCCTGGGCAAGGATTGCCCTGCCCAGGCTTTGGGCTTCATGCCAGCAATCGCTGTCCTGATAAAGCGCTACCGCCGCCTCCGCAAAGGCCTCGGGCCCGGAGACAATGCTTCCACCCCACTGGCGTTGGGACGCCATGGCCTCAGCGCCGATTGGCGTGGTCACACTGGGTGTGCCGCAAAGCATGGCGTCGATCAGCTTGCCCTTGAGCCCTGCACCGAACCGCAGTGGAGCCAGGCAGACCCGCGCCTGGCGCATTACCGCTACGGCATCGTCCGCCCAACCCAGCACATGAAACCCTTGCTTTGGGTTGTGCAACGCCGTGGCCTTGGGCGGTGGATAGGCACCGTAGATATGCAACTGCGCCTGAGGCAGTTGGCGGCGAATCAATGGCCAGATGTGCTGTTGCAGATACAGGACCGCATCCCAGTTCGGCGCATGACGAAAGTTGCCGATACTGATGAAATGGCCGCGTTCTGAAAAATCCAGCCAGCTTTGCCGCTCCTGCTCAATCGCCGCCACATCCAGCAGGAACGGGCAATGCTGCAACAACCCGGCCGGCACGCCGAATCCCTGGGTCAGCAATTCGATCTCAAAACGGGAGATCATCAGCGTCAGGTCACAGCGGTAAATGGCTGCGATTTCCCGCTGGGTCAGATCCTGCGGTGCCATCCGTTCAAACAGCGGTTGAATGTCTCCTGGCGATTCCATTTCGGTCCCGCCGCTCCGCAGAACCTCCTGCAGCCACTGCTGACGGGCGCCTCGAAGGCTATGCAGGTCTTCCGTATCCAGAATTCGAATGGCGTGGGGGCAATAGGTTTCCACCCGCCAGCCGAACTGTTCCTCCATCATGAAGCGGTCGAACACCACGATGTCGGGATTGAGGCTCTGAACGAAGTCATCGAAACGACTGCTATTGAGTTCCAGGACAACCTCGTCCACGCCCAGCGCGGTCAAATCCTCCCGGTGCTCTCCCAGGGCAGCGGGGCTGCCGAACGTCACCGCCCATCCCTGCGCCAGAAACAGCCGGATCAACTGCATCATCCGTGTTCCGGCCGCGGAAGAACGGGGCTCTGGCCAAACATAGCCAATGATCAGGACGGTGGTCATATTGGACCTTGAATTCGTTAAAGGCGGGAGCTTGGGACGGGACAGCCGCTATTTGTCGTTGATGATCCGGGCCAGGCTCAGCAGGTCGGAACTGATCAGCAAACCGTTCTCGATGGCCCGGCTCAGGTTGATCTCAAACTTCTGCCGATCCCGCGTGCGCAGGATGTTCACCACGCCGCCGTTCTCCGCAAAGCCATCGGTATTACCAATGCTCAGCACGAAGAGGTTATTGATATTACTGAAGAACTCATCCAACCGATCAAGACGATCAATGCCCACGAACAGGATGTGGCAGCCGGCCCGGATCTTGTCGTAGTCCGTCGTGCGTATCACTTGGAGGGTTCGATCGCGAATGCGAACGCCGTTCACCATGTCGAGGAACTCCCCGAATGGCACGGCACCGAACAGGCACATCTTCAGGGGGCTTTCGCGATCGGCGAAGGCTTCCTGTGGCCACTCCACAAAATTGGCGAAATTATAAAGGAACAGGGCTTTGACCTGAAATTCCTTGATGCGGTCGATATCACCCTCAACGTCCGGCTGCGCGCGTACGCCTGAACACATCAGCAGGATTCCCAGCAGGGCGACAAGACATTTAGATTTCATTGCTTTTCCACAACGTCATGCTGCATTCGCAGATTTTCAGGCGGCTCTTCACGCAGCGCTGAAAGCTCATTCACAGAATCAGAAACGATAACTCAGGTGCCCGTACACTCTTGCCGGACCCGCTTCCAGATCAAGATTTCGGCCGGTTGCCTGCCCCAGTGGCTGCCCCCAGGTCAGTCCTACCCTCACCGACTCGGCCCAGGCCGCTTCGATGCCCAGTCCCGCCGCAGTGAAGCGTGCCCAGTTGCCTTGCGCATCATTGAGCTGGCCAAAGCCATGGTCTACAAACAAAAAAGGACGCGCCGACCAGCCTGCGTCGCCACTCCAGGAGGCCAGTACCTGACTGACGGAGAGCTGGTAACCTTTGTCGGCGGAAAACAAGCCTGCTTCATAGCCGCGAACCGCCTGCCCGCCTGTCAGGCTTCGACGCTCCGCCGAAGGCAGCGGATCGGGACTGTAAAGCGCCCTGAAATCCGCCACCAGCAGTTGTTCCAACGACGCAAAAGGCCAGGCATATTGCACCCGGTAATCCAGTTCCAATGCGCCAAAAACGGATTTTTCCAGTTCTTCGCCACCACTGGTCACCGCCCCCAGCAATAAACGGACCGCGCCCTGCTGATGCAGCCGGTAGGCTTGATGCAGACGGGAAAATTCCACACTGGGAACGAGCGTCGCATACTGCACTTGCTGTTCAAGCAAGGACTGGAACTCATCGCTTTCAATCCGTGACCGCTTCGCCGCACCGCTCAAGCCAATGGTCAGGCTGTGCGTGGCGGTACGCTCCAGGTGATAGCCCCAGGCGAGGGTGCCGGCCTCCAGGATGCCGGCTAATCCCAACTCGGCGAAATCCCCGCCCACCTCATACTGGCTGCGGGCAAAGGACGCGGTCAGACTGTGGCGCAGCCCCAGGGGATGGTGATAACTCAACCCGCCAAACAAGTTGCCACGCTCACTGGTTTGTACCAGCGTTGCCTGCAGTGCCCCGCCGTCACCGAACAGATTGTTCCGCACGTGCTGCACCATGAGTCGGTACTGGCCGGTCTCGTCAACGCCAAAATTATCGGCACGCACCAACGTGTCCTGACGGTCCTCTTCCTGAATACGCAGGTTCAGGCGGGTTTCACCATACTGGTCGCCCATGGAGAAAATGCCGAAGACCCGCAGGCCAGGTCGCCGGTTGAGGCTCTCGATCGCCCGCACCACATCCGGCTCATAGAGTTCCTTGCCCACCAGTTCGCGAAAGGGCGCCAGCAGTTGCTCTTTGGAATAGAGGTCATTGCCATGGACATCGACTTCCGCCAGCACGCCGACCAGTACGTTGAGTTCCAGCCGGCCTTCCACGATCTCCTGTGGCACCACATAGACTTGGGCAAAGGTCAGGCCCTTGTCCCGGTAGAGTCCGGTCAGGGAATCCGCCAGACGGTGCATCTCCGCCACCGATAACCAGGGGTCCTGGCTGGCAAAGACCTGTTCCACCCAGTCGCTGATCACCTGCGGCGTCACCCCGTATTGTGGATATAGCACCTTGCCCCGCAGATCCAAGCGTCGAATATGTACCTTGCCATTTTCGATCAGGTCGGCGCCGTTCTTGCGTCGGCTATCCGGTTTTGTGGCCTGCGCAGAAGCTTCCGGCAGGCTGGTGAGAGACGGCGGTGTAATACCCGACCGTTCCGGAACGGGCGGCACTCCAGCCCGAACACCGGTCGACTGCAACACCAACAGAACCACTCCAAGAACCAGCAGACATCGTCGCAGGGCCCTTGCGCGCCCCAACGAGACGCCAATCATGAGGCGAAATTCCACATCAAATACAGCAGCCAATCTTGCTAAAACCGCGAATAGGTACTTTGATTATAGCTGCGGTACCAAATATCGCTGGGCGATCACTCACTAAATACGAGCGCCTCTAAAATGGGTCACCGGAATGACGCATGCCCAGGCGGCAACTCCCGGATTCCCATGCGATCATCCACCCGAATCTAGTCACGGCACCGACTTGCTCCCTGTCCGGTTGCAAAATGAACGGCGAGGATCTCTCCTCAACCCTATGTTGCGCTTCAGAAACTTAAGCATTAAGCGAAAACTGATGCTGGTCGTCCTGTTGACCAGCAGCATCGGCCTGTTCATTTCCGTCGCCGGCGTGCTCGCCTACGATTGGGAAAAACAGCGGGAGATCCTGGCTCAGGAAATGACCATCCTGTCCCGCGTCGTTGCCTCCCGCAGTGCCGCCGCAGTCAGTTTCGACGACAAGTTGCGTGCCATCGAAAACCTGTCCTCGATGTTGTTACGCAAATCGGTCATCAGTGCCTGTATCTACGATGGCCAGGGTCAGATCTTTGCCAGCGTGGATGTGCAGGGAAGTGACGGCAAACATTGCGAGCGGGCCCTGCTAGCGGATGGCCATTATTTTTCCGACGACTATCTCGACGTCTACCAGTCGATCGCCCTCAATAGCATGACCATTGGCACCCTGATGGTCAGGACCGATCTGGAGGACCTGGATGAGCGCCTGCGACGCCAGGTGGTGGCTAACTTAGGCATTCTGATCGTGTCGTTATGTGGTGCGTTGCTGCTGACGTCCCGTTTGCAGCGGGCCATTTACCAACCCATTGTCCGCCTGGGGGAGGTCGCTGCTCAGATCACACAGGAAAACAACTACGCCATTCGTGCAGAGATCGAGAGCAATGACGAGTTGGGCCACACCGTGACGGCATTCAACACCATGCTCAACAAAATCGAGCAGGATAAGGAAGAGTTAACCAAGCTGGCCTACTTCGACCCGCTGACCAAGTTACCCAACCGGCGCATGTTCAGTGAACAGGTCGAGTCCGCCCTGAGCCATGCCCGGCGCAGCCGCATCAAGATAGCCCTGATCTTTGTGGATCTCGACCGGTTCAAGCAGATCAACGACGAGCTCGGCCACGACATTGGCGACCTGCTCCTCAAATCCGTGGCGAAACGGCTGACCTCATCCATCCCCAGCACAGCCACGGCTTTCCGGCTGGGTGGCGATGAATTCACGGTGCTGCAGGTTGATCTCCAGAGTGAATCCGACATCGAAACGACCGCGCATCGGGTGTTGAACAGTCTGCGCGAGCCGCTGATTCTGGCCGGCCGGCAACTGACGATTTCGGCCAGTCTGGGCATCGCCATCTCCGATGGCCACGACAACCTGACCTCCATCATGAAAAGTGCCGACATCGCGCTCTATCGCGCTAAAGATGCGGGCCGCGACACCTTCCAGATTTTCCACCAAAGCTGACGTGGGCAGCGCTGCGCTTGCGCGGCGAAGCGCTGACCGCCTGAAACCATGACTTAATCCGGCAGTGAGCCGTTCACCAACAGCCGCGACAGGAAACGTTTGAGCGCGTTTTTCTTTCTGCACTCCTGCTCGGTTTCAAGGTCCGGCTGGCAGTCCGCCAGCACTGCATCCAACGTATTCGGCGGCGTCTTCTCCAGCTCCCGCACCACAACCTGCCCGTCGTCACTCGGGTCTTCATAGGGAATGTTGTTTCGTACATCCTCCAGTGGCGACATGTCCTCCGGCCGGGCGGTCAGAAAGATCCGTCCATTGCCTTCGGTAATCGCCACCGCGTTGACGATCCCCTGATTATTGATGGCATCGGTTTGCAGGGCGGCGTTGTACCGTGCGTCCATGTAGACGTTGCCATCGCGCGCGATGATCGAGCCACCATTCAGGATGAGCGTGTCGGTTCCAGCCACCGTATTCACCAACGGTTGATGCAATTCGACGCCCAGCATGCCGGAATCACCCAGCGTCACGATGGCCCGGTCGGCAACCGCCAGATGAATGTCGCCATTTTCGGCGATGATATGGCCCTGGTTATCCACAAACTGGCCGACCATGTATAGACCTTGATCGCCCAGTGCGGTGAGCGCTCCCTGGTTCATCACGCCACCTCTACTCGCGTCGGCATCGGTCAGCTGCAGGCGTCCGGATTCAAAGCTCGCAAGGTCCGCCATCATGTCGGACAGAAACAACCCGCCCACATCGACGCTGGCGGCAGGTCCAATGAGGATGCCGGCCGTATTGAACAGAAACACCTGGCCATTGGCGGAGATGTTTCCAAAGATCTGGCTGGGCGAGCCGGAAAAATCCCGGTTCAACACCATGGCGTTGACATTGGGCTGGGTGAATACCACTCGCTCCCCCGCCCCGACGTTGAACGCGCGCCAGTCAATCGCAAGCCGCTCGGAAGACTGCAGAATGTCCGTTTGCGCGCCATTGAGGCTGATCTCGCCCACACCCAGCACAACCTCACCACCTTGCGGTGCCGCCTGGACAACTCCCATATGCAGCACGCCCGCCAGCATCAACAGCTGGACAGAACGCCCAACAGGCGGCCGGGGGTGGACCAATTCGTTCTCTACTCGTCGTCTCACAGCGTCAGTTCTTAAGGTGGATGGAACCTGGTCGCGAAACCAAGCGGTTTGTCTACGTAACTATCTCACAGTAACTATCTCACAACCGTCACGAGCGGGTTCTGGACAAGGCGGACTGAGCACCGA
>JAEZAA010000077.1 GCA_023430625.1 Pseudomonadota bacterium
CTCGTAGTCAATGGGCAAATCCAAGCCGAGGGCCTGGGTGGCGGCAATGACGGCTACCGGATCAGGATTGATCCAGGAGCGACCATCGCGGCCGGCGATCTTCTGCCCTGGGGGCAGCAGCTCGATCCATTCGGGCGCGTTGTCGGGCAGCTCGAAGCAGATTGCTCGGGCCAGTTCGGTTTTGGTGTGGGTGCGATTAAGTGTTTTCATGCCTCCCAGATTACGGGGGCAGCATGATTTCAGGCAGGATGAAGGGGTTCAGTACCAAACCCCAGGCTGGGAATGTGCCAGAAGCGATTTATAAAGCGTTTACGGCGTCGATAACAGCCCGTAGGGCTACGGACGGATGGAGATGACCTCAAAAACGCTCTGAGAGGCGCTCAGAGCGCCTTTTGGATTTCGCGCGATGTTGCCGGCGTCTTAGGCCCGATCCCGGAGGATCAGCTTGATCAACTGCAGGCGCGTCCGATAGTAGTGAACCACGACACCTTCGGAGCGAAGCATGCGGCTCACAAAGAATCCTGGGGCAGCGACGCCCGACACAATGAACCAGAAGAGCAGCTTTGCATGGTCGACGCTAAACAGCGGGCCCGTATTCACGATCCAGATCAAGCCTATCACTCCCAGCACTAGCCAGGCCACAGGGATGTTGAAGAAAATCTTCGTCCTCGCCTCCAACAGCTTTCGCTGGCAACGAACCTTCTCATCTACTAATTCTTCGCTGTCGCGGTGCCACAACATTTCATTTGCCGTATTGATGATGTCTCCACCTGCCACCTGGTGTACTGGGCCAAAAAACTGCTGTTGGCTCGTCACTTCCTTCTCCCTTTGTTGATGATATTTCCGCTGGCCACTTGACCAACTTGAGCATTGAACTGTTGGCCGACGCCCCCGTGAATAGTCTGCTGAGGCGCAGAGCCAGCGCTTAAAGCCGCTACGGCTGCGGCTCGAACGGCTAAAGGAGCCGCCCTGTAAAGCGAGATCAGCTGTTGCTCCTCATCAGTCAACGCGGCACTGGAACGCACGCCGGTCAGAATGTATTGGACGTCTGCCCCCTCAATTGCCCAGGCGGCCAGCACCTCAGCATCGGGACTGGTCCTGCCTTGTTCCCAGCCAATTTGCGATCGCTTAGATGCCCCGGCCAGCGCCGCGAAATCTGTCTGATTGAATCCCAGGCGCTCACGCTCCTGCCTGATTCTCAAAAAAAGTGAATCATCTGGCATCTAGTCACCTTGACAGGTGCAATATATGGCACCTATATTTGTATCTGCAAACGCACACAAAAGCACAAACAGCACCACTAATAACCACAGCATAGGACGCAAACCCATGCTTAAAACTCGCTCTCAAGTCCGCGAGGAATTCGCCAAACGCGGAATGTCCATTGCGGGCTGGGCCAAAAATCGCGGCTACAGCCCGAATCTCGTGCAATCAATTATCAACGACGACGAAGCGACTCCGAGTCGCAAGTGTCTGCGCGGCGAGTCCCACAACATTGCCGTAGAACTTGGCCTCAAAGATGGCGAAGTCTACCGGCCGGAACGGGTGGGCTGACCATGACGACGATTGAGTTAACCCTACCTGCAGCAGATAACTGGCGTCGCCGCCTAGACCAACTGATCAGCCAGGCACCTGCCTCCGTTGGCGACATCGTCTGGCACCTACGTGATGCCGCAAACACGGTCGAAGCCTCTGAAAAGGCCAGCGCCGTTCGCCAGCTCACGGGGCAGGACTATGGATTCAGCCAGACCGCACCTTGGATAGGCGAGTATTCCGCGCGTCGGCTAGCTGGTCTGCAAACCAGTGCACCGTCCGCCGAGCCTCAAGGTTGCCCGAGCGTTCCATTTCGTCCCAACGAATCCCGCGCAGCTCCCGGTCAAGGTGATCAGGGTCCACTAAACCCTGCATCTCCAGAATCGCAGCCAGGCGTAAAGACACCTGAGTCAGCGCGTTCACCTGAGCTTCCAACTTCTCCAAACGATCGGACATAGCCATGCCTCCATTTAATTTAGCCGAAATTATTGTGCATGCTGCAAATGTTTTTGCCATGTGCAAAACGGCTTTTTGTTTGGACGCCGCCTCTGCGCAGTTAAAGGAGGGGTTCCAATGAGCCGCGTCAATTGGAAACGCCTACAACCAAACTCCGTGCGCGAAGCACTGGAGCTATGCAAGGACCACGCACGAGAGCGCCACAACCTGTCCGTGCAACGGATCGCCGATCTGCTGCAGCTGCCTGACCACTACACCCTATACAAGTGGCTGCAGACCGGTCGTATGCCCACCATCGTGATTCCGGCCTATGAAAGCGCCTGTGGCATTAACTTGGTCAGTCGCTGGGTTGCGGCCAGCGCAGGAAAACTGCTGATCGATCTCCCCACCGGACGTAAGGCGGGAGTCCAGGATGTTCAGCAGCTCCAGGAAGTGCTGCTGGAGGCGACTGCCGCCCTGATGGCGTTCTACAACGGAAAACAGGACGCCGACACCACGCTCAATGCCATTCGCAATGCCATGGAATCCCTTGCCTGGCATCGGGGCAACGTCATTCAACACGCTCAACCACAACTGGAACTGGGAGACTGACCATGTCTGGAGATACCCGTGTCAGCGGCTCCGGTATCCGGGTGCTGCGTGTGCTCAAGGCTTTGAAGGGACACACCGTCACCGGCCTATCCAACAGCGAGTTGGCTCAGGCCCTCAACGAGAGCCCTGCCAACGTGAACCGCTGTCTGAACACGCTCATCGCCGAGGGCTTGGCGGTGAAACTGGATAACGGCCGTTTTGCCCACTCCGTCCAAATGCTCCAGATCGCCCAGGCGCATGCTGAGCATGTTGTACGGCTTCAGGATCGAATGCAGGAAATCAACCGGCGGATCTCCGCTGGTGCTATTGGCTAGGAGGCCAACGTAACCACCGCCGAGGACGTACAACGGCGAACAGACCACCTAGTACTAGGAGTGCCGCATGGCTCGCAGTAAAAACCCAACAATGTTAGAGCAAGCGAAAGAAGGAGTGGCGCGCATTGAGGAGCAGCTTGATGCGTTTGCCAAGGGCGACAGCTTCACCACTACGCAGAACCAAATGGCCGTACATACCGGGCAAATCCTTGCCCAGTTTGGTGATGGTCTGCCATACGACAGACTCCGCTATGTCGATAAAGCGCGGTATCACATGGCTCGCAGTGCTGAAGAGGCACTGGCTCTCGGCCGCTGCCTGCTGGTCATGAAGGAGTGTGAGCCACATGGCGAGTTTACCAACTGCGTTGAATCGCTGGGCATCGAGTACACCGCCGCAACGAAGGTGATGAAAGCCGCGCTGAAATTTTCAAACCTTGCGACGTCGCAACATTTGATCGAGGCAGCAAAGTCCAAATCCAAACTCTTCGAGCTGATGATGCTCGATGATGAGGATCTGAAAGAGCTGGACGCAGGCAGGACCGTTGCTGGCCTAACGCTCGATGACGTGGATCGCATGAGTGTCAGCGAGTTGCGCGCCACCCTCCGTGAGGCCCGGGAAGACGCCAAAGCCAAGTCCCGCCTGATGGCGGAGAAAAACGAAAAGATCGACCAACTGGCCAGCAAACTGGCGAAGCGGCCGGCAGTCGAAACCTTGCCGCCTGACGCGCAGGGCATGGAGTTCCGACAGCAGGCCGCGACGTTCGCTTATGAGGCGGAAACGGTATTGTTGGGCAAGGTGGTGCCCGCCTTTGAGGCACTGCTGGCGCACCAGGAAGCCCACGACGTGAATCACCGCGCCTTCATGGCCGGACAGTTGACCCAGATCGAGCGCACCTTGAATGAACTGCGTGCCAGGTACGGCCTGCAGAATGCACTCGATTCCGACCCCACTCCCGTATGGATGCGGCCCGGCGCGGAAGAGCGCGCTGCGGAGGCACTGGAACAAGCCAGGGCTGAAATTCAGGAGGACTAGTCATGTCCTCCATCAACCCTATGGTAGCCGAATTACTAGCTTCCGTTGCTCGTCAGGCACAACAGGCCAAGCATGGCGAACGCACGGCCATTTATCGACGGGCTGCCAGCGAGTTGGGGATGTCGCCCCAGACGCTGCAGCGCAAGTTGAAGGAAGTCAGGATCCAGAATCCTCGTAAGCGCCGTGCCGACTCCGGTCAGAGCGCGCTGTCACGGGAAGAAGCAATGCTGGTGTCTGCCTACCTGATGGAGACCACTCGCCAGAACGGCAAACGCACCGCCAAGGTGGAGCGGGCCGTGGAGGTGTTGCGCTCCAACGGAAAGATCCTGGCGGGCAAGGTGGACCCGGAGACTGGCGAATTCAAAAAGCTGAGCGCCTGCGCGGTGCGGCGGGCACTCTATGCCTATGGCTTGCATCCAATCCAATTGAATCAGCCGACGCCGAAGGTCTCCTTGGCCAGTCTGCACCCGAACCACGTGTGGCAGATCGACCCCAGCCTGTGCGTGCTCTACTACCTCCGCCCGGGCGAAGGTGTGAGCAAGGGCCTGCAGGTGATGCCACGGGACGAGTTCTACAAGAACAAGCCCCAGAACGTGGAGCGGATTGCCAACGATCGGGTGTGGCGCTACGTCATCACCGACCATACCAGCGGCACGATCTATGTGGAGTACGTGCTGGGCGCGGAGACAGGCCAGAACCTGGCGAACTGCGTCATCAACGCGATGCAAAAACGGGGCGACACGGATCCGTTCCACGGTGTGCCGTTGCTGGTGATGGTAGACCCAGGCTCGGCCAACACCGGCGCCGTGTTCAAGAACCTGTGTGCGGCGCTGTCGGTGCAGATCTTCGTCAACAAACCGGGCCAGCCTTGGGCCAAGGGCCAGGTGGAAAAGGCCAACGACCTGGTGGAACGGGAGTTCGAGCAGGGGCTGAAGTTCGTGGCCGTCCAGGGCTTGGAGGAGCTGAACGAATACGCCTGGCGCTGGATGCGCGTCTACAACGCGACAGAGATCCACAGCCGCACCGGGCGGTCTCGTTACGCCACCTGGCTCACGATCAAGCCGTCTCAGTTGCGGTTAGCGCCTAGCGTAGAGCTTTGCCGAGAACTTGCCATCAGTGCCCCGGAGACACGCGTGGTATCTCCTCAACTGGAGGTGAGTTATCGCGGTAAGCAGTTCGACGTTTCGGACGTACCAGGTGTCACCGTTGGCGAAAAGCTGCTGATCACCCGCAACCCCTGGCGCGACGAATCCAGTGCGCAAGTGGTCCTGGAGGATGCAGAGGGCCGGCGTGTATTCCACGTGGTGGACGCGGTCCAATTTGGCGACTTCGGATTCCGAGAGTCTGCGGCCGTAATCGGCCAGGAGTACAAGCGCCACGCCGAGACGCCAGCGGAGAAGGCCCGTAAGGAGATCGAGCAGCTGGTGATGGAGTCAGAGACGTCGGAGGAGGCACAGACCAAGCGCAAGGCGAAGGCGCTGCCATTCGGCGGCACGCTCGACCCCTACAAGGAAATCACCGACACCGTACTGCCCACCTACATGCCCCGCAAGGGCACGGCCCTGGACGTGGCCACACCCAAGGTGGAACTCCCCGTGCTGAATTTGGCCCAGGTCGCGCTGCGCCTACGTCGTGAGTTGGGCAGTGCTTGGACGGCGGAGGTTTATGCGGAACTGGAACGGCGCTACCCGGATGGGTTGCGTGAGGATGAAATCGACCAGGTTGCCAAGGAACTGCGCAGCCCAGCGAAGAAGCCCGCACTGCGTGCGGTGGGAGGCGCGTAATGCTCCACCTGAAGACCACGCTGGATGCGCTCAAGCTCCAGCAGAAAGCCCTGGCGGATCGGCTCGGCGTAAGCCCGGCCGCCGTGGCTCAGATCGTCAACCACAACCACTGGCCGAAGCGGCCACCTCGGGAGGAACTGGAAGGAAAGATTCGGGAGTTTCTGCAGGAGCATGGCGCCTCGAATGAGGCGATCGAACAGGCATTCACAGAATGGACTCAGCCGAGTGGCACCTCGACTGAGCCCAAGGACCAAACCAACGATTTGGAGGCTTTGATGTTACTACGCAAACAGGTTCTGTCACCAGACGCAAAGCGGCATTTCCGGCTGGCGCGCGATCCCTTCGCAGAAGTCCGCAGCTCGGACGAGGTGTTCGCGTCGCCGGACATCCGCTATGTGCGGGAGGCGCTGTACCAGACGGCGCGCCACGGCGGTTTCATGGCTGTGATCGGCGAATCCGGTGCAGGCAAGAGCACGCTGCGCCGCGACCTGGTCGAGCGGATCAATGCCGACGGTCAGTCGGTGGTGGTGATCGAACCCTACGTGATCGGCATGGAGGACAACGACATCAAGGGCAAAACGCTGAAAGCGGCCCACATCGCCGAGGCCATCATGGCGGCCGTGGCCCCCCGAGAGCACATCAAGCGCTCACCGGAAGCACGCTTTCGCCAGGTGCACCAGGCGCTGCGCGAATCCAGCCGGGCCGGCAACAGCCATGTGCTGGTGATCGAGGAGGCACATCGGATTCCGTTGCCCACGTTGAAGCACCTGAAGGGGTTCTTCGAACTAGAGGACGGCTTCAAGAAACTCTTGTCCGTTGTGCTGATTGGCCAGCCCGAACTGGGGCAAAAGCTCGATGAGCGCAACCCGGCCGTGCGTGAGGTGGTGCAGCGCTGCGAGGTAGTCACCCTGCAACCCCTGGGCGAATACCTGGCGCCGTATCTCCAAAAGCGATTCGAACACATGGCGGCAAAGCCCCTGGCCGAGATCCTGGACGAGCCGGCCATTGACGCGCTGCGCGCCAAGCTGACCGGCGCGCCCCAGCGCCATAACAAGCCGGGCTATTCCGTGCTGTATCCCCTGGCGGTGCACAACGTGCTGACCGCCGCAATGAACATGGCCGCCGAACTGGGCATGCCCAAGGTCAGCGCCGACCTGATCCGTGAAGTGTGAGGAATACGACCATGCAAGAACAAAAAAAGCTGAAAGTGCTGACCGAAGAATTTGCCAAGCGTCTGTCCAGAGTGAACGGCCTGACCCGTGAACTGCGCGCCCTGGGCTGTCGCGTCATCGCGATCCGGGTGCGTGGGATCCTGCCGACCCTGACACTGGATCCAGACACCGTACCTGGCTCTCTACCCACCGACACGCACATCAACATGGAGCGCGTCGGTCAACAACTCCACTGCCATGTGCTGCTCAACGGCTGCATGGTGAAGTGGACCTCCTCCATCCACTGACTCTGAGGAACACCCGATGACCACTGTCATTCCCGATGGATTCCGGCCCGATGCCAAGGGGCATCTGGTGCCGGAAAAATTGATCAAACCCGTCGATCTGGCGCGCGATGAACTGGTCCAGTCCATCGTCCAGAAGGCGCGGACGACCAGCGAAGCACTGGCCCAGTTCAAGGCGTCAGTATTCGGCGATATCGAGGCATTTGTGGAGCTGTCCGCCGAGCAGTACGGCGCCAAGGTTGGCGGCAAGAAGGGCAACGTGCAGCTGCTCTCATTCGACGGCCGCTATAAGGTGCTGCGCGCCATCCAGGAGCACATCACGTTCGATGAGCGCCTGCAGGCCGCGAAGAAGCTGATTGACGAGTGCCTGGAAGAATGGACCGAAGGCGCGCGGCCGGAGCTGGTCACGCTGATCCACGACGCGTTTCGGGTGGACCAGGCCGGAAACATCCGCACGGCCAGTGTGCTGGCACTGCGCCGCCTGGAAATCGAGGACGAGCGCTGGCAGCGCGCCATGGCGGCCATTGGCGATGCGGTCCAGGTGGTTGGCAGCAAGAGCTATGTGCGGGTGTATGAGCGGATCGGCGATACCGATCAGTGGCAGCAAATTCCTCTCGATATCGCGGCGGTGTGAGATGGCACGTGTGCAGATCGTGATTGAGGACACCACCGATGGCGTATCGCTGTCTCTGCTGTGCCGGCCCGCGATGTCGTGCCCGCCCTCGGAGGCACAGGAACTGGCGATAAACCTGCTGGAGCAGCTCCAGGCGGTGCTGTCGCGGCTGGGAATGCCTGAGCCCCCAACCCACTAAAGCGAAACGTCCCAGAGCAGCGGGGCGTATGCCAGGTGTGGTTACCTGGCACTGATGAGCAGCCAACGATGGAGATACCTATGCCCGCTAAGAAGAAGCCTGTGAGCGTGAAGCGCGCCCTGACCATAGCCGCGCTCGCCGAGACAGCGTTTGCCATGGATCGGATTGCGATGAAACAGGGCGTACCAGAAGGCGACTTGCTGGACCACCTACTGGCCAATGCTGTTAGAACGCTGGGTGCCGGCGCAGAGCAAGTCGCGAAAGAGTACATAAAGATTCGGCGCAAAATCCGGCAGGAGTTGCTTCAGGAGATGGAAGCCCAAGGCTGGAACAAGCCACCGGCAACGGTTGAGGAGGCGCATCATGAGTGATCAATGTAAAGCTGCGTTTGAGGAACATAAGCAAGGCATAGCTATGGCCATAGTGGAGTTTGGTGAAAAGAAGCGCCTCCCGGCGCTACTAGAGCGACTGGATTATCGAGTTTTTGAATCTGGATGGAATGCAGCCCTCGCCGCGCCAGCGGGTGAGGCTTCCACTGTGCCATCGGACTGGGTTGCAACCATAGATCGCATCGTGCCGAGTTTAGACCCTGAGCCGGACGAGAACCTCTATTGCTGTGAATGGGCACTGTGGTCTGATCGTCGGCGGATTCGCGCCGAACTGGCCAAACTACAGCCCGCCCCGGCCACTGAACCAGGGGCTGAGTCTTCAATGCACGGTTATGTACTCATGCCTAGCGATCATCTTCCGCCTGCGATGGAGCAGGCTGCTGTAAACGCGGCCAGGGAGTACACGGCTCGCACCGGCGGAAACTGTATGAAGACAATTTATAGAGCGCTGGTTGCAGCAGCTAAAGCCCTGGAGAAGCGAGCTTAGTCATGAACAAACGCCGCTTCCTTCAACTCTCCAGCATGCAGTTCCTGCCGCACCTGGACTGGCACTTGGACAAAGCGATCGCATTTGGCGAACGCCTTTGGCAGCGCCTGGAAGAACGGGGCTATGGCGAAGCCAAGGACCACGAACCACGCCCTGCAGGGGATTGGTTTGCCAAGCTGCCGGAGGCGCAGCGCCCGCTGTTCATACGGTTCTGGCAGGCCTTTGGGCTGAAGAAGGGACGCGAAGGCGCGGCCATGCGCTGGATCCAGATCGACCCCAGCCCGGAGCTGGCCGAGCAGATCATCGCGGCGGCGAAGAAGGAAGCCATGGCGCAGCGCGAACCGGGTCAGGTGCGCAAGTTCGCCCAAGGTTGGCTGGCTGAGCGGCGCTGGGAGGATTACGCACCAGAGGTGAAAACGGCGGCGGGCAATCCGAACCAAGCGCGGATCCGCGAGTTGAACGGCGACCTGGTGCATTTGCGCCGCATGTATCAAGCCGCGCCGAATGAGGCGCTGAAGCGTCAAATCGAGCAGGCCGAGCAACGCCTGCAGGAGCTTAGGAGCGAGCAACAATGAGCCTCTCACGCACTGACCTGGCGAAGATCCACATCGCCAAAAAGGAGTTGGGGTTGGACGACGACCTTTATCGGGCGGTTCTGCTCCGGGTGACTGGCAAGGACAGCGCGAGCAAGCTGAACTCTAAGCAGGCGACATCGCTACTGGCCGAGTTCAAGAGCCTGGGTTGGAAGCCGAAGACGGTGCGCCGTGCAGGCCGGGCGCGACCAAAGGCTGCCCGCTCCCGGAAGGAGATGATGAGCAAGGTGGAAGCGCTGTTGGCCGATGCCAAGCGCCCCTGGCAGTACGCCGATGCCATGGCTCAAAAGATGTTCGGCATTGTCCGCGTTGAATGGCTGGACGACGAGCAGCTGCACAAGCTGATCGCTGCCCTGGTGTACGACGCTCGCAGGCGGGAGAAACGCAGTGAGCCAACTGATTGATGTAATCGACGTCCAGGATCTGTTACCTGGGCAAATCAAACTGATCGCGCAGCTGATCGGCCTCTCGAAGGCCATGCGGTTGGTGGAGTGCCTGGGTGGTACCACCTGGCCGGTGGCCAAAGGCGGCAATCGGGCCGGGGAAAGCCGCCACGCGGCACTGGCCGAGGTGGTCGGCGATGAGGCGGCAGAGACCCTGGCGCACCATTTCGGCGGCGATGAACTGTATATTCCACGCTGCAGCACCGCTTTGCGCAGGCTGAGGGACTGGGAGATCAATGATCGGTTCGTGGCGGGCGTGCGGGCCGGTCAGAGTTCGAACGACCTGGTGAGCGAGCTGGCACGTGAATTTGGGCTGTCGGATCGCCGCGTTTGGAGTATTCTAAAGCAGACCCCGCCGGAGGTTCGCGCCGCCGCAGCCCGTTGTGATCGCACCCGCGATATGTTTGACTAACCGGGAATGCCAAGGCCGGCGCCTCCCGAACCTTCCTACTGAAACGCTTCCCCCTGATCCGCTAGCGCCCAATCCCCCACACTGAAGTCTCTATCCGTTTTCCCATGGATCTGGAGGCTTTGTGGACCAGTTACTCGGCTTTTTCAAACCCAGCGAATTTAATTGCAAGTGCGGCAGCTGTGGCCTCGGCTACAACGACATGCAGCGCAGCACCATTGATAAGCTGGTCAAGGCCCGTCAACGCGCGGGTATTCCCTTTATCCTCAAGAGCGCCATGCGCTGCCCCAGCCACAACAAGCAGGAAGGCGGCAAGGACACCAGCGCCCACCTCAAGGGTTTTGCCCTCGACATTGCTGCTCCTACCAGCCGCGTTCGCCTCAAGATCCTCGAATCCCTGATTGCCGTCGGCTTCCGCCGCGTCGGCATCGCCAATGGCTTTATCCATGCCGACGACGATCCCAGCCTGCCTGCGGATGTTTGCTGGCTCTACTAAGCGAAGGAGTAATGCAATGACTCAGAACGTGAAACCCTGGTACGCCTCGGTCGGCGTGATCGGCCCGCTGGTGTCCATCTTGTCCCTGATCATGGGAGCCATCGGCTACCAGGTCAGTGCCGAGGACCAGGAGGCAATAGTTGCGATTATCTCGGGCCTGATCAGTCTGCTCGGCGCCGCGTTCGGCATCTATGGCCGCGTGCGGGCCACCCATGCCATCAAGACGAAGACGTTGGTGAACAACCAGAGTGGCCACATTCTGGCGGATTGGATGGCCTGGGTGATGTGCATTGCCGTAGGCGCGGTATTGATGGCGGGGCTGATCCTGGGACAAGTCGCCATGGCGGCGGATGCTCATCTGACGTGGGAGGCGCCCACCAAGCGCATTGATGGTACGCCGCTGCAGGTCGAGGAGATCAAGGGCTATGAGATCTGCGCCAAGCATGGTGAGCCGTTCGCCAGTGACATGGATTGTCCGCGATCTGTGCTGGTTGATGGTGGCACCACGAGCTATGTGCTGCGCGATGGGCTGCCAGACGACGGTACGGCTGCGTTCTTTCGGATCCTGGTCATGGATCAGAAGTCGTTGACGTCGCCTTGGTCGGACCCTGTCGAAAAAAAAGCGGCGTCGCGTCCGAACCCTCCAGTCCTGAAGTAACCGGATCGCCTGATATGGCCTTGAACCTAGCCCTTGGCGGATACGCCTACACCAATGAAACGACCGACACTACGGTGGCCGGGGGCTGGGTTATTGCTCGTTTCAAAGTGACAGATCCGTCCGCCGATCGTTGGATCGCAGGACAGACCAGATCAACTGGTTTCGCTCGCGCTTGGGGAATCAGAATCTCCGGCGGCTATATCGAACTCTACGGCTACAATGGTAGCCACGATGCAAATAGGCTCGCACCGGTCGAGGCGGACAAGTGGTATACGGTCCTGGTCAGCAAGACCAAGCAGCCTTTCACAAACGCGTTCGGCTGGGTAGATGATCCAGAAACCGTTAAGTTTTCGGACAATGCATTTGGGGATCCAGGCCTCACACCTGATCGGTTCGCAATTGGAGCCTATTGGTCTGGCGGGGCGCCAGTTTTCACGGCCGGCGGAGCGTCTATTGCTCATGTTTATTTCGGAACTGGGGAGCTGACGCTAGAACAGAGAACGGCTCTGTTTGCAGGTCAAGACCCCCGGACAGTGGCTGGCGTTAACTTATTCACTGGATGGACCGCCGTCGGGAACGGCGCACCAATTGTGGAGGGCAGGCAACCCCTTACCCTTTCTGCATCAGGCGTATCCTTCGATGCCACAGATCCACTTGGCCAGAGTGGTGGTACCGCCCATGACCTCACGGTCAGTGATACCCATATATCAACCCGCATCGACGCCGCAAGCGTCGCTCAGCAGAGCACATTAAGCCCTGCCAAGGTATTGGCACGCGCCGCACTCAACCCTGTTGAAATCGAAGTCGTTCGCAACGTAATGCCGAGCAGCCTGCGTGGTACCGCTGTGCTCGACCACGCCAGCGTGACCCAGGCCGTAAGTATCGAGCTGAGCGATCTCGCAGGCCGTTCAAAGATCGAGTCCACAGCCATTGATGCCGACGTTGAGCCAATCCAGATCAACAGCCTGAGCGCCCGCGTGCGGCTGGATGCTGTGAAGGTGACCCAACGGGCAAGCCTCGCGCCTGACCAAGTCACCACGGTCTGTGGAATCGACCAGGTGGGCGTTCAGCAGTTGGCAACGGTCGAGCCCGGTGACGTGGCCACCAAGGCTCATGCCGACGCTTGCACGGTCAGTCAGACCGTCTCAGTGGTGCCCAATGATCAAGCCCTTATTCCGATTCTCCGTGTCCTGAATCTAACTCAGTTGGTCGCCATCGAGCCGGAAAAGCTCTGGGCTCATTTCCAACTGGATCCCGTTGTCGTCTATGACAACGCCCCGGCCTTCAACCCTGGCCGCATCACCTTCCGCAGCCGGACCCGGCGCGGGTCTGTGGTTTCCAAAACGTCAGTCATCATCCCGAGGAATGTTGCATGAGCAAGTATTTAAATCCGGCCGACATCGATGCGGCTCTGGATTACCTGGCGAACAACGCTGACAAGGCGATTCTGTTCAACGCCTATTCGGCTGACTACGCCACGATCACCACCGGCAAGTTGGCCGAAGTGACTTTGGCGTCGGGTGATTTCACCAAGGCGGCTGGAGACGTGAGCGGCCGCAAGGTGACCGTTGCGGGCAAAACCAATATCGACGTGTTGGCCACTGGCCAGTTCAACCACATCGCCCTGGTAAAGACTGCGACGTCGCAAGTTTTGGCCATCACCGACGGCACCGCCAAAAACCTTAACGAAGGTGATAAAGCGAACTTTGCGGCATTCGACGTCGAGATCGAGGCGCCGTAATGGACGTGGTGGAACTGGTGATCGCCGACCGCGACAGCGAGATCGTTCTGGAGCTGTTTGACGAAGGCGAGCTATACGACTTCGCAGGCGCGACCCGAGTGCAGATCGAGATCGTCGGCAAGGGCATCAGTATCGACAGTGCGGCGAATCCGGGAACGATCCTTTGGGACGAAGCCAAGGGGCTACGGCTGAGACTCGGTGCAGCCGGCCTGCCGATCGGTAAACACCAGGAAGTGCGAGTGATCGTATTCAAGCCGGAGCACCCCAACGGTCGCCCCATCCTCCACGAAGACTCGCCCGTTCGTTTGGTCCTGCGAGTGAAGAGGTAACCCATGGCACTGCTGGAAGGCTGGCTTGCAAAGAACGGCGCTCGATGGGTGGCACGCCTGGTAATCCTTGGAATCGTTGGCGCTTGGGCGGCCTATGGTGGCTACTCGTTTGCCGATGCCAAAGGCCGCGCCAAGCTGGGCGATGCCAAGACGGCCTGGGATGCCGAGCGCCTGCAACTCGCCAATGATCGCATAGAGGCGGAGCGCAAGCTACGCACGGATTGGCTGGTCGAGCATGCCCGCGTCAACGCGCTGGCCACTCAGTTGGCAGACTCGCAACGTACCCTCCGCTCCGAGACGGAGCGCCTACAGCAGGAGATTGAAGATGTCACCAAACAGTGGCGCCCACAGCCGGGCGCAGCACTTGAGCCGCTGCCTCGGTGTGTTTTTACCCATGGCTTTGTCCGCCTGTACGACGATGCCATCGGAGCCCTTGTGCATCCCGAAGCCGCCACCAGCAGCGGAGCTGCTGCGGCGACCGGATCCACCGATGCCATTGAGTCGCTCGATTCCGGTCTCGACCAAGCCGACGTCCTCGGGCATCACATCCAATACGGCGAACGGTGCCGTGCCATCGAAGAACAATTAAACCGTCTTATCGACTATGAACTGGGGGCGCCATGAGCGTTGATGAAATCCGCCTGGGATTTTCCGTACTGCAGTGGTTGGTGACCTGTGCAGTCGGGTTGTATGCCTGGAACGCCAATCGCCTGGCGGCACGTAGCAAGGAGGTGAACGATTTGCGCCTGCGTGTAACAACGCTGGAGGAGCACATGCGACATTTGCCCGACCAGGACCTGATCAATGGGCTACACGGCGACATGAAGGCCGTGAAGGCGGAACTGACGGGCATAAAGGACGCTCTTGCCCCTTTAGTCCGCAGCCTAGATCGGATCAATGATTACCTGTTGAACCAAAAGAGTGCCTAAACATGACGAGTTTTGCAGAAGCCGAAACCGCTGACCGCCGCCTGGTGATCCTGCGCGTGTTGCAAGACTGCGCAGACTACACCAGCAACGAGTTCCTCTTGACTGAGGCAGTGGGTCAGTTTGGCCACCGCGTGGGCCAGGACAGGCTGCGCACCGATCTAGGCTGGCTGGAGGAGCAAGGGCTGCTGATTGTCCAGAAACCGGCAGGCGTATGGGTGGTGACCCTGACCGCGCGGGGCGATGACGTGTCCGCCGGGCGCGCGACCGTGCCTGGTGTGAAGCGCCCACGGCCGGGGGTTTGATATGCCGCCTCGCAGCAAGGTTCACCAGTTGCCCGAAGAGGTCCGCGACGAGCTGAACGCGCAGTTGATCCGTAACGGCTTCGGTGGGTATGAGGGGCTGGCTGAGTGGTTGTCCGGCCAGGGCTATGCGATCAGCAAGACCGCACTGCATCGCTATGGCAGCGACATGCAGGAGAGCTTCGAGCGGGCAATGTCGGATGTCCGCCGATCGACGGAGCTGGCCAAGGCATTGAACGCCAGTGCCCAGGACGACGAAGCCAGTCTCACCGACGCAACGGTGCGGATTGCCCAGGAGAGCTTGCTGCGGGTGACAATTGCTTTGCGGGAAGCAGAAGATGCCGAGCCTGGTGATGTGGCGCCGGCACTGGCGAAGATCTCCCGTGCCTTGGCGGATCTGGGCCGTGTGGGCCTGGCTCAGCGGAAGTGGCAGGTGGAGGTGCGATCGAAGGCTGAGGCGGCAGCGGCGAAGGCGGAGAAGATTGCCAGCAAGGGCGGGCTCAGCGCCTCGGCCGTGGCGGAGATCCGGCGTGAGATCCTTGGAGTGGCGGGATGACGGCGGCTCAATCACTCGACAACCAGGTGATGGCGCCTCTGGAGCCGTACCTGGAGAGCATGACCGAACTGGATGTGCCCGCCGTTCTGCTGGAATACCAGAAGAACTGGATCGGGGTCCGGTCTCCACTCAAGATCGGCGAAAAATCCCGCCGGATTGGTCTCACGTGGGCAGAGGCTGCGGACAACGTATTGGTGGCTGCGAGCCAGCGCCAAGCCGGGGGCCAGACGGTCTACTACCTTGGTTACAACCAGGATATGACGGTCGAATACATCCAGGCCTGTGCGATGTGGGCGCGGGCGTTCGACTACGCGGCCTCAGAGATTGAGGACGGAATCTGGCCGGATTCCGATCCAGACAAGCACATCAAGACGTACACGATCACTTTCCCCTCGGGCTTCCGTATCGTCGCGCTCACCAGCCGGCCGTCAAACCTCCGGGGCCGCCAGGGGATCGTGGTCATTGACGAGGCCGCATTCCACTCCGATCTGGCCGAGCTGCTCAAGGCGGCGCTGGCGTTGCTCATTTGGGGCGGCGAGGTGCATGTCATCAGCACCCACGATGGTACCGATAACCCGTTCAATGAGTTGATTGAAGATATCAAGGCTGGCAAACGCGCCGGCAAGCTCTTCCGATGCACCTTTAAACAGGCTGTCGAGGATGGCCTATATAAGCGGGTGTGCCTGCGTAAGGGCATCGAGTGGACGCAGGAGGAAGAGAACGCCTGGGTCGATTCCGTTTACGCATTCTATGGCGATGCGGCGGAGGAGGAACTGGACTGTGTGCCATCCCAGGGTGGTGGCGCCTATCTCAGCCTGGCGCTACTTGAGCAGCGCTCTAGCCGCGATGTTCCGGTGCTGCGTTTAGCCTATCCGCAAGGTTACGAAACCACCTCGGAGCATCTACGCCTGGCCGACTCACTGGACTGGTGCGAGCGTGAGTTGGCACCGCTTTTGGCGAAACTTTCCCCCAAAGCTAGCAGCTTCTATGGCATGGACTTCGGTCGCACTGGTGACTTATCAGTCATCACGCCTCTTTTGCAAGAGCAGGACCTACGCCGCCGGCCGCCGTTCCAGGTCGAGCTGCGCAACGTGCCGTTCAAACAGCAGGAGCAAATTCTGTTCTTCATCGCCGATCGGTTGCCAGGTTTCATTCACGGCTCCCACGACGCACGCGGTAATGGACAAGCGATAGCTGAAGCCGCCGCTGTGCGATATGGCCATACTCACATCAGCCAAGTGATGCTCAGCGAGCGCTGGTACCGGGAGAACATGCCTCCATTCAAGGCGGCGCTGGAAGACGGAACCCTAGTCGATCTGCCGGCCGATAAGGACACGATTAACGATTACCGGGCCCTCAAGGTGATCAAGGGGGTGCCGCGCGTTCCCGATGTACGCACCACCGAGAAAGGCGGCGGCAAGCGCCACGGTGATGCGGCCGTGGCGGGTGTTCTGGCCTATGCGGCCAGCCGTCAAGAGGCTGAATTTTATGCCTACGAGCCTGTGACTCAGGCGACGATTGGTGACGACGATCATTTCGGCGGGTCTGGTTTCGGATCCTTAGCAGGTACCTGGTAGCACCATAGGAGATGCAATGGAAAAGCCATCGTTTTACCTCGTATGGGTCGAAGACACGGAGAAAGTCACATACAAGCACATTAGCTTCGACTCAGCTCAGATCGAGGCTGAGCGCTTAATTCGAGCCCACGGGGCTGCAAAAGTCCACGTCATGGCATGTGTTGCAACTGCGGTTAAACGAGATATTGATTGGGATCTGCTACCAAGCGATCGCGACATTCCCTTCTAAGCCCATAGAGGTATATATGGCGGAGATCCTCGGCCCAGACGGCCGGCCTTATCGTAAACAACAGCTCCTAGAGGATCTGGTCAGCCCGAGCGTGACCGGCGTGCGCCAGGCATGGTCGATCGGCTCTGTCGCATCAACGCTAACACCTGGCCGGCTGGTTGCACTGCTGCAGGCAGCCGCCCAGGGCGATATCCATGACTATTTGGTCATGGCCGAGGAGATGGAGGAGAAAGATGCACACTATTCTGCGGTACTCGGCACTCGCAAACGTGCGATATCGGGTCTACCTGTCGTTGTGGAAGCAGCGTCTGATGACGCCAGAGACACGGCCCTTGCCGAGGAGATCCGGTCGTTAACCGATGCGCCTGAATTCTCAGAGCTGGTTGACGATATGCTGGACGCACTGGGCAAGGGTTTTTCGGCGGCGGAAATCAACTGGAAATCCCAGGCTCGACGGCTAGCACCTGCAGGTTACACCTGGTGCGATCCACGCTGGTTCCTGTTTGATCAGGACACCGGCCGGAAATTGCTCCTACGCACGGATGCGGCGCCAAATGGTGAGCCAATTCCACCAGGTAAATTGGTGGTACATACTCCGCGCCTCAAAAGCGGTCTTCCAATTCGTGGCGGCATCGCCCGATTGGCTGCGGTGAGTTACCTCTGCAAGGCCTACACCCTGAAGGATTGGATGCGCTACGCCGAGGTTTTCGGCATGCCGCTGCGAATTGGACGTTATGGGCCTGGCGCGAAGCCAGACGATATTGCCGTTCTACGCCGGGCAGTGTCCCAGATCGCCTCTGACGCGGCTGCTGTGCTCCCGGAGTCGATGAAAATTGAGTTCCAGGAAATCGCCAACGCTGCCGGTGGGGCTGAACTGTTCTCGACTCTAGCCGAGTATCTGGACAAGCAGATCAGCAAGGC
>JAEZAA010000117.1 GCA_023430625.1 Pseudomonadota bacterium
GCGGTGCGCTTCCCCGGCCGGGGCCTGCCCCGCAGGGCCGCGCCCGGCGCCAATGTCACCCAGATGCACTATGCCCGGCGCGGCATCGTGACGCCGGAAATGGAATTTGTCGCCATTCGCGAAAACATGAAGCTACAGGAAGCGCGCGCGCGTGGGCTGCTGGACCAGCAGCATCCGGGGCAATCTTTTGGTGCCGCTATTCCCCAGGAGATCACGCCGGAATTCGTGCGTGAAGAAATTGCCCGCGGGCGTGCCATCATTCCCGCCAACATCAATCACCCGGAGTTGGAGCCGATGATCATCGGGCGCAACTTCCTGGTGAAGATTAACGGCAATATCGGCAACAGCGCCATCACCAGCTCCATTGAGGAGGAGGTGGCGAAATTGACCTGGGGTATCCGCTGGGGCGCCGATACCATCATGGACCTGTCCACCGGCAAGAATATCCATGAGACCCGGGAGTGGATCATTCGTAACTCGCCGGTGCCGATTGGCACCGTGCCCATCTACCAGGCACTGGAAAAAGTAAACGGGGTGGCCGAGGACCTGACCTGGGAAATCTTCCGCGACACCCTGATCGAGCAGGCTGAGCAGGGCGTGGATTATTTTACGATCCACGCGGGCGTGCTGCTGCGTTACGTGCCGCTGACTGCGAACCGCGTTACCGGTATCGTCTCTCGGGGCGGCTCCATCATGGCCAAGTGGTGCCTGGCGCACCACCAGGAGAACTTCCTCTACACCCATTTTGAAGAGATCTGCGAGATCATGAAGGCCTATGACGTCAGCTTTTCCCTCGGGGATGGCCTGCGTCCGGGCAGCGTGGCGGATGCCAATGATGCGGCGCAGTTCGGTGAGCTGGAAACCCTGGGGGAGCTGACCCAGATCGCCTGGAAGCACGACGTGCAGGTGATGATCGAGGGGCCGGGGCATGTGCCCATGCACCTGATCAAGGAAAACATGGACAAGCAGTTGCGGGAGTGTGGCGAGGCGCCGTTCTATACCCTGGGGCCGCTGACCACCGACATTGCACCGGGTTATGACCACATCACCTCCGGGATTGGTGCTGCGATGATCGGCTGGTATGGCTGTGCCATGCTCTGCTATGTCACGCCCAAGGAACATCTGGGGCTGCCCAATAAGGATGACGTCAAGACCGGCATCATCACCTATAAGATTGCGGCCCATGCGGCGGATCTGGCGAAGGGACATCCTGGGGCGCAGATTCGGGACAACGCCCTGTCCAAGGCGCGTTTTGAATTTCGCTGGGAGGATCAGTTCAATCTGGGGCTGGATCCGGATACCGCTCGCGCCTTCCATGACGAGACCCTGCCGAAGGAGTCCGCCAAGGTGGCGCATTTCTGCTCCATGTGCGGACCGAAGTTCTGCTCCATGAAAATCAGCCAGGAAGTTCGCGAATACGCCAGCGGACAGCCGGCGGAAACCGATGCGGTGGCGGCAGGCATGGCGGAGAAAGCCGAGGAATTCAAGCAGCAGGGTGGCGTCATCTACCACAAAGTCTAAGGCTGCAAAAAACGATTAGGACGCCAGAGTAGAATAAGGAGTCGTCCGTTCTCCTCAAGCCCGGCCCGAACGACAGGAAAACTAAATTCTTGTGGATCGGTCCGGGCTTTTTGCCATCAGATTTGCTAGATTCCGGGAATCCGCCTGGTGCAGGAAAAGGGCGGGGAGCCCTGATGAATGAGCGGGGCCGGTCATGAGCGGGCCGGATGTCACAAGTGGAACCGGCATCACAAATGCTTGTGTGGTCACAAATGGAAACAGCGCCAACAATGGAAATGATGCCAATATGGAAGAGAATGCCCAGACTGAGAGAGGTGCCATGAGCGACAGCCAGGAACAGTTCAACCACAACGACTTTCAGGTTGTGGCGCGGGAACAGTGTTTCAAGGGGTTCTATAGCATCCAGAAATACCATGTGAAGCATCGGCTGTTTGCGGGCGGCTGGAGCAATGTGCTGCAGCGCGAACTGTTCGTCCGCCATAACGCGACCTGTGTTCTCCTGTTCGATCCGGTGCGCAATAAGGTGGTTCTGGTCGAGCAGTTTCGTATCGGTGCGATCCGCGAGGCCAAGACACCCTGGTTGCTGGAGCTGGTCGCGGGCCTGAACGGCGAGGGCGAGAGCCCTGAAGATGTGGCGCGCCGTGAGGCGGTCGAGGAAGCTGGCTGCGAGCTTAAGGCGCTGATGCACATCAGTAGCTATCTGCCGTCGCCTGGTGGCAGTTCGGAAAAAGTCGATCTGTATTGTGCCCTGGTGGATTCCGAAGGCGTCGGCGGTCTCCATGGCCTGGAAAACGAAGGCGAAGATATTCGCGTCCATGTGGTTGATCTGAATGAAGCCTACGGCATGGTCGAAAATGGCCGGATCAACAATGCGGCGGCGATCATTGCGCTGCAATGGCTTCGCCTGAACGAGGCGAGCGTTCGTGAAGCCTGGAAGGGGCTCATCGAGTAAATCCATTTTGAGAAGGCTGTCGGGGTCGTTCATGAAAACCCGCTATGTACCGAATCTGGCGAAAATTGGGGCGATCTGCGAGGCCAACTATGTGCGGCTGCAGAAACTGATGCCCGCCCTGCGGGCCGGTCAGTCGGCGGAATACGAGCTGTTTGCCCAGGGTAAGCACCTGGGTACGGTCCGCCTGCAAGTAGTAGAGAGCGCGAAATATACCCAGACCCTCTATCTGGAGCAGGTGCAGGCGGCCGGCCGCTGGCTGAACAATCCGGAGATGACGGTGCGGGTGTACCATGACGCGCGCATGGCCGAGGTTGTAAGCTGCTTTCAGCATCGCCAGGTGCGCGGCCACAATGAATACCCCAATGACCAGATGCACTTGCCGGACGAAAAGCTCCAGCTAAATAGTTTTCTTGCGGACTGGCTCAACTATTGTATCAAGCATGGCCATCTGCCCTTCCAACTCGTCGCTAAAATGTGACTCTCGTACTGGAAAAATGGCGGTCCCCGCATATATTGCTGTTAAGTGATTGCAAAAAATTTTCCGGTGTTTCATCGCGCGTTATTGCTTGAACGGGTGGGCAGGCGTTGCGGATGAACTGCCGGCAAATTTAGCCGCAGGCACTTTGTATAAACCGGGTGCCGGGAACTCCCTCCTGCGTACTGTCCTGCTATCGTCCGGCGTGGAGACGGAGTCAACGTGTTAAATGAAAAGCAGATTGCGCTGCAAGTGATTCAGGTGACTGATCCGCACTTGCGCCGGGAAGTAGAGGGTACCCTGCTTGGCATGAACACGCGGCAGAGCCTCGGCGCCGTGCTGGAACTGATCCAGCGTGACGGGCTGGAGCCGGATCTCATCGTCGCCACCGGCGACATTTCCCAGGATGGTTCGGAAGAATCCTACCAGGCCTTTCGCGATGAAATGGCGATCTTTCCCTGCCCGGTTTACTGGTCCATGGGAAACCATGATGAAACCCGCGCCATGGTTCAGGTCGCCGCCGGTACCGAAGCACTGGACCAGGTGGTGGTGCGCAATGGCTGGAAGCTGATCCTGCTGGATTCCTCCGTTCCTCATAAGGTCTTTGGCCGTTTGGGCCGGGATGAGCTGCGCCTGCTGGAGCAGGAGTTGGCGGCAGACCCTGAGCTGCATGTGCTGATTTCCCTGCATCACCATCCGGTGGATGTGGAAAGTGCCTGGCTCGACAGCATCGGCCTGCGTAACCGTGACGAGTTCTTCGAGATCGTCGATCGTTTTCCCAATGTGCGGGCCATTCTCTGGGGGCATGTCCATCAAGAGGTGGACACCTGGCGCGGTGAGATCCGCTTGCTGGGATCGCCCTCCACCTGTGTTCAGTTCAAGCCGCGCTCGGTCGAGTTCTCCGTGGACGAAGCCGCGCCGGGATACCGCTGGCTGAACCTAATGGAAGATGGTTCGGTGGAAACGGGGGTTGCGCGCTGCGAGCATATCGAGTTTGTGGTGGATCTCCAGAGCAAGGGATATTGATCGCCGACGTGTCCAGTTCGTGGCGGCTTGACCAGGCAGTCCCACGTAAATCTGTTTATCATGGCGCCTGTCCAGCCCAGTCTCGGGCGTCATCTGTTCAATGATCAATGCCCACCATGTCAGCGTCCGTTTCGAATGCGTCCAGCCTACCGCTGGTTCTTTACCTGCACGGTTTCAACAGCTCGCCGAAGTCCCATAAGGCCGAGCTGACCCGCTCTTGGGTTGCGGAGCAGGGGCTGCCGGTGCAACTGCAGGTGCCGGCTCTGCCTTATTCGCCAGCGGCGGCATCGCAGCTTATCCAGCGTTGGGTCGAGCAGGTGGGGCCTCATCGTGTTCAGGGGGTGATCGGTAGTTCCCTGGGCGGCTACTATGCCACTTGGCTGGCTGAAAAATATGGGATTCCGGCAGCGCTGGTTAACCCGGCGGTCAGGCCCTATGAGCTGCTGGCGGATTACCTGGGCGAGAACCGCAATCTATATACTGGCGAGCAATATGAGTTAACCTCGGAGCACATGCAGGAGTTGCTGGCACTCGATGTGCTGCAACCAAGCCGGCCCGAGCAGTTTTTTCTGTTGGTGCAGACCGGCGATCTGACGTTGGATTATCGGCAGGCGGTTGCTAAGTTTTCTACGTCGCCAGCCTGGATAGAAGGCGGCGGCAGCCATGAGTTTGATGATTTTACGGCGACGTTGCCCGCAATCTTTGCTTTTTTCCGTGGAGTTGATGCCCGCCGAATTACTGGTTAAGCGGCAACAGGGCTCGCTGCAGGTAAACCGGGCCTGCTGAAAATACTGCCAGACTATCCTGTTATTTGGGGTAGAATGGCGCGCATATTTCTGCCCCGAAATGCCGAGCAGGCCAAGGCCCGGCGGCGGGTACGGTTGA
>JAEZAA010000119.1 GCA_023430625.1 Pseudomonadota bacterium
TCCAGAAACGCCAGCTGCTCCAGGGTTTCGATGCCCTCGCCGACCACCTGCAGGTTCCGCTCCTGGGCGAGGTTGATGACGGCGGAGGCAATGGCGGCGTCATGCCGGTTATGGGGGACCTTCTGGATGATGCTGCCGTCGATTTTGAGCACATCCACCGGCAGTCGTCCCAGTTGCCCCAGGCTTGAGAGTCCGGCGCCGAAATCGTCGGCACAGATACGCACACCCAGGTCTTTCAGCTTCTGCAAAACCGGGGCGGCATACTCCTGATCCTGAATGATTTCGCTTTCCGTCACGTCCATTTCCAGACAGGCCGGATCCAGCTGGTATTCGTCCAGCAACTCGCAAATGAAGGGGACGAGCCGGGGGTTCCGGAGCTGCTTACGAGACAGGTTGACGCCAATTCGGATCTGGGGAAACGCCATGTTCTTCCAGAGCTCGGCCTGGCGGCAGGCTTCCCGCAGCGCCCATTCGCCCAGCTGCACGATCAGGCCGGTCTCGTCGGCCATGTCCATAAAACTGGCGGCCGCCAGCAGCTGCCCTTGAGGCGTGCGCCAGCGCAGCAGGGCTTCCGCGCCCACCGGCTGGCCGCTCTGGAGTTCGAACACCGGTTGGTAGTGGAGCTGCAGGGTCCCGTTCTGCAGGGAGTGGCGCAGCCCTTCTTCCAGAGCCTTGCGGTTCTGGATTTCGTTGTGGAGATCTTCGGTGAAGAAGCTATAGCCATGGCGGCCACGCTCCTTGGTGCGGTACAGGGCCAGGTCGGCATTCTTGAACAGGGAAACCGGATCGGTCGCATCCTCGGGATACACGGTGATGCCAACGCTGGTGCCGCTGTGCACTTCAGCGCCGTCCAGCCGATAAGGCCGGCCCAGTTCCTCCACGATTTTCGAGGCCAGCCGCTCCGGGGCGTCCGGCGCGGTGAGATGGCTCTGGATCACCGCGAATTCGTCGCCACCGAGACGGCTCACCACGTCGGTTTCCCGCACGCTGCCCTGTAACCGGCACGCCACTTCCTTGAGCAGCAAATCCCCCACATGGTGGCCGAGGGTGTCGTTGACGGACTTGAAGCGGTCGAGGTCCAGCAGCATCAGCGCGAACTGGCCGTTCTCACGCTTGGCATGGGCGATGGCCTCATGCAGGCGGTCGCTGAAGTAGGCACGGTTGGGCAGACCCGTGAGGGTGTCGTGGTTGGCAAGATAGCGATTGTGCTCCTCGGCCGAGCGGCGCTTGGAGACATCCTCGATGATGGCGATGAAATGGCGGGGCTGGCCCTGCTTGTCGCGGATCATGGACACCGTGAGATTGCCCCAGACCACCGTGCCGCTTTTCTGGATATAGCGTTTTTCTATGCTGTAGGTGTCGATCTTGCCCTGCACCAACTCGTCGACCCGCGCCAGATCCACAGCGACATCATCGGGATGGGTCATCTCCTGAAAGGTTCTGCCTTCAAGTTCCTTGCGGGAATAACCCAGGATCTCGCTCAGCCGCTGATTCACCCGGATCCAGCGCCCATCCAGCCCCACATGGGCAACGCCCACGGCGGCCTGTTCGAAGGTCGCCCGAAAGCGGGCCTCGCTTTCGCGCAGGGCTTCTTCGGCGCGCGCCCGCTCGATCTGCTCGCTGCGTTCGCGGACCATCCGCTTCAACTCGAGGGAAGATTGCCGGTCCAGTTCGGTCCAGCGCCGGGAGTGACCCCGCAGTTTTTCCAGCCACTGCTCAAAGGACTTGCGGGGATGGATACGGGCATTGGGGTCGGTGGTGGTGGCTTTATGGGGGTCGCCGGCCCAGACTCGGGACTCGATGACTTCCCGGCGCAACGCCATCACGAAATCGCCATTGTCGGACAGCTGCACCATCAGCGCGCCACTGACTGCTTCCGCCATTGGCTCCAAGCGCGGGTCCAGGCTCTCTAGGTTGCGACTGGCAAACAGCACCCGGCTTCCGCTGGCCTGGTTCAGAACGCTCAGCAATAACTGCCGGTCCTGCATTTCGACCGGCTTGCCCAGCAGGGTTTGATGGCCGGAGAACTGGATCAGGAGGCTGTCCGCCTGGAGGAAGTTCAGCAGGTTCTGCTCGGCGGCACGCAGCCCCTCACGAATGGTCGGGGCGGAGGCCAATTGCTCGAAAATCAATGCCTGGTCGGCCTTGCGCTGTTGCTGCAGGCGGTCATTCTGGAGACGCTCGATGCCGGTGATGGTGGCAGACGCCAGCTCTCCCAATACCTTGCAGCGCAGCCGCACCAGGTGAGGCACCTTGCGGGGCGTGGCGTGGTGGCAGGTGATCATGCCCCACAGCCGGCCGTTGTTGATCAGCGAGATGGTAAGAGAGGCCGCCACGCCCATGTTGCGCAGGTACTCCAGGTGCACGGGCGAGACATCGCGCAACAGGGCCTGGGTCATGTTCAGGGGTACGTCGGTGTCGGGATTGACCGCGGGCACCAGTGGCGCCGGGCGGTAGTTTACGTCCGGAATCATCCGCAGCCGGTTGAGGGTAAACAGGCGGCGGGCCTGGGCCGGAATATCCGACGCCGGAAAGTGGTGGTTCAGGTAGGTTTCCGGGTAAACCTCGTTCTTCTCTTCGGCCAGCACCATGCCATGCCAGTCTTCGTCAAAGTAGTAGGCCATGACCCGGTCAAAGCCGGTGATCCGGCGCACTTCTCGGCAGAGCAACTCACACAGGCTGGTGTTGTCCTGGCAGCGGTAGATCTCGGCAAACGGCAGCTCGCCCTCAAGCCAATAGCCGGTCATCGAGGGCTCGCGATCATCCACCCGCTCGAATTCGCCAATCAGGAAATCCTGCTGCTGGTGGAAGAAGGCATGAAAGCGGCGCCCGAACAGCTGCAGGGTAACCGGATTCATCGCGTGCAGTGCGTCGGCCACCAGGGCCTCCCGCAGCCGATGGACGTGGGTTTGGCCGATCAGCTCCGCCAGGTCCTGCTCAAGCCAGATGGCAACCGCCTGGCCACTGACGGCTTCCACGTTCTCGCTGACCTGGACCACCCTGAAGTCGTCGGGCCGGATCACCACCATGAGCCCGAACGGCTGAATCCGCCCGGGAATATGAATCGGCTCCCGATCGCAGGCGGTGAGGTCCGCCAACTGCTCCGGTTGATCAGCCATGGTTGTCCTCCTCCCTGGAGAGCCAGCGATCCATTGCCGCGAAGGTCTGCACAGCGGCGCTGGCCGCTTGCTGGACCTGCCGGTCATCCAGCGTCAGACTGCCCAACCATTGGCGAAACAGGCTCCACATACGACCATTTTCCTGTCCATACCCGGCATAAAAGCGTCCCCCCTGCTCTGGTTCGATGTTGAGGCTGCGCTCCAGGTGACGGGAGATCAGCTGTCCGCCCAGGGTGGATCCTTCTAAAACATACAGCACGCCGGCGGCTTCCGCCTGAGTGGTCACGACGGGCAGCGCCTGCGATGGCGTGCGGGGAATGGCGGCGGTCGCTGAGGCATCAAGCCCGAGACTGAGCAGATCCTGGACCAGCCAAGGCGCCTTACGCCGATCACCCAGATCCGTCTGAAACAAAAAAGCCTCTGGCGAGGCTGCGATGGCGTCTTCCAAAGGCTCAAGAAAGCCGAGCATGCGGGCCAGGATGGCCTGATACTCACTGAAGGTCAGATCGGGCTGTAGCAGCCGGGCCAGGCGCGCATTCTGCTCAATCTGGCGGTGGTGTGACTGCGTGGCTTGTCTGAGTGCGTGCAGCAGAGCCTGGTTGGCCTGACCGGCACTGCTGTTGCTGACAGTCATTGATGTCATGGTGTCCTTGCCCTACGTTCAACCAATCCCAGACGCTTTCTGATTGAAAACATCTACCTGGGCCCGAAAAATCGGTTGGCATCCCGATAGGTCAGATGTCGGCCACAGTACGCGCAAAATGGCGCTGCGTCTAGGTTGGCGGGCGGCTCCTGGCCCATCGGCAGCGCGCCGACTGCCAGGAAAACCAGCCCCTCTGATCACCTAATTGCCAAAAAATTCGAGCGTTAGCTCGGCCGTCGTGTAGGGGCGGGTAATGGGAAGAAAATGTCCGGCGCCCGCCACGATCTCCAGCTGCGCATTGGGAATGGCCTCGGCAATGGCCCGGGTGTGGGATTGCTCAATGATTTCCAACTTGCCCGCCATCACCAACGTGGGCGCGGCGATGCTCTGCAGGGGCTCCAGGCAGGTCTCCTCCGGCTGGTCCTCAAAGTAACAGGGCGACTGCCAGAGGGCATGGAGCTTGTCGCGAAAGGTCCGCCAGTTGTCCGGGTCGGGATTCACCGCCTTGTACTTGGGGCTGAACAGCAGGTCCATGGCGACGTTGAACAGGATGTCCTTGCCCAGCAACGCGCTGAAGATATTCACATAGACATTGCCCTGGAACGCGGCACCGATCAACACCAATTGGTCCACCCGCTCTGGATGCCGGGCGGCGATGTGGCTGGCAATGACCGCGCCATCGCTCCAGCCGACGAAATGCGCGGTGGGGATTTGCAGCTGATCGAGCAGGGCCAGGGTATCGTCGGCCATTTGCCCGTAGGTGATGGGTACCTGGCCATCGGTGCTGCGGCCATGGCCACGGCTGTCGATCTCGATCACCTGATAGCGGCGCGCCAGCAGCTTACTCTGGATGCGCCACATGTCGGAATCGGCATAGCCGCCGTGCAACATGACCACGGGTGTGCCACGGCCATGAATCTCGTAGTACAGCTGGATGCCGTTCACCTCGGCGGTGGCGGCGACAGCGGGGCCGGCGAGGATGCAGCAGAAGAAGACAACAACAGCGCAGATGCAGTTGCTTATTGTCATGGATGAAGTTCCTTTTCTTCCTATTTAAAAGTCTTCTTGGAAAAATGCCTTTCCGAAAAAAGGCCCTGGGCGTCCTGCCCCCGCTTACATCGGCATCGCTGTTATTTATCGGAATCACTGCTATTTAAAAGAGGCCACGCTCACATGGCCAAATGTGGAGCATGCACTGACCTGCAAGGTGCTCTTCCGATAAGATACTGATTCGCTCCAGTCTTCACCTCCAAACGACTGCAAGGACCGCTCATGTTGTACAAGTCCGCCCGCTGTTTCAGCGTCCCGTTTGCCATTGCGTCTTTTACCATGGCCCTCAGCCTGCCCGCTGCCGCCAACCCCCACGTTGGCGTCGGGTTTCAGCTCGACCATGTGTCGTTCGTGCAGGATAAAGGCTCTAACGACGCCAACATGGTCATGGGATTCGTCAGCATCGCACCCATCCAATGGCTGGCCCTGGAGATGCGGGTGGCCTTGAACCTGGGGGACGTGCTGGATGAGTTCAAACATGGCACCCCCATTGGGCGTACCCGCATGGCTCTCCAGGCAGGCGGTTTTCTACGGGCGAACCTGCCGCTGGGCGACGACATCCGCCTCTATGCCCTGGCGGGCCGTAACTATTCCATGGTGAAAACCGGCACCTGCGAAGGCTATCGGTTCCACTACGAGAATGAATTCGGCCAGACCTACTACAGCGACTGCGGCACCCTGTACGACAGCTACAACGGCCCCGTGTACGGCGCCGGCATCCGCATCGGCAGCGTGCGCAAGGGCTGGATCAACGTCGAGGCCACCCAGATGCCCCGACGGCATAGCGGCTTTGGCTTCGACACCATCGGTATTGGGTTTGGCATGGGGTTTTAGAGCCCATGCCGCTTATGCCACTCCGCCAGGCTCTCCTCCGGATACTCGTCAAAACATTGGTCGCCCGGATCGGCCTTGACCTCCACCCAGGGCGCCTTGCTGCCCAGCATCATGTGGGTGCGCTGCGGGGGTTTGGGGAGCGGTGTGTCGATGGCCGAAGCAAAGGGATGCACCAGCTCCGGCCAGCGATCATCATAAAGCCAGAGCGCACTGCCGCATTGCCCGCAAAAGTTGCGCTCGGCCGAGCTGATGTCGCCATCGACCCGGGCATGAAAGGTGCGGATGTGTTCCCTACCCTCAACTTTGAGGCTGTCGGCGCGAGCGCCCAGGTTAATGGCGTAGCCACCGCCTCCAGCCGTTTTCCGGCAGATCGAGCAGTAGCAGAGCATAAAGGGATAAGGCTGGAGCGATTCCACTTGGAACCGCACTGCTTGGCAATGGCATGAGCCTTCCAGATGCATGGTTTGCCTCCTGTTGAGTGGGGCTGCAACCTGCTTATTGTGGAGATTGGCTGGCGCTGTTCAATTGCGGGGAACAGCACTCACTTGCGCGACACCCGCCGGGTAAACACCACCCGCGCGCCCATCAGCACCCGCCGGTTGATCCAGGCGAACACCAGCGTCGGCAGGAAAATCATGGCGCCAAAAGTGGCCAGGCCATCGATGACGGGATCGTAGGTCAGCGTGAGCTGTACCGCCCCGAAGTTCATGATCACCAGCACCACCAGCAGAAACAGGCTGTAGAGGATGCCGTACTCGAGATTGCGCATGGAATCGGATTCACCGGCTTCCTCGAGGTTGGTGCCACAGTGGGGGCACAGAAATCCTCTGGAATAACCTTCCTGGAATCCGTCGACTGCTTCCTTGGTCAAAAAATACCGTTGGCAGGCAGCGCACTGATAACATTCAATCAAAACATTTCCCCCAGCTAGCTAGGACTGCAAATACATCTCAGGCCAGCGGAGCGACCACATTAAAATCATAGTTTCCAATGCCTTGCACCAGCAGATAAACCGCCGGCTGGGCACTGTCATTGACTACGCGATGAACACGTCCGGCGGGGATGGTACACCGATGCCCCGGCTGGAGTGAATAGTTGTGTTCGGGATCCCGACACTGAATGGCGAGGGCACCGGTGAGGCAGTACATGGGGTCCGTGATCTGGCTGTGGTAATGCCAGGGTGCCTGTTCGAACGGCTCGAGCGTCAGCTCTCTAACGCTGACATTGGCGGTTTGGATGATCACTTGCTCTCGTCCCTGCATGGTGCCTCCTGAACACTCACAACGACTTTACCGGCCTGACCCATTAGTCATGTGGCCGCACTCAAAGTTCTCCGCCTCTAGCCTGGCAACAGTTCGATGGGGTAGCGGATCGTGGTCTGGCTGACGCCAGCGCGCTCGCCAAAGTTCACCATCTGCAGGCGGTTACAGATGCGCTGTTCCAGCGACGGCTCATTGAGACTTGATTCCACCACCGAGCAACGGGATACAACGCCGTTGCGCTCGATCACCAGTTCCGGCGTGATGCTGCCACGCAACGACGGCCGTTTGCGCAGCTCGCGGCTGTAGATGCTGTAAATGGCTGATTTGTTGGCGTCCATGATGCGGCGGATTTCCTCCTTGGTGCGCTGGGCGCTGTCGGCCGAGGCCTGGCGCAGCTCGGTGGCAACGGCCGCCACCACCTCGGCCGAGGGCGCCACCTGGGTCGGTGCGCGATCCGCCAATGCCAACTGCTGGGTTTGCTGGCTGAGCTTGGTCTCGTCCACGCCAGCGCTGCGCCCGGTGCTGGCTTTCGCCGCCAGGGCATCCGTCTGCTTGCGGGCGATGGGTTGGGCGGTGAGGGCTTTGGGGGTATCCAGTTGCACCGAATCCGCCAGGGCGCTGAGTTTGGAGAGCTCGTTGCTCATGGCGAGAATGCCGGTCTGCTTCACTTTCTCACGGGCGGCGGTGACCTCGGCGGCGGTCGGCTCGGGCTTTTTCACAACCTGGGGCTCGGGCTTGATTGGCTGCGGTTTTACCTGCGCCGGCTTCTCGGCGACCTTCGGCTCTGGCTTGGGTTCTGGCTTCGGCTCTTCTTTCTTTTGCTCCACCACCGGCTTGGGCTGCTCTTTCTTCTCCAGCACCAGGCGCGCCAACTGTGGCGGCAGGGCTTCCTTTTCCTCCCGTTTCTGTTCCGGCAAGGTGATCCAGCTGATGTACACCGCCATCACCAGAAACAGCGGACAGAGCACCGAGGCGATGACGAGCAGTCGTCTGCGGTCGCTCTGATCTGGATTCCAGGCTAAACCCGGGCCGTTGTAATTCACGCGCTACACTCCCTGTTTCGCTTCGGCGGTCACCGCCAGGGCAATGCTGGCGTAACCGGCGTCCACACAGGTGGACATGATTTTCTTAAGCAGCCCATAGGGCAGTTCCCGGTCCGCCAGGATGGTGATGGGACGGCCGGCCTCCGGCGCAGGCGTGCCGGCGCGGGCGGCCTGATAATCCAGCTCGGCTTTCAAAGTCGGCTCAATGTCGCCTTCAAACGCCTGCAACAGGGCCCGTTTCATGAAGGGGCGCCCGTTCACCAGGATGTCCTCGTCCAGCACCGTCAGTGCCAGGACATCCTTGGGCATCTGCTCGGCCGTGGACAGGGGCAGCTCGATGCCATTATTGGCGCTGAGCACCTGCACGTCCGAGGACGAGTTCACCATCAGGAAGAACACCAGGATGGTGAAGATATCCATCAGCGACACCAGGTTGAGCCCGGCCACCGTCTTGTTCTTTTTTTGATGGCGCCGCATGCGCGCCGCTTTCACCGAGCCTGTCATGAGTTCATCCCTTGGGTGCGTATGCGATGGAAATATCCGGGAACAGCTCGGCCTGCACCAGACTGCCGGCCACCACCGTGGGATAAGAGCGCAGGGTATCCATGACGGTCACCAAGGTCTGATAACTGGTATCGGTGCGGGCCATGATGGTGACGTCTTTCTTGTCCGGCACCCGCGCCTTGATGTCCTGCATCACCTGGCGCAGCAAGGGGTAATCGTGCGCGCCTTCTTTCTGCGCCACCTGCTTGATGACGCCGCCCTTGTTATCGGCCACCACCAGCTTATCGGTGTCGATGATCACCTGCAGTTGCAGCGACTCATTCAGGCTGCCCGGGTTGGCGTCGCCCGTGGGAAAATTCAGCTCCAGCACGGAGGTATGGGCGAACACCATGTTCAGCAGCAGAACCGGCACCAGCACGATCATCAGGTTCATGAAGGCGGTGATGTCGAGATCGGCCGGAGCCGCCTGCCGGCGGTGCTTGCGTCTCATGTTCAGACTCCCGGTGCTGGCTTGCCCTGTACGGGGGCTGCCGGACGCGGCGCCACGCGGGGCGCGCTGACCGGTTGCGCGGCGGGTGCCTGGCTGTCGTCACTGATCAGGTTCATCACCTTGATGCTGGACATCTCGAAGCTGTCGATGATTTCGTTGGTCTTGGTCTGCAGCACGGCGTGGATCATCAGCAGGGGAATCGCCGCCATCAGTCCGAATGCCGTGGTGTTCATGGCCACCGAGATACTGGTGGAGAGCAACGCGGCCTTCTGGGCCGGATCGGCCGAGGCCACGGCGGTAAAGGCGGAAATCAGACCGATGATGGTGCCGAGCAGACCCAGCAGCGTGGAGACGTTGGCCAGCATGGCTAGGTATTGGGTGCGCTTCTCCAGGCGTGGCAGGACGTCCAGCAGACCTTCCGCCATGGCGGATTCCACTTCGTCACGCGGCTGGCGGCGTGCCAGGCGCTGCAGCCCCAGGCCCACCATGGTGGCCATGGCGCTGGCGGATTGTTGAGTGAAGACCAGCGCGCCGCGCAGGTCGCCCGCGCCGATCAGCTTGTGCAGCTGGGTGAAATCCTTGCGGTTGCTGTGCTTTTGCGCGGTGAGATACACATAGCGCTCGATGGCCACGATCAATCCCAGCAGAAGGACAATGGCAATGGGATACATGAAGAAGCCGCCTTCCTGGAAAAACCGAATGGCTGTTTCAAACATCGTTGATTCACTCCCGTGACTATGGCGGGAAACCTGGGTTTCCCGGATAAGCGGCTTCGCTTGTTCGTTCGTTTCGCTTGTTCGTTAATCCTGGTGCGGCTCGCGCGCGTTCGCGGCAAAAATCGGAGCCTTGGTTTTCATCAGTGTAGGAGGCAGCGGATCGAATTGGGTGAGATTGCGCAAGCGTTTGTTGCGAAACGTTGAAGCTAGGCATGGCGCACAAGAAAAACGTGACCCAACGCACACAACTTACACACTACTGTTTCCACTCCCTCTCCCACTGGGCTGTCTCTTGATCAGATCTCCGATCCAGAGACAGCCTCCCGAGAGAGGCGATATCCTTCCACTCGATCCTGCAGGCGAAACCAGCCCTCCCACAGGGTTTGCCAACTCGCGCGTCCCGTGCGCTTGGTATCCAGGAAGCCTCCGAGTCGCGCCAACGCCTGGTAAGCCCAGGCCAGATTGGGCGGCACCTTGGGTGGCTTGGTATGGCGCTGGGTGCTACCCCAGAGAACCCTCCATTCGGCCGTGTCCAGTACCTCGGTGCAGGGACGCCGGGCCGCATGCGCGACCATCAGCGTTTCCCGCAACTGCAGCAGGCGCACGGCCGCAAACGCCAGAACCGCGGCCATGCGCCGGAGGTTGTCCACCCCCTGCATGCGCAGCTGTTCAACACCGGCGCCGGTTTTCCAGGCCTTGTGGAATTCCTCGATCCGCCATCGCAGGCTGTAGTAGCGCAGCAGCTCCCGAGCCTCCTCGGGGCTTCTGACCGGCTCGCTGCTGAGCAGCAGCCAGCTGAGTCCATCCGCTGTCGCATCCTTCTCTTCGGCCTGCACCAGGGTGACCGGAACCGGGGCGACGGACGCATCGGCCGTGGCGGGAGGCCGCAGGGTCGCCGTCGTATACCGGAGGTTCAGTACCGCCTCGCGGGCAGGACGCCCTCCACGCTGAGGCACCCGAATCCGGCTGGTTCCACAGACGGGAGCCTGACGAATCCGGGCAAGTAGAGTCCGCTCCGCTTCCTCCAGCCGCCGGTCCTGCGCGGCTCGCACCAGAAACCGCTCGCCTCGCTGGTTCTTGTAGTGCAGATAGGCCAGGACATCCGCCTCTCGGTCGCAGACGGCAATCGTCCGGGTCATCGTCTCGCCTAGTCGCATCGCCACGCGCTCCGAGGCGCGCTGCCACTTGTAACTTTCCTTGTCCTCATGGGCCCGCTGTCTGCGGTTGGCTGTCTGCCCGCGTTTGCTGGTCTCCCTCGTCCAGTCTTCCTGCTCCACCAGCCCAAGTGTGCACTCGGTGTCCGCGTCCACCAGCAACACCGAATGAACCCAGACGCCTCGCGCCTGGCTCGACGTCTTGCCACCCAGATCCCCAAGCTCGCGGCTCGCGCCATGGCGATAACTCAAGGTGGTCGTGTCCTCGGTCGCCAACACGCAGCGTGATGGCCGCGCTGCCCGGACGGTCGCGGCATAACCACTCTCCCGCACCGCTTCGACCTCGACGTGTGGACTGCGGACAAACCGGTACGCCCCTTCCTTGGCGGCCTCGTCGCCACGACAGGCCCGACACAGGCTTTGCCCAGTGTGACGGGCCACTTGCTCGCCCATCGCGACCAAACGCCGGGTGCGCCGCACATCGCCCAGCTCGCTGGCCCCAAACAACTGCTCCGCCCATGCCTTCGCGTCGGTGATCATGTTCCCGCCCTCGGATCCGGTTTTAGATCACCTTAACTTACTGTCTCTTCAAGATAAGATCTGATCAAGAGACAGCCCA
>JAEZAA010000159.1 GCA_023430625.1 Pseudomonadota bacterium
GATTCCGACTGCCGTCCTGACCCGCAGTGGCTGCAGCAAGGTGTTTCCATGCTGGACAATAATCCGTCAATCGGCGTCCTGTCGGGGCAGGTGAAGATCTTTTTCCAAAATCCCCAGCATCCCAAAACCGTCGAGCTATTCGATGCGGAATTCGCGTTTCGTCAGGAAGACAATGCCCGTCAGGGTAAGGCCGTCACCGCCAATCTCTTCGTCCGCCGGGAGGTGTTCGAGCGCGTGGGGTTGTTCAATGAGGAGACTTTTTCGGGAGGCGATTACGAATTCACCTCGCGCGCCGTTGCCCATGGTTTTTCCTTGCACTACTGCGCCGACGCCGTGGTTTTTCACCCGGCACGAGATCGCTTTGACGAATATCGTCGGAAAATCCGACGGACCATGGGCGGTGCCTACAGCATGCGCAGGGAGGATCCCCGTTTCGCCCAGCTGTTCAGTCCCCAGGAAATTGCCAAGGATTTGCTTCGGCCCGCCAAAATGTTCGCTCGCCTGTTGGGCAAGATTTCCTGCGGTGAGCGCTCATTCCTCGAGGTCGTGCGGATTATGCTGGTCGTCCTTCATAACCAGGCATTCAAGGTCGTGGTGAAACTGGCCTACCTCAGCGGTCTCAAACGGACGTTTCAACGTTAGAGGCGGGCGGTGTCATCATGGCCGGACGTCGGCCTCTTGCACCAGCTGCAAAAGAAAACGGGCGCCGAAGCGCCCGCTCTTTGTCTGTGCCACTGGGAACGCAGGGGCTTACTTCAGCATGTCGAGATTGCGCACGGCACCCTTGTCGGCGCTGGTGGCCAGCAAGGCATAGGCCTTGAGTGCGGCACTGACTCGGCGCTGGCGCGGCTGAGCCGGCTTCCAGGCCTGCTCGCCCTTGGCTTCCATGGCGGCGCGGCGACGGGCCAGTTCTTCGGCCGGAATCTCCACGTTGATGCTGCGGTTGGGGATGTCGATCAGCACCGGGTCACCCTGTTCGATCAAGGCGATGTTGCCGCCCGCGGCGGCTTCCGGCGAGGCATGGCCAATGGACAGGCCCGAGGTGCCACCGGAGAAGCGTCCGTCCGTCAGCAGGGCGCAGACCTTACCCAGGCCCTTGGACTTGAGGTAACTGGTGGGGTAGAGCATTTCCTGCATGCCCGGACCGCCCTTGGGCCCTTCGTAGCGGATAATGACCACATCGCCTGCCTGCACCTCATCATTGAGAATGCCTTTGACCGCGGCATCCTGGCTTTCAAAAATGCGGGCTCGACCTTCGAACACCAGGATGCTGTCGTCCACGCCAGCCGTTTTGACGATACAGCCGTCCTCGGCGATGTTGCCGTACAGCACCGCCAGACCGCCTTCCGTGCTGAAGGCATTGTCGACGCTGCGAATACAGCCGTTTTCCCGATCCAGATCCAACGACGGCCAACGGGTATCCTGGCTGAACGCCTGCTGAGTGGGGATGCCGGCGGGGCCTGCCTTGAAGAAGTGATGCACACGCTCGTCATCGGTCCGCATCACATCCCACTTGTCCAGTGCCTCTTTCAGGGTCTTGCTGTGGACGGTGGGTACGTCGTTGTGCAGCAGTCCGGCGCGATCCAGTTCGCCAAGAATGGCGGGAATACCACCGGCACGGTGGACGTCCTCGATGTGGTACTTCGGCGTATTGGGCGCAACCTTGCAGAACTGCGGCACTTTGCGGGACAGGCGGTCGATATCGGTCAGGGAGAAATTGACTTCGCCTTCCTGGGCGGCTGCCAGCAGGTGGAGAATAGTGTTGGTGGAACCGCCCATGGCGATGTCCAGGGTCATGGCGTTCTCGAAGGCCTTGAAGCTGGCAATGCTGCGCGGCAGCACGGATTGGTCGTCCTGCTCGTAATGGCGGCGCGTGATGTCGACGATCCGGCGCGCGGCTTCCAGAAACAGTTCCTTGCGATCGGCATGGGTGGCCAGCACGGTACCGTTGCCGGGTAGGGACAGGCCGATGGCTTCGGTGAGGCAGTTCATGGAGTTGGCGGTGAACATGCCGGAGCAGGAACCGCAGGTGGGGCAGGCGGAGCGCTCGTATTCGGCGGCGGTTTCATCGCTGACGTTGGCGTCGGCGGCTACCACCATGGCGTCGATCAGGTCCAGCTTGTGCTCGGCCAGCTTGGTCTTGCCGGCTTCCATGGGGCCGCCAGAGACGAAGATGGTCGGGATGTTCAGGCGCAGTGCGGCCATCAGCATGCCGGGCGTGATCTTGTCACAGTTGGAGATACAGACCAGGGCATCGGCGCAATGGGCGTTGACCATGTACTCCACGGAATCAGCGATGATTTCCCGGGACGGCAAGCTGTAGAGCATGCCGTCGTGACCCATGGCGATGCCGTCGTCGACCGCAATCGTATTGAATTCCTTGGCCACGCCGCCGGCGGCTTCGATCTCGCGGCACACCAGCTGGCCGAGGTCCTTCAGGTGCACGTGCCCGGGCACGAACTGGGTGAATGAGTTGGCGACGGCAATGATGGGTTTATCGAAGTCCTCGGTTTTCATACCCGTAGCGCGCCACAAAGCGCGGGCGCCGGCCATATTGCGTCCCTGGGTGGAGGTTTTCGAGCGGTACGTCGGCATGGCTGATCCTGTTCATCAAGAGGTTCGGAAGAAAAGGGGGCTACCCTGGCAGCAAGGCCAGTCCCGTGGATTGGACGGGGGAGCAGACCGGAAGCGTTGCTGTGGGTGGTTTTTAATCGTATCCGGGCAAGCATATCAGAGTTGGGTACGCTTTTTCATCTCGGGAACCCCCGCTATGTTCGACCAGCCCACAAAGATGACGGACCGGCTCTCGAGCCCGCCTGGAACCTGCTATCTTTTCCTATATCGGCCGGGAGGTTCTGCCCGGCAGGCTGTCGATGCGTTTCAAGATGTGCATGTGGAGACCCGGGTTGCGTGGCTAGTGAAGATGTAAGAATGCTTCGTGAATTTTCCCTGCTGGCGCGCCTGTCGGCGGAACAGCTGATCCTGTTGTCGTCGCGCTTGGCGCGGCGGCAATACGATGCGGGCGCGCAGGTGATGGATCTGGGATCGCGCGACAATCAGGTTTATTTCCTGTTGCAGGGCGAGGTGGTGTTGGAGCCGGTTCAGGGCAAGCCGGTGCGAATTGTCGCCGGCACCGAGGCGGCGCGCCACGCGATTGCGCCGGTGCAGCCGCGCCAGTACCGGGTCAGTGCCGGCATCGATGGAACTTGCCTGGGCATCATCGAACAACCGCTGCTGGCGCGCTTGATCAAGGAGGCGCCGCTTAATGCGGCTGCCGGCCGGAATCAGGATGCGGACCCGCATAATCCGTCCTACGGGTTGCTGATGCAGTTCCATCGGGATCTCAAGGCCAACCAGATCAACCTGCCGAGTTTGCCCGATACGGCGATTCGGGTGCGCAAGGTGGCGGAGGCGGAGAATTCATCCATCGCGGATATCGCCCGGGTCCTACGGCACGATCCCGCCATGGTGGTCAAGCTGGTACGTGCGGCCAACAGTCCCTTTTACCGGGGCTGGTCGCGGATCGAATCCTGCGAGGAGGCCGTTGTGCGGCTGGGCATCGAGGCGACCCGGCAACTGGTCATGGTGTTCGCGATGCGTGAACTGTTCCAGACCCGGACCGCAAGCCTGAAAACGCGCATGACCCAGCTTTGGGACAGCTCCCGAGAGGTGGCCGCAATCGCCTACGTGCTGGCGAAGATGACACCGAGGCTGAATCCGGAGCATGCTTTACTGGCGGGGCTGATCCATGCGGTGGGGGCCATTCCGGTGATCCATTACGCGCAGGAGTCCGTGAGTTTGGTCAAATACCCGGAAATCCTGGAAGAAGTCATCCTGGATTTGCAGGCAGAACTGGGCGCGGCCCTGCTGCAGCGCTGGGACTTCCCCCAGGACTTAATTGATGTGGTGGTGCACGCCGGTGACTTTACGTATGACTCCGGCAGTGATGAGCCGGACTACGTGGATGTGGTACTGGTGGCGCAACTGCATGCCGCCATCGGCAAGCCGGGCGCGGTCGCGATGCCACCGATGGACCGGGTGCCGGCGGTGCGGAAGCTGGCGCGGGGTGAGCTGACGGCGGAGCGCAGTCTCGCGGTATTGGCCGAGGCCCAGGATGAGTTACGGGAAGCGCGCCAGATGCTGGGGGCGGCTTGATCGCGGTTCTCCAGCCTTAATTGTTCTCTACCAAGATACCGTTCTCCACCCCAAGGTACTGGGCTCCACTCCAAAAGTACCGTTCGCCATCAGGATGTCGCAGGCGGTGCATAGCCGATAGCGGCATCGCTGTAGGTGAGAAACACCAGCACGCCCAGACCCAGCAGCGCGGTGGCCAAGGCCGCGTGCCCGGTGCGTCCCCAGCACAGGGAACGATGGTTGAACGGGCTGTAGCTGATGCGAGTCAGCGCGCAGATCACCATTCCCCACAGAAATCCGCCCAGCACGTCGCTGAGCCAGTGCACCCCCAGGTACAGCCGACTCAGACCAACCAGCACAACCGGGAGCGCCAGCAGGCCGTAGATCTTCCAGCGCTCTTTGGGCTGCATTTCCTGGGCAATAAACGTTGCCAGCAAACCCCAGAATGCCGCTGCGCCGCCGGCATGACCGCTGGGAAAGGCAAAGGAGTCGGGTGGCAGCATAACGGCTTGAGGGCGGACGACCTCCAGTCCCTCCTTCAGGAAATGAATGGATAGGCCCGTTGCCGCGCCAGCGAACGCCACATGCAGTGCGGCGGCATAATGGCCACGGATCACGAAGAAGATCGTGAGTATCGCGAACAGGATCGAGTGCGCTTCCGCATCGCCCAGCAAGGTGATGACGATAAAGATGGGATCGAGCAGCGGCTGGCGCAGGCTTTGAAAGAAGCTTTGGGTAGCCAGGTTCCACTCCCAGATCAGGCGTGTTTCCAGAACCGAGACGGTCAGCAGGATGAACAGCGGCAGGCAGGTGACCAGCAGCATCAGCGACGCCAGGGGGAAGTCCTGATGGTCGCTGCGGGGGCTGCTCAGCCGGTACCAGAGGCCGTGCGTCGCGGCCGAATGCTGGATCTTGCGGCGTAGCCATTGGGCGAGCCGGTTGTCCGATTGCAATTGCCAGTGCAGGTGGATAAACCCATAGAACACCAGGAGCAGTACGGCGACCACGCTGAACAGGACGAGATAGAAATGGCGGGGCAGTTCTAGGTCGACAGTCAGTGATGCCCCCACCAGAAACCCGGGCAGCACGTAGACCGGCGCCCAGCCGAGGGCGGAGATGCAGTTGAAGGCGAAGAACTGCCGGGCGGGCATGTCGAACATACCGGCAACCATGGGGATAACCGGGCGAATCGGGCCGATAAAGCGTCCAATGACCACGCTCTTGCCACCGTGACTGCGAAAGAAGGTCTCACCTCGGGCCAGCATCTCCGGGTAGCGCCGGAACGGCCAGATACCGTGCAGCCGCTCGTGGAAGATGCGGCCCAGGTAGAAGCTGATGCCGTCTCCCAGAATCGCGCCGGCAGCCGCGGCCAGCAGGGTGACTTCTAAGCTGAGCAGACCGCTACCGGCGAGCGTGCCCAGCAGGAAGATCAACAACACGCCCGGCACCAGGATGCCGACCAGTGCCAAGGATTCCAGCAGTGCCGTCAGGAGTACGGCGATGACAAGCCAGTGCGGATGTTGGGTCAGAAAGTCCAGCAGTGGTTGAACGTGACTTCGGTCCATGTCGCTTCGTAGGGCAGCTCGTTTGGTTTGAGTTCCACCGGCGCAGCCTGTCCCGATTCACCTGGTGCGGGTCAGGTGGCAGCTTGGCGCTGGTGTCCGTTGTGGCTGATGCGGTTATGGCCTGCATTACGGGCGTCGCGCAGGGCCTGATGCGCGCCTTGTAGCAGGACCTGGTCATCGGTCTGGCCATCGGCGCGGGTGACACAGCCAAGGCTGACGGTCATGCGGTCGACGGTTGGCCAGGTTTTCTCTTCCACCGTACGCCGGATCCGCTCGGCAATGACCAGCAGACCTTCCTGGGGCGTAAAGGGCAGGAGCAGGTAAAATAGCCCGTCGCCGCCATAGTAGATACTGTCGCCGGCGCGAGTCATTGTGCGCAGAAGCTGGGACAGCGCGGGCAGCAGGTCAAGTGCCATCCCCTTGCCGTGGGCATCCAACTGCTGGGCATAGTAATCGATTTCCAAGGCGATCAGCGAGACGGGATGCTTGGTCGCTTCGGAACGCGCCAACTCCTGTTTCAGGGTGAAGTCCAGATGGCGGCGATTGTAGGCGCCGGTCAGGGTGTCACGGATGGCGAGCTCGCCCAGGGACCGGGCTTTATGATGATAAAGATACGCGTACACGCCGGCCAGGCCGGCGAGCAGACTGAAACTGGTGAAAAAGCGGATGCCGCTGTAAGCACCGCTGCTGGCCATGAGGGTGATGCTGATCCAGCAGGCGGTGGCGATGTTGAGATAGATCGCCGAGCGCAGGGGGACCACCAGAAAGCCGAAGAGTCCCAGCACATAGGCCCAATGATGGGCGGTCGGGTCCATGTGCAGGACCACCACGCCGGTCAGCAGCATCAGGCCGCTTAGAATCAGCAGGTGCCCGAGCTGGCCGTGGCTGTCATTGCGCTTGGCCCAGCCATACAGGGCACCAATCAGCAGGGCCGGCACAAACAGGGCGCTGGCGTAAAACAGGTCGTAAAAGCCGTAGCGGACGTTTTGCACGGCAAGAAAGGACATGACCAGGGCTGCCAGCAGGTAGAGCGTGATATGCGCGCGGGTGCGCAGCAAGGCTTCAGTCATTGGCCTCATCCTCGGCTTGTTCGAGTTCCACGTGTGAGCAGGTCTGGTTGCTGCCGCGGCTTTGTGCCAGCGACAACGCCTGGTGCGCCTGACGGATCAGGCTCTCACTGTCATCGCCCACGTTCAGGTCCACAATGCCCAGGCTGACCGTCACCGGCCGGTCCTCCTTGCTCAGTTGCTGCTTGCAGCGCAGTCGCAGCTTCTCGGCGGTCTTCATGGCGCCGCGGGTGTTGGTGTGGGGCAGGATGACGATAAATTCGGTCTGGTTGTAGCGGTAGTAGCTGTCGAACAGGCGCAGGTTTTCGTGCAGCGTGCGCCCCAGCCGGTTCAGCAACAGGTCCAGCTGATTCTCCGGCAGGTCGTTAAGGCAGCCCGGGTCCAGGGCCAGCGCCAGAACGGTCAGATCGGTGCCTTCGCGTTCGCTACGCTGAATCTCCTTGTCCAGGTCCTGGCTCAGGTATTCGCGGTTCGAGGCCAGGGTCAGGCTGTCGGTGCGGCGCAGGGGTTTGAGCTGGCGCTCCTTGATCTCCCGCAGGTAGACGAACGCCAGGGTCAGCGACAGGCACAGCAGGAAAGTGAAAAAGATCTGGACCTTGGCGGGCTGGTCATAGAACTGGATCAGACTGAACATCACCAGAACGGCATAGGCGGCGGTCAGGGTCGAGGCGACCCGCACCCGGTAGATCAGGAACACGATCAGGGGGAACAGATAGCACCAGGGTTCCGCCAGATTGGGCGCGAAGATGAAGCTGACTAGCGTCACCGCAGCCAGAAAGCCCACCACCAGATGTGCCAGGATATGGGGGCTGCGGTCGTCGTCGGATGCTGCCGGTTGCTGGCTGATCCAGCCATTGGCAAAGAGCAGCGCGCCCAGCAGCAGGGCCAGCAGGGCGGTGGGATAGTCCGCCGCGAACAGGGCGGATACGGCGAGAAAGATGGCAATGGCGGCGGCCAGCCAATAAATCCGGACGCGAATCGGTTGCGTCATTTCCTGGAATGTCATCGCTGTACTCAGCCCCTTGGTAACCTTCCATATGTTCATACAATCTAGAGGGTCCGGACAGGGCTGTCGAATTGCTCCCAAGTCCGGGCCGGCACAGCTTACCTCATCGGCGCAACTGGGTATAATGGCCGCATGAAATCGACGCGCGGAGAAAGCGGAATGGATGTTAAACAGTATATGATCGAACTTGGTCAACAGGCACGTGCCGCGTCACGCGCCATGGCCCGGGCCTCCACCGCACAGAAGAACCAGGCGCTCCAGGCAACCGCCCAGGCACTGCAGGAGGCGCGTGAGCAGGTGTTGGCGGCCAATCGCCAGGATCTGGAGAATGGTCGCAAGAATGGCTTGGATGCGGCGATGCTGGACCGGCTCGAGCTGACCCCCGCGCGCTTCGATGCCATGATCGAGGGGCTTGAGCAAGTAGCCGCCCTGGCCGATCCGATCGGTGAGATCACCGGGCTGGCGTATCGTCCCACGGGCATTCAGGTGGGGCGGATGCGGGTGCCGCTGGGAGTGATCGGCATCATTTATGAGTCCCGTCCCAATGTGACGATCGACGCGGCGAGCCTGTGCCTGAAATCCGGTAACGCGGCAATTCTGCGCGGCGGCTCCGAGGCACTGCACGCCAATCAGGCCATTGCCCAGTGCATTAAGGCCGGTCTGCGTGCGGCGCAATTACCGGACACCGCGGTGCAGGTGGTGGAAACCACCGACCGCGAAGCGGTGGGGATGCTGATCACCATGCCGGAATTCGTCGACGTCATCGTGCCGCGTGGCGGCAAGGGCCTGATCGAGCGGATCAGCCGCGATGCACGAGTGCCGGTGATTAAGCACCTGGATGGTATCTGCCACGTGTTCATCGACCGGGAGGCCGATGCGGACAAGGCCTTGGCGATTGCGATCAATGCCAAGACCCACCGTTATGGCACCTGTAATACCATGGAAACGTTGCTGATCGACGCGGGCGTTGCCCAGTCCCTGTTGCCGGAGCTGGCCGCTCGTTATCGGGAGTTCGGCGTGGAGCTGCGGGGCTGCGCCCGCACCCGGGAAATCCTGCCGGAGGCGGTCGCCGCCACCGAAGAGGACTGGAGCACGGAATATCTGGCGCCGATTCTGGCGATCAAGGTGGTCGATGGGCTGGACGAGGCCATCGAGCATATCAATCGCTACGGGTCGCACCACACCGATGCCATCGTCACCGAGAACTATGGCAAGGGCCGGCGGTTCCTCAATGAGGTGGATTCCAGCTCAGTCATGATCAATGCCTCCACCCGCTTTGCCGATGGCTTCGAGTATGGACTGGGCGCGGAGATCGGCATCTCCACCGACAAGATCCACGCCCGCGGTCCGGTGGGGCTGGAGGGGCTGACTTCCCAGAAGTTCGTGGTGCTGGGGGACGGGCAGGTCCGTCGGTAAACTAGATTCATCGGGCTTTTTACGAAGATCGGCAGCGGTTGAGATAGGGCATTTCCTCTGAGAGCGATTCTGGGCGGTACTTTCGATCCCATTCACCATGGCCACCTGCGGATGGCTGTGGAGCTGCGTGATACCTTGTCCGCCCTGGTTCATCTGGTTCCCTGTGCCTGCCCCGCGCATCGCGGCCAACCCCGGGCGTCGGCGCAGGAGCGGTTGCAGATGACGCGGCTGGGGCTGGGAGACGAGCCTGGCATCCTGGTGGATGATCGTGAAATCCGCCGTGGTGGCCTGTCCTACATGGTGGATACCCTGGCTGATCTGCGGCGCGAGGTAGGGGCGGAGGAGCCGCTGGTACTGGTGGTGGGGGCCGATGCCTTCAATGGCTTGGCGTCCTGGCATCGGTGGCTGGAAATTCCCCGACTAGCCCATATAATGGTACTTGAACGGCCCGGTTGGTCGATTTCCGATCAATCCCAATTGCGAGAGCTACTGACGAAACGACAAGTCGCGTCTGTCCAAGATCTGTCCCGGCAGCCAGCGGGGTTCATCCTGCTAGCGGCATTTTCGCGTTTGGATATTTCCAGTTCGGGTATCCGGGCGACGATTGAAGCCGGGCGCTCACCAAGATTTTTGCTGCCGGATCCCGTCTGGCGGCATATCCAGACTCACCAACTTTATGTTCGTGAACCGGCCAGCGAGCCGGCACCATCATTTGTGCAAACCAGTACCCCATCGGGAGGTGGCTGATATCGTGCCTGTAAGAAATGCGAGAACTCGTGCTGAACGTGAAACATTACCTGCCGCCAGTGTCAGCGAAGCCCTGGCGGCCATTCCGGAATCCGTGGATCACCCCCTGGTGCCGGTCGTGGTCAATGCCCTGGATGACCTCAAGGCCAAAGACATCAGTGTGCTGGATGTGCGGGGGCGGACCAGCGTGACCGATTTCATGGTCATCGCCAGTGGTACCTCCAATCGCCACATCAAATCCCTGGCGGACAACGTCGTTGACGAGATCAAGACTGCCGGCGAGCGTCCCTTGGGCGTTGAAGGCGGTGGCACCAGCGATTGGGTGCTGGTGGATCTGGGCGACATCGTGGTCCACGTCATGTCGCCGGCAACCCGGGAATTCTACGACCTGGAGCGCTTCTGGCGCGACGCGCCCGCGCCGGGCGAAATCGGTAAGATGTAGGACGAACCATACGAGACGAGCCCGCAGTTTAGGAGTCGACCATGCGAATGCGGCTGATTGCCGTGGGCACCCGTATGCCGGATTGGGTGAGCCAGGGAGTGCAGGAGTACAGCAAGCGGCTGCCGCGGGACTGTGCCCTGGACGTGATTGAAATTCCCTTGGCCAAGCGCGGCAAGAACAGCGATATCGAGCGCGCGATCGAGCAGGAAGGGCAGCAGATGCTGGCCGCCTTGGGGCGTGACGATATTGTAATTGCCCTGGAAGTGGGCGGACGGGACTGGAGCACCGAAGAGCTGTCGCGCCAGCTTGCAAACTGGCGGATGTCGGGGCAGGATGTGAGCCTGCTGGTCGGCGGCCCGGACGGCCTGTCCGAGAGCTGCCGTCGACGCGCCCAGGCGCAGTGGTCCTTGTCACGCCTGACCCTGCCGCACCCTCTGGTTCGTATCCTGTTGGCGGAGCAGCTTTACCGAGCTTGGACTATCCTGAACAACCATCCCTATCATCGTTGATTCCCTGAAGACGAAATATCCGAGGCAGGACAGCCTGTTGCGTCTTTCAAATGCTAAACGAGCACCCGCTGCTGAGTGAGTTAGACCGCCTGTGACATCTGATTTCAAAGACCATATCCGCGAGCACCGTCTGTTTATCCGGCGAGCGCTATTGGCGTTTCTCCTGGTCTTGGTGATGGCGGGCTGTCTGGTGGCGCGGCTTTATTATCTCCAAGTCGTGCAGCACGAGGTCTACACCACGCTGTCGGACAAGAACCGGGTGCAACTGCTGTCCTTGCCGCCGCCCCGGGGACTCATTTATGACAGCAATGGTGTTCTGCTGGCAGATAACCGGCCCAGTTTCAGCCTGACGTTGGTGAAGGAACGGGTGCCGGATATGGAGCAAACCGTTGCCGCGCTGCGCGATATTCTGGCGCTGACGGATGAGGAGGTGGAGCGGTTTCACAAACGGCTGCGGCAACGCCTGCGCCCGTACGAGCCGGTTGCCATCAAGCTGCGGCTGACCGAGGCGGAAATCGCCCGTTACTCCATTAACCGGCATCGCCTGCCCGGCGTGGAAGTCGAAGCCGAAGCGGTCCGCTATTATCCTCTGGCGGATTCTCTGGCCCATGTGTTGGGGTACGTTGGACGCATCAACGAAGCTGAGCTGAAAATGCTCGATCCGGTGGCTTATGCCGGAACCAACTACACCGGCAAGCTTGGGATCGAAAAGTTCTACGAAGACGTATTGCACGGCACCGTCGGTTACCAAAAGGTCGAAACCGATGCCCGGGGCCGGGTGTTGCGCGTGCTGGAGCGGATCCCGCCGGCCGCTGGCAAGAACATTAAGCTTCACATCGACAGCCGCCTGCAGCAGGCCGCCGAAAAGGCGGTTGAAGGGTACCGCGCCGCCATCGTGGCCATCGACGTGAAGACCGGCGGCATTTTGGCCATGGTCAGCACGCCCAGCTACGACCCCAATCTGTTTGTCACCGGGATCGACCAGAAGAGCTATTCGGCGCTGCGTGACTCTCCAGACATTCCGCTGTTCAACCGGGCCTTGCGCGGGCGCTATCCGCCGGCCTCCACCATTAAGCCCTTTGTGGGCCTGGCCGGGCTGCAGGCCGGAAAGACCACCTGGCAAAGTAGCGTCTGGGACCCGGGTTATTACCAGATCGGCGGCACCGGCCGTAAGTATCGTGACTGGAAGCGGTGGGGCCATGGCCGGGTCGATCTGCATTATTCCATCGTGCAGTCCTGCGACATCTTCTTCTATGACCTGGCCTATCGCATGGGGCCGGACTCCTTGTCGGAAATGCTGGCCCAATTTGGCTTTGGCGAGCTGGTCGCCTACGATACCTTCGATGCCCGCCAGGGTATCCTGCCCTCGCGGGAATGGAAGCGGGCCGCCTTGCGCCAGCCCTGGTATCCGGGCGATTCCGTCAACGTGGGGATCGGTCAGGGATACATGCTGGCCACGCCGTTGCAACTGGCGACTGCCACGGCAGTACTGGCGAACAAGGGTAAGTGGATTGCGCCACGCCTGCTCAAGGAGATCGAGGGGCAGCCCCTGCCGGAGATCCCCAATCCGCCTGACATCAAGCTCGACAACCCGGAGAACTGGGACCTGATGTTCGCCGCCATGCGCGACGTCATGCACGGCTCCGAGGGCACGGGGAAGGGCAGTGGCCGTAATGCAGCCTACCAGTTTGCGGGCAAGACCGGGACCGCCCAGGTGATCGGCATTAAGCAGAATGAATCGTGGGATGCGTCCCAGGTTCAGGAGCGGCATTTGGATCACGGCCTGTTCGTCGGCTTTGCGCCGCTTGATGACCCGCAGATCGCGGTGGGTATCGTCATCGAGAACGGCAATGGCGGCAGTCGTACCGCCGCGCCGGTGGCGCGCATGCTGTTTGACGCCCATCTGCTGGGCCAGTATGACATCCCCGAGGGTGGCGTGAAGGCTATCGTTGAAGGCGCTCAGACGCGCTGACAGATTAAGAGATCATCATGAAATCCAGCGATTTTGTCCGACAGCTGCCGGAGGCCGACCGCCATCTGCGGCGCCGTATCCCGCTCAGCGAGCGCCTGCACATCGACGTGCCGTTGCTGATGTTGTTACTGATCATCTCCGGGGGGGGGCTGTTTGTGCTGTACAGCGGCAGCGGCGCCAGCCTGGACGACGTGATCCGCCAGGCCATTCGGTTCGGGATCGCGTTTGTCATCATGTTCGTGGTGGCCCAGTTTGATCCCAATACCTACCGCCGCTGGTCGCCTTGGATTTATCTGGTGGGGCTGGGGGCACTGGTGGCGGTTCTGCTGGTGGGCATTGGCGCCAAGGGCGCGCAACGCTGGCTGCAATTGCCGGGCTTGCCGCGTTTTCAGCCGTCGGAGTTCATGAAGCTCGCCGTGCCAATGACCCTGGCCTGGTATCTCAGCGCGCGGACACTGCCGCCGCGAACCTCCCACATGATGGTTGCCGTGGTGATTTTGGCACTGCCTTTCGTCCTGGTGCTCAAGCAGCCGGATTTGGGGACGGCGCTATTGATCGCAGCGGCAGGTCTGATCGTCTTGTTCTTGGCCGGGCTGAGCTGGAAGTGGATCGCCGGCGTGGTGGCGGCCGTTGGAATCGCAGTGCCGATTATGTGGCACTTCGTGATGCACGCGTATCAGAAACAGCGGGTGTTGACCTTTCTGGATCCGGAGAAAGATCCGTTGGGAACCGGGTGGAACATTATCCAGTCCAAAACGGCCATCGGCTCGGGTGGGCTGTATGGCAAGGGGTGGCTGGAAGGCACTCAGTCTCATCTGGATTTTCTGCCGGAAAGCCATACGGATTTCGTCATTGCCGTGCTGGCCGAAGAGTTCGGTTTCTGGGGCGTTTGTGTCCTGCTCGCGTTGTATCTGTTGGTGATTGCCCGCTGCCTGTTTATTGCGGCGCGCGCGCAGGATACCTATTCACGCCTGATGGCGGGCTGTATTGGCGTCACTTTTTTCGTCTATGTATTCGTCAACATCGGGATGGTCAGCGGCATCTTGCCGGTGGTAGGCGTGCCGCTGCCGCTGATCAGCTATGGTGGCACCTCTGTGCTAACCTTGATGGCAAGTTTCGGCATGTTGATGTCGATCCAGACTCATAAGAAGATGTTGACGCGTTAGCGGTTCCACCCCGATATTTAGCACCACCGATGGCGCATTTGCTGGTGGTTCTGGCAGTGACTTGAGCGACTGAACATGAATAAGAATTCGCCCTTCAAGCTGTACGCCCCCTGGCGTCTGCTTCTGGTTCTACTTTGCGCAGGCTTGCTGGTGGCGTGCGCCTCCTCACCGACGCCGTCTTCTTCGGCGGCTGCCTCGTCGTCACGCTATCACATGGCCTCGGATGCCTACCCGGACGAAGAGGTGGATGTCTCCCATGTGGTGGATCCAGTGCCGCGCTGGGAGCCCAAGAGCCGTGGCGGCAACAAGTCTCCCTACGTCGTCTGGGGGAAAACCTACTATGTCTTGGCGAGCGCCAAGGGTTACAGGGAGCGTGGAATCGCCTCCTGGTACGGCAAGAAGTTCCATGGCTATGAAACCTCCAATGGCGAAATCTACGATATGTACGCCATGAGTGCGGCCCATCGCTCGCTGCCGATACCGAGCTATGCCAAGGTGACCAACCTTGCTAATGGCCGCAGCGTCATTGTTCGGGTTAACGACCGCGGACCCTTTCACGGCGAGCGCCTGATCGATCTCTCCTACGCCGCAGCCAAGAAGCTGGGATATGTAGACAAGGGAACAGCGCAGGTCGAGGTTGAAGCCATTCATGTGGAACCAGGCACCAACTACACGCCGTCCCAGGCGGCGGTAGCTCCGTCCTCGGCCATGGGCACGGCAGGCTCATCGGCCGCGAGCGCGCAGCCAGGTGCCGGCTGGTTTGTCCAGGTGGGTGCCTTCTCCAGCCTGGATGCGGCGAACCGGGTTCGGGACCGCGTCCGGCAAGCGGTTTCAGCGCCGGTGGTCATTCAGCCGTCGGGCGAAACCGGTGTGACCCTGCACCGTGTGCAGGTGGGCCCCTTCAGTTCCGAAATGGACGCCGAGCATACCCGGGCGGCCATTGAAGCTGCGGAGGCTGTTAAGGCGTTGGTGATCCAGCGTCCGCTTGTCGCAGGCTGATCCTGTTTGTAGCCTATGGGCGACAGTTGCCGGTGATGTCCGGTTTGCACCAGAGTGCCGTCCCGGCAGGGGTCTAGTGCAGTCTGTGGCCGTTGAGCGAGAAAGCAATGCGATGGGGCGGAGGCGGTAATTGAACCCACACCCTCTGGTGCGGTCCAATGAGTCCGCATCCTCCTGTCGCAGGTTGTCGACCGACGTCAATGGTTGGCGGATGAACGTGACATTGAAATCACGTACTATCTGGGCCACTTTGCCCTTGGTCAGTTTGCGTAACACCCCAGGTATTGGGGCAATCCACCAGAATAATCAGTAATCGAGATCAATCTATGACCCTTCTGAATCCCAGACATTGGTTGGCCGTGCTGTTGTTGAGCCTGGCCTCGCTCCAGCTATGGGCCCAGACGCCGACCGTTAATGCGCCGGTTCCGACGCCGAATGTTTCACCCCAGCCGGCGATCATTCCGGCTCCGCCGGAAGTTGCGGCGCGCGCTTATATCCTGATGGATGCCGACAGCGGCCAGATCATCATGCAGCAGCAGGCTGACGAACCCATGCCGCCGGCGAGCCTGACTAAGATGATGACGTCCTACGTGGTCGAATACGAGGCGGACCAGGGCAAGATCAAATACACCGATCCGGTGCTGATCAGCGTCAACGCCTGGCGCACGGGCGGCTCCAAGATGTTTGTGCGGGAAGGGAATACAGTGGCGGTCGAGGACCTGCTGCGGGGAATCATTATCCAGTCGGGTAACGACGCCAGTATTGCGATGGCGGAACACATCGCCGGCAGCGAGTCGGCCTTTGCCGATGTGATGAACCAGCATGCGCGCCTGCTGGGCATGAACAAGACCAACTTCGTCAATGCCACGGGGCTGCCCGATCCCAACCACTACACCACGGCCCGTGACCTGGCGATCCTGGCCCGTGCCTTGATCAAGCAATTCCCCGAGCAATACAAGCTTTACGCGGAAAAGTATTTCACCTGGAACGACATCCGCCAGCCCAACCGTAACCTGCTGCTGTGGCGGGATAGCACGGTCGATGGCCTGAAAACCGGCCACACGGAAGAGGCGGGATACTGCCTGGTTGCGTCCGCTGTGCGTGACGGCATGCGCCTGATCAGCGTGGTGCTGGGAACGGTCAATGAAGAAGCCCGGGCACGGGAAACCCAAAAGCTGCTGAGCTACGGTTTCCGTTATTTTGAAACCCATTCACTGTATAGCGCCGGCCAGCCCCTGCAAGACGCGCGGGTATGGAAAGGCGCGGTGGACACGGTGCAGATGGGCCTGAGCGAGCCGGTTGCTGTCACCATCCCCCGTGGCCAGAAAGACCAACTGCAAGCAACCCTGGAAATGGACCCGCTGCTGACCGCGCCGCTGACGCAGGGCCAGGTCCTGGGCCAGCTGAAGGTGACGCTGAACGACAATCTGGTGGCGGAGCGTCCGCTGATAGCCTTGCAGGCGGTTGAGGAAGGCAGTTTCTTTAAACGCCTGTGGGATGCCGTGGTTTTGTTCTTCAAGGGGTTGATCAGCTAACTCTCCCGCCCCTCGGGCAGGCGTTGACCTGAGACGCCTGCCCGCCTGTCACCCAGGGCTTGCCATAATCGCATTGGCAGTCCCTTCGCAACGCAGTAGCATAGGCCCTTACGCCGGTTTCGAATGAGGTTGCACGATGAGTGACGGTGCCAAAACCACCATCGAATTCCCCTGTGATTATCCCATCAAGGTCATCGGCCATGCCGCGGACGATTTTCGCGAGTTCGTGGTGGAGGTCGTGCGGGTCCATGCACCTGACTTGGATGCGAGCAAGGTGGAAGTGATCGACTCCAGCAATGGCCGCTATCAATCGATACGCCTCACCATCGTTGCCACGGGAGAACCCCAGCTGCGGGCGCTGTTCGAGGATCTGAAGGCCAGCGGCCGCGTCCAGATGGTGCTCTAAGCGGTGGCCGTGGTGAGCGAACCGGGCGCCGATCAGCTGTTGATCGTACGGGAGCTGGGCATGCAGCCCTATGTTCCGGTCTGGCAGGCCATGCAGAAGTTCACCGATGAGCGTCAGGCCGATACGCCCGACGAGCTCTGGCTGCTGCAACATGAACCCGTGTTTACTCAGGGCCAGGCCGGCAAGGCCGAACACCTGCTGTTTCCGGGGCAGATTCCGGTGGTGCAGGTGGACCGGGGTGGTCAGGTGACCTATCACGGCCCCGGGCAACTGGTTGGCTATCTGCTGTTCGATATCGGTCGTCGTGGCATTGGGAGCCGTGAGCTGGTCAGTCGGATCGAGCAGGCCCTGGTGGCGCTGCTGGCCGATTATGGCGTGACCGCACAGGCGCGCGCTGATGCACCCGGTGTGTACGTGGGCGACGCGAAGATCGCCTCGCTGGGCCTGCGGATCCGCAAGGGACGCTCCTTCCATGGCCTGTCCCTGAATATCGATATGGATTTGGAACCCTTTGGCCGCATCAACCCCTGTGGTTATCAGGGGCTTGCCATGACACAATTGACGCAGTTTGCCCCGGCGGTCGGGGTGGATGAGGTAGCGCAGCGGCTGCAGCAACGGCTGGCGGCGGTGATGGGCTACCAGTCCCTGAGGTTTGAGCGAGGTTTACCCTGACGTGAGTGAAATGCCGGGAGAGAAGAAGGTGGCGCGGCCCCGCGTAGAGCAGGGCGTGAAGTTACGTGGCGCGGAGAAGGTTTCGCGCAATCCGGTCAAGGTCATCGCCACCGACCGCATGCCCCGCAAGCCGGACTGGATTCGGGTGCGGTTGTCGTCCTCGCCGAAGGTGGAGGAGATCAAGCAAAAGCTGCGGACCCACAAACTGCATACGGTCTGTGAAGAGGCCTCTTGTCCCAACCTGAGCGAATGCTTCGGTGGCGGTACGGCGACCTTCATGATCATGGGCGATATCTGCACCCGCCGCTGTCCTTTTTGTGACGTGGCCCATGGCCGGCCCAACCCGCTGGACCCGGATGAGCCGCGCCACCTGGCCCAGGCGATTGCCGACATGGCCTTGCGCTACGTGGTGATCACCTCGGTGGACCGGGACGATCTGCGTGACGGCGGCGCCCAGCATTTTGTCGACTGCATTACCCTGACTCGCGAGCACACCCCGGGAATCCAGATCGAGACACTGGTGCCGGACTTCCGTGGCCGTATGGATGTTGCGCTGGACTTGCTGGCGGCGGCGCCACCGGACGTCTTCAACCACAACCTGGAGACGGTCCCGCGTTTGTATCGCCAGGCGCGTCCCGGCGCCGACTACGCTTGGTCATTGTTGTTGCTCAAGCGCTTCAAGGAGCGGGCTCCTCAGATCCTGACGAAGTCGGGCCTGATGCTGGGGCTCGGCGAAACCCTGGAAGAGGTGCAGGAAGTATTGCGGGATCTGCGGGCACACGATGTGGACATGGTGACCTTGGGGCAATACCTGGCGCCCAGTCGCGATCACTTGCCGGTCGAGCGGTTTGTCCATCCCGATGAATTCCAGCAGTTGGCGGAATATGCCGAGAGCCTGGGCTTCAAGCATGTCGCCAGCGGTCCTCTGGTGCGCTCCTCCTATCACGCCGACAAGCAGGCCCATGGCGAGAAAGTCTGCTAGCGCTGAGCTGAACCGGCCTCCTTCACGGCCCAGGGCTTTTCTGTTTTTAAACCACTCCGCGCCCGCTTTTCCTGTTCCCTTGGGATAAGCGGCGTTGTTGGGTTGGCCTGGGTTCGACTATAAAGTTCTTCCTAACAGTCATTCAAACCCCGTGGCGCCGGGGCGAGGAGGGTGACCGCGCCGTCAGCCTCCGTATGCAACAAAAACTCGCGTATAATCAGCCGCTTTAGGCAGTTGTCGCCCGGCCGGGAAATCAGGGGCTTGGCCGGCAAATTCCACGGAACAGTTGGAAGTTATCGATGAGCTCAAAGCCAGAAGACTTGACCAAGCGTAGCGTCTCCCGCATCAAGACCGGCAGCTTTGAGCGCCGGCTGAGCCTGACGCGGGCCGGGGTCATGGCGGGCACCCGCATGGCGACTCATTTCACCACCAATTTCTTTGCGGACAAGGAAACCAAGGCTGAGCGGCATCGCAAGATGTTGTCCAAGCAGGCCCGCTATCTAGCCGACGAGCTGGGAAATCTCAAGGGTAGCGTGGTCAAGATCGGGCAGATGATGGCGCTGTATGGCGAGCACTTTCTACCGGTGGAAGTAACTGAGGCGCTTCACACCCTGGAAGATCGGACCGTGGCGCTGGAATGGCCGGTGATCGAGCGGACCCTGCGGCGGGAGCTGGGGGACGACTGCATGGCGCAATTGGATATTGAGCCGGAGCCCATTGGCGCGGCGTCGCTTGGCCAGGTGCATCTGGCGCGCTGTCGTGGCAATGGGCAGGAAATCTGCCTGAAGGTGCAGTATCCGGGAGTGGCCGACGCGGTCGACAGCGATCTCAATTCAGTGGCGCGTCTGCTGCGTCTGGCGCGGGTGGTGCGGCTGGGGCCGGAGTTCGAGGACTGGCTCGAAGAAGTCCGGCTGATGATGCACCGGGAAGTGGATTACCGCCTGGAGGCTGAAACCACGCAACGCTTTGGCGACATGTTGCGCGAGGACGGCCGTTTCGTGGTGCCTCGGGTGTTCCCGGAATTCTCCTCCGATCATGTGATCGCCACCTCCTATGAGCCGGGGCTGAGCGTGAACCATGAAATCGTTCAGCAGTTGCCGCTGGAGCGGCGGAATCATCTGGCCAAGGCCGCCCTTGAGCTGTTTCTGAAGGAGCTGTTCGAGTGGGGCGAGCTGCAAACCGACCCCAATTTCGGCAATTACCGGATCCGTCTGGCGGACAATGAGCACGATCAGGATCGCATTGTTCTGCTGGATTTCGGGGCCGTACAGAAATATCCCCCAGAATTCATCGAGCCGGTGTGCGAGATGATTCGTGCCTCCTACCATCGGGATCTGGAGAAGGTCATCGAGGGCGGTATCCAGTTGCGCTTCATGCATCGGGACTGGCCGCCCCAGGTGTTGCGGGAATTCGGCGAGGTCTGTATGGCGGTGCTAGAGCCCTTGGCCAAGCCCGGCGTGACATTGCCGCCTTACGCCCTGAACGACAAGGGCGAGTATTGCTGGAAGCGCAGTGACCTGCCGAGCCGGGTCGCCAAGCGTGCGACCCTGTCTGCCCTGAGCCGTTATTTCAAGATTCCGCCCAAGGAATTCGTGTTCCTCAATCGCAAGCTGGTGGGCGTCTATACCTTTATTTCGGTACTGGACGCCCAGTTCAATGGCCGCGATATTCTGGAGAAATATCTGTAACCGGTTCGCCGCGTGCCGGCGCAATGGCCTCAATACGGGAGGCATTGCGCGGACAGAGCGTAAGCAACTGATCCAAGGAGTCATGGGAGGGGGGCGCGGAAGGGCTGGCGGACGAGGTTTGCTGTAACTGACGCAGCACTTCTGGCGGAAGATCTTCTAACAGCAATGTGGCCATGCTCGCTCCTGGCGTCGTCCGGCTTGAGGGGAGTGGAGAGCCGGTGTTGGACTCGCCCTGGAATTCTCCTCCCTAACTTTACTGATGGAACAGTCTCTCCACAATTTGTCGCCATCGGCCTACGCTGTCGCTTCTCTTCTGCAAGCCCCGCATTTTCGCCGCTCCCATCTGAGCTCGTGACGGGACGTCGTGCGATCTGTCGTCGGCCGATGTGTAATAATGCATCAGCCATGCGAATGAGAGGGGAGCTTTATGCCAATCTGGGTTGATGCCGATGCCTGCCCGGCCGTCGTCAAGGAAATCCTGTTTCGCGCCGCCCAGCGCTGCCAAGTGATGGTCACGCTAGTAGCCAACCAGCCCTTGCGCACACCGCCATCGCCCTGGATCAAATCGCTGCAGGTCGGCGCCGGCTTCGATGTGGCGGATCACCTCATCGTGCAGCAGGCGGTGGCGGGCGATCTGGTCATCACCGCCGACATTCCGCTGGCGGCCGAAGTGGTTGAAAAAGGCGCTGAAGCCATTAACCCGCGGGGTGAGCACTACACCCGGGAGAATATCCGCCAGCGTCTGGGCATGCGCAATTTCATGGAGGAGTTGCGCGGTATCGGGCAGCTGCGCGGCGGCCCGGCGGCGTACGGCCAAAGCGAGCGGCAGGCCTTCGCCAACGCCCTGGACCGCTGGCTTGCCAAGCGTTGAGGGCAGGTTGCCCAATCGATGGTAAACCGTATGATGACAGAGGTGTTCAGAATACGTAGTTCACCATCTGGCAACTGGGCGGGAACTCTGCCAGAGTAGCGCCCCGCTCAGTCTTGCCCGGTTTATCCTGACCCTGATTTACCCTGATGTTGTGCGTGCCCACATCCTGGAGGATGCAATGCAGTTTCGCCTCTCTTTCCATTCGGTTCTGGCCAGGCGGACACAGTTCGGAGCGCTGCTGTTTTTCATGGCGCTGCTAATAAGCGGCTGTAGCAGCCTGTCGGCGCCGCCTGCCGCCGTTGCCGCCGCGCCCACGGTCGACGCCAAGCGCGAAGCCAAGCGGGAGGCCAAGGCCGGAGTCTGTCGGCAAGCCCATCAGAACTTTCGCGAGGCACTGTCCCAGGGTGAAACCGAAAAGGCCCGGCGCGAGGCCGATGGCCTGTTCCGCAATGGCGCCTGTGCCACTCGTCTGACTTATCTGCCCGTCTGGAGTCTGCGGGATCTGACCCGGGATGAAAGCCTGCTGCGGGCCTACATTGCGCTGGCGCGAAAATCCTCCCTAGCGGGTGATGCAAGCCCGGCGGGGCAGGCGGCACGGGCGTATCTGACCACCATCGAGCTGTATCTGGGCGCTGACTTTGAAGCCGCGAGCCGGGCCTTGCGTGCCTTGGAAGCCCAGCTCAATGCCGGTACCTATCTGGATGAGCCGGCGCTACAGCAACTGGCGCGCAGCCAGATCATGTTTCTGCAGGCGGTCATCGCCGAACGGCGGGCGCAGCGCCCGGATTTCCAGGCCTGTGTCAGCTACTGGGAAAACCCCGAGGAGTGGAAGCCCCAGGAGCTGAAAACCGGCCTCTATTACCAGCTTGCGGTGCGCCTGCAGAGCGTGTTTGCCCGGGTCTGGTCGGGACTCAATGACATGCACGCGCAACGCCTGATGGCCGGCAGCCGGGTGAAGGGCAGCGATGCGTTGGATACCTTGGTCTCGCCGAAGCTGTTTGAGGCGCGGGTGCTGATCGACGAGCTGTTCTATGAGTTCTCACGGACGGATTACCAACCGATCGTCGAGGACTTCCAGATGGAGCTGGTTCCCGAACTGGCGCTCAAGGGCGTGAACGATGTCATCGACGCCTATTACACCTCTGCCGATGAGTACAAAGGCCAGTTCCAGAGCGGCACGGCGTACCTGATCCGGGCTCGTGAGCTCAGCGATAAGTTCCTGCGGGATGTGCACCGGCGCATCGCCGAGAGCCGTCAGGGCGGTTGCGCGGACCAGTTCTAGCGCTTGGTCCGGCCCAGGTTCCTGGGCTGGCGCCGGCTCCATGAGCAAGCCGGCGCCGGCATGGCCGCCAAACAAGGCAAGCCCTGACGCGATGGTAATGCCACGGGATTGGCCCCCGCTGCAATAGTTGGGTAAAATGCTCGGTCTTTCCGGTGGCAGTCCAGTTGTCGCCGTTTCCCCGTATTCTTAAGACAGGCCAGTTGGCGATGCAGGCAGCACCTCTTTTCTCCTATAACCGCTATTGGGCTGAATGTTTCGGCACGGCGCCATTTCTTCCCATGTCGCGCCAGGAAATGGACCAGCTCGGCTGGGACAGTTGCGACATCATCATCGTCTGTGGCGACGCCTATGTGGACCATCCCAGCTTCGGCATGGCGGTGATTGGCCGCCTGTGGGAGTCCCAGGGCTTCCGGGTCGGCATCATTGCCCAGCCCGACTGGCAATCGGCGGAGCCTTTCCGTGCCCTGGGCCGGCCCAACCTGTTTTTCGCGGTGTCGGCGGGCAACATGGATTCCATGATCAACCGCTATACCGCCGATCTCAAACTGCGCCACGACGACGCCTACACGCCGGACAACGTGGGCGGCAAGCGTCCGGATCGGGCGGTGACGGTGTACGCGCAACGCTGTCGGGAAGCCTTCAAGGACGTACAGGTGCTGGTGGGCGGCATCGAAGCCAGTCTGCGGCGGATTGCCCATTACGATTACTGGTCTGACACCGTGCGCCGCTCGGTGCTGATGGACTCGAAGGCCGACCTCCTGGTGTATGGCAACGCCGAGCGTGCAATCGTGGAGGTTGCCCATCGGGTCGCCAAAGGCGAGAAGCTCAAGGAGATCACCAATATCCGCGGCACCGCCTTGATGCTCTCTGAATTGCCTCAGGACTGGGCGGTGAAGGACTCCACCTCGGTGGACCTGCCGGGGCCGGTCGAGCCCAAGAAGAACCCCTATCACTACGAGGCGTCGGGCACCAGTTCCGACGCGGCCTGTGCCACCAAGAGCGCCGCCAATGACGACGACGTCCAGGTGCTGCGGATCCTGCCCGTCAGCGGCAATCGCAAATCCTATATCCTGCTGCCGTCGTACGAGCAGGTGAAGAGCGATCCGGTGCTGTACGCCCATACCTCGCGGGTGCTGCACCTGGAAACCAACCCGGCCAACGCGCAGACCCTGGTGCAGCCCCACGGTGATCGTTTCGTGTGGGTCAATCCGCCGCCCGTGCCCCTGTCCACGGAGGAACTCGACAGTGTGTTCGAGTTGCCCTACCAGCGGGTACCGCACCCGGCCTATGGCACCAGCAAGATTCCAGCCTATGAGATGATCCGGTTTTCCGTGAACATCATGCGCGGCTGTTTTGGCGGCTGCTCGTTCTGCTCGATTACCGAGCATGAAGGGCGGGTGATCCAGAGCCGTTCGGAAGACTCCATCATTCGCGAGATCGAGCATATCCGGGACAAAACGCCGGGCTTTACGGGCACCATCTCCGACCTTGGCGGGCCAACCGCGAACATGTACCAGCTCAACTGCGTGAGCGAGGAAATCCACGCCAGCTGTCGGCGTCTGTCCTGCGTGTTCCCCAGCATCTGCAAGAACCTGATAACCGATCATTCGCCCACCACCAACCTCTATCGCCGCGCCCGCGCGGTACCGGGGGTGAAGCGGGTGATGGTGGCGTCCGGCCTGCGCTACGACCTGGCGGTGAAAGACCCGGAGTATGTGAAGGAACTGGTGACCCACCATGTGGGCGGCTATCTCAAGATTGCGCCGGAGCACACGGAAGAGGGCCCGCTGTCCAAGATGATGAAGCCGGGCATTGGCACCTACGATGAGTTCAAGGCCATGTTCGACCGCTTCTCCAAGGAAGCGGGCAAGCAACAGTTCCTGATTCCCTATTTCATCGCGGCGCACCCGGGCACCACCGATGAAGACATGATGAACTTGGCGCTCTGGCTCAAGAGCAATGGCTTCCGTGCCGATCAGGTTCAGAATTTCTATCCCTCGCCCATGGCGAGTGCCACCACCATGTATCACAGCTTGCGCGACCCCTTGCACCGGGTGAAGCGGGATTCGGATGTGGTGTCGGTTCCCAAGGGGCTGCGCCAACGCCGTCTGCACAAGGCGTTTCTGCGCTATCACGACCCGGACAACTGGCCGTTGCTGCGCGAGGCCCTGCAGCGCATGGGGCGCGCGGACCTGATCGGGTACAGCAAGAAGCACCTGATTCCGCCCACCCAGCCCGCCAATCATCCCAGTGGGCAGAAGGCGGCTGGCAAGCCAGGAGCGCATGCGGGTAAGCCAGGAGCTCATACGGGTAAGTCAGGCGCATCAGCTGGCAAGCCGAAAGCGGGGGCGAAAGGTCCGCGCCCGGGCCAGATTCTGACCCAGCACACCGGTCTGCCACCCCGCGACGATGGTGCCGGGCGTTCGCGCCGACCGGCCGGCAAAGGACCCAAGCGTCCCGCTGGTGGACGTGCGGCGGGCAAACCGCGCAGCCATTGATCCATCCGGGCAAAGAAAAAGCCGCCTCGACTGGGGCGGCTTTTTCGTTTCAGCAGCACTCGTTTAAGAAGCGGACGCCTTAGGGCTGATTTGCAGCAGCTCAGCCGGAATCTCGGTGGCAAAGCCGGCTGCCCGGGCATGCCCGCCGCCGCCGAAACGGCTGGCGATCTCCGCCACATTCAAACCCTCCGCCGTCGACCGTAGCGACCAGCCACGCTTGGTGCCCTTGTCGGTATAGCCGGCGGCGAAGGGATAGCCCACGGCCAGCTCGCCCACCAGTTCGCTGACAATCGCCAGGGGGCAATTGACGATGGGCACTTCATGGCCGGCGATGGAGCCCAGCACCGCGCGGCTCCGGTACTGGGCGATCATCTGGTCGCGGTAGCGATTGATGGCACGTCCCTCGTGGGCCAGCCGTTCCAGATCCTCCTCGCTGCGGGCGAAGCTGTGCCAGAGCTCGAAGTCCAGCGGGTGCGACATCAGCGCGGAGTTGATGTGCTGGCTGTCGGGAATGCGGAACTGCCAGAGATCCCGATCCTGTACCGCCGCCAACAGGCGGGGCAGGGGCGTGCGATGAAAGTATTCCCAGGTGATGACCGCGCCGGAGCGGTTCATATCGAACACCACCTCCAGATTGGAAAACTCCTGATCCAGGCCCGCCAGATCCTGCTGGGCACTGATGTGATGATCCAGGATCACCACTTTCCTAGCCACCTGGCAGAGTGCCGTCAGCACCGGCCGCTTGTAGGAAAAATCCATAATATAGACGTCCCGCCCCTGACAGTTCGGCGGCGCCTCGCCGTGGCTGGCGGCCTGGTACTCCGCCCTGATTCCCTGCTCCAGGTGAAAGTAGCGCCAGGCCGCATAGGCGCTGCCAAAGCCGTCGAGGCAGTTACTGCCGTGGTAAATCACCACTGGTGTGCTCACGGGTTGATCTCCTTGAATGCTCAAACCAACAAAATGCTCAATTCAACAAATGGCTACATGGTGCGTCGCCCAAGGCCAATGAGCAACCCGCAGGAAAGAAAGAAGTTGAAAGTGTGGGGGAGGGCGGTCTCGGCAGATGGTTTGCCGTCTGGTCGCTTGCGGGAGGGGAACGGCCTGTGCTTGTAAATGTTACAGCTCACCTGCAACTTTTACGGCGCGTACGGCCCGTGACAACCCAGTGCTGGCGCGGCTAGCGCTGTTTTCCGGTGGCAAAACCCGCGGCGTTCCCCGGAGTTACGGCAAACATCATGCCGCTGGCACTCGCCTTGCTTGGCTGTAACCTCAAGAACACCAGAACACTCACCCAGCAAGCAGGAGAACAGTTATGGCTACTACAGGTCACGAGCCCCGTCCCGGTCAAACTTCCAGCGCTGCCGGCGTGCCGACTTCAGGTATCTCGCCTGCGACCACCACTGCGGCGATGACCGGTGGAACCCCCGGGGTCTCTACCAACCCCGTCGATTCCAAGACCGACACCAACCGGAGCACCAGCGGTGCCGGCACGGCGGCGACCAATCCCTATACGCCAGACTCCGCACGCAGTGGAATGAGCTCGGGCGACATGGCACGGGCCGCAGGCGCGGCCGGCTCATCCATCGGCAGTACCACGCCAGGCTCGTCCACCAGCAGTTCGGCGACGACGAGTAGCGCAGCAGGAAGCGCCACCGGCGGCACGACCGCCGGCAAGGAAGAATTGCGTGAGGAAATACGTCAGACGGGTGAGACCGTGAAGGAAGAAGCCCGGCGGGCCGCCAATGCCCTGAAGGAAGAAGCCCGTCAAACCATGCGGGAGGTTGCCAATCGCCAGAAGGAAGCGGCCGCCGGTGAGATGTCCGGGTTGTCGCGCGCGCTGCGAAGGGCGGCGGACGAGCTCGAGGGCCAGACCCATCTGCCAGTCGACCGCTATGTGCGGCGCGCCGCGCAAGGTTTGGACGATCTGTCCGAGAGCCTGCGTCGGCGCGACGTGGACAGCGTGGTCAGCCGACTGGAGCAGTTTTCCCGTGAACAGCCGGCGCTGGTGATCGGTGGAGCGGTTGCCATCGGCTTTTTGGTGGCGCGGATGCTGCGTGGCTCCGCCGAGGCCTCATCGTCACGCACGAACTATCCCTCTGATGTGTATCACTAGGTCTCGAATCTGTACCACTGGAAAGATCGACGGGCGGCCAGTACCCCTGGTTCGCCCCGCTCGGCGACCGGGCCAGGACGTGCGGCCCGGTTGACGCCGAGAGCATTGGATACTGTGAGGAGGTAGCCGTCATGTTGCAGGAAGAGAAGGAGGCGCGCTCGATCAAGCACCTGCTGAACGAGCTCGCGGAGGAAACCACTGACCTGGTGCGTCAGGAAGCGGCGCTGGCACGCGCCGAGACCAATGAGAAAATCCAGCAGGCATCCCGCGCCATGAAGATGCTGGTGGTGGGAGGCGCCATCATCGTGGCGGGCTTGTTCTACCTCCTGGATGCCGTGGTGTATGGCTTGGCGCGTGTGCTGCCGGAGGAATACCGGTTATGGCTGGCGGCGCTGATCGTGGGGCTGACGGTGCTGATCATCGGCGCCATTCTGGTCAAATCGGCGTCCACCAAGCTGAAGCCTGATCACCTCAAGCCGGAACGGTCGACGCATTCCATTCAAAGGGATATCAAGTTAGCACGAGGACACATGCAATGAATGGACAGAACCCATCACCGGAAGAAATCGAGCGCCGGATCGAAGAAACCCGCCAGAACATGAGTGCGACCCTGGACGCACTGCAACGCCGGCTGGATCCCTCGGAACTGATGGAGGAGGCGATCGGCTATTTCCGGGAAAACAGTGCCGACGTCGGCCGCACCCTGATCCAGTCGATCCGCGACAACCCGGTGCCGGCGGCCTTGATTGGAATCGGGGCCGGCTGGATGGCGCTGGGAGGCTCCATGGCGGCACACCGCCACAGTGAGCATCAAGCGATCGGTCAGGACCAGGATTTAGGGCACCTGGGCTATGAGAGTGGCCGATATGCCGAGTCCGAGCGGCATGGGCTGGCGGACCGGGCAAAAGAGAAATGGCGCGATGCGAAGGAGAAGGTCTCCGAAACCGCCGCCAAAGTTAAAGGGAGGACCTCCGAAATGGCAGATCGAATTAGCGACCGTACCCAGAGCAGCTCAGACCAGACCAGCTCCAAGATGCAACAGGCAAGCGAGCGGGCCCATGAGCTGTCCAGCCGGGCCACCGAAAAGGCGCAGCAGGCCCGTGAGCGTTCCCAGGAGCTGTATCAGCGCTCCATGGAGCGGGCATCCCAGTCCGCTTCAAGCATGAAGAATCAGTACCGTCAGCGGACGCGGCGCATGAGGGGGATGTTTGAAGAGCATCCCATGGCGCTTCTGGCGATCGGTATTGGCGTGGGCGCCTTCCTGGGGGCCATGATCCCGACTTCGCGGCGCGAGGCCCAGTTCCTGAGTGAAACCGGCGGACAGCTGCGGGAAGGACTGATGGAAGCCGGACGCGAGCAGCTGGAACGGGCTCGGGGCGTGGCGGAAAACGCGGCCCACGCGGTCCGCGAGCAAGCCGAGGACATGCGCTCGTCCAGTGGCTCCAGCGCTCAGGATCTCTCCCGCAAGGCGGGCCGGGCGACGGAAAACCTGAAGCAGGAGGCGAGCTCGGAAGACCGCCTGCGCGATGATCGGGTAGCGGGCACGACGCCTTCGCCAGAACCACGCCGCACCATTACGCCGCCGTTGTAAGGGTAACGCAAGGGTAAGGCAATTCTAAGACTCACCGGCAAAGCGGGGATGGCAACGTTAGTTGCTGTCCCTGTCCCTGTTTCGTCCTTCCTCTGGCCTTGCCGTCACTTCGCTGCCGTCATTTATCGGGAAACTTCTGAAACATCTGGTCGACCACATCCGTGATCACCTGTTTTTTCCGCTCGTCCGAGTGCCGGTCACTGAGGTCCATGAGCGCACTGGCTTTCCAGACGATGTCGCGGCTGTCGGAATCCATCACCTCAATCACCAGTTCCGCCGGTTGCAGATCGGGCTCGCGGGGTTCGGGCGTCATGGACATCACGGTGGAGCCGGTGCCACCGCCGAATGAGGCACTGCCGTCGGAGAAGGCCATCGCGTCGGTCGGCCCACGCTTCTGATAACGATAGGACACCAGCAGATCCGCCGGGCGGGTGTCGGTTTCCTCAATGCCATGCTCTTCCAGTTCGAGGTGAATGGCCTGCTTGATGAGGTGCGCGGTGAGTTCGGATTCCATGGGGGAGTCCGGTTGCACGAAGGCGAAATTCTGTGCCGGCGCAACTTCCACCGCCGCATCATCATCGATGTCGTAGGCGATGCTGCTACAGCCCGGCAAAACAATGGCAGCAAGGGTAAGTGCCGAAATGACCGGCAGGGCAAAGTTTCGCATGGGGAGGCCTCCTTAGCTGAATGGTCACTGACGTGGAACCTACGGCAGTGGTGGGTCCCTAACCCGCTAAACATAAAGCTAAGAGGTTGGGAAACCAATCTAAGGAGACTATTTCAGGCCTGTGGGGTGAGCGAAGACTCCGCACCCACCGACGGCTCCTGTTCGGGTGTGAACTCTTTGACTGCGAAGGCTCGCTTTTGGACTGCGAAGACTAGCTTTTGAACTGGGGAGGCTAGCGTTAGCTTTTTGATTGAGGTGGCTAGCGTCAGCTGTTTGACTGAGGAGGATAGTTCGCGAGCATTTCCCGCACGATCTCGTCGATGAACTTCGCCCGCTCGCGGGGCTCCATGTCCGCGCGCAGATTACGGCGGGAGACGGCGCTCCAGATCACCTCGTCACGCGCTGGATCAATGATCTCCAGCACCAGCTGGCCTTCCTTCACTTCGCGCGCCGGTGGTGCGGTGGATACCCCAATGCCGCCGTGGCCGGCGCCGATCCCAAAGCCAAACGACAAGCCGCTGGATTCCAGACGCCGGGTATCCTCGATCCGATAACGTACCCGCATGTCCGCAGCCTCGCTGGTCTCCCGCACGCCCTTGGCGGCCAGGGCCTGTTCGATGGCAGTGCGCAGGCGGCGCTCATCCAGAGAGCTGGCGCCGGATTTTGTCTTGGTGTCGAAGGCAAAGCTGTCTTGGCTGGCGAAGGGATAATCGGGGTTGTAGTCGTAGCTGACCTTGGATGCACAGCCTGCCAGTAACAGACTACCCATCAGACATACCGAAAGTACCAACTGGCGCATCGTCGCCTTCCTCCAATCGCTGCTGTAACTCCACCGGTGCTGCTGTAAATCGACCGGGTCCCGGCAAACCAGCCTTCTGCACATTCTACAGCTGAGCCGCTCGCACTGTCGCCAGTCGACCGGAGTGGCGCTGGCCCCACGAGCCAAGCGAGGTAAGTCCGGGCTCGGCTGGTGTGCGTTCGTCACGGTTCTGTAACCGGATTGCCACGGACCTGTCACCGGATGCTGGCAACCTCGGCGCTACCAAACCTCAAATCAAACAACGTAAGAAAAGGGAGACTGGTATGGGAATCAGTGTATGGCAAATTCTGTTGGTGGTCGTATTGCTTCTGCTGTTGTTCGGGCGCGGCAAGATTCCGCAACTGATGGGGGATCTGGCTGAAGGCATCAAGAGCTTCCGCAGCGGCCTGGGCAAGGGTGAGCCGGAGTCGCGGCCAGATCTGTCCGAGCCATCCGCGCTACCCGAAAGCAAGCCGCAGGTGCCGTCCCTGAGTCAGCCGGCAACAACCGAGCGGGTGTAGTCATGATGGATCTGGGATGGGCTGAATTGGCCCTCGTAGCCATTCTGGCACTGGTGGTGGTCGGGCCGCGCGATCTGCCCAAGCTGGCCCGAGGCATTGGTCAGTTGGTCGGGCGGGTGCAGCGCTTCTACCGGGAATCCATGTTCAACCTGCGCCGGCTCGAACATGAAATCGCCCTGGTGGATCAGCCAAGGAGCAGTGACCCGCTGGACCTGCTGCCCGACCACGTGCGCCAGTCCATGGCGGCACGCGGCACGGAGGAGAGGGCTGCGAATGACGAGGGGAGGGCCGGGAAATGAGCTTCAAGGAGGAGGTAACCGGTCCCGCAAGAGTCGATACTGGCGCAGAGGGTATCGACCTAACCAAGGCGCCGCTGCTATCCCATCTGCTTGAACTGCGACGCCGGCTGTTGTACTGCTTGCTGGTGTTCGCGCTGGTGTTTGTCGGCTGCTTTCTGGTGGCCCGGCCGATCTACGCATTCCTGATGGAGCCGTTGCTAGCGGTGTTCGGGCCGGATTCCGGGCGTCGCATGATCTACACCGGCCTGCACGAAGCCTTTCTCACCTACCTCAAGCTGTCGTTCTTCGTCGCGTTGTTTCTGACCTTGCCGCTGATTCTCAACCAACTGTGGAAGTTCATCGCGCCCGGCCTCTACCGCAGTGAGCAGCGGCCGTTGCGCTTTGTCTTTCTGCTCACGCCCCTGCTGTTTCTGGCGGGTGCGGCGCTGGCGTACTTCCTGGTGTTCCCCATGGCCTGGAGCTTCTTTCTGGGCTTTGAGAGCAGCGCCATCGAAACCGGCATTCCGGTGCAGTTGGAAGCACGGGTGAGCGAGTATCTGGGGCTGGTGATTCAGTTGGTGCTGGCGTTTGGGCTCTGCTTCGAGCTGCCTTTGCTGCTCTACGTCATGGCCGCCGTCGGGTTGATCGACAGCCAGACCTTGGTGCGCGGGCGGCGTTATGCGGTCGTGATCATTTTCGCCGCGGCGGCGGTGGTCACGCCGCCGGATCTCATCAGCCAGATCGCCCTGGGACTGCCGATGCTGCTCTGGTACGAGCTCGCGATTGTGGCGATCCGCCGCAATGAGCGGACGCGTCCGGCTGCAGGGGCCGTTCAGGTCACCTAACCGTCACCAACTTGTCACGTTTTCGTTAATTAGCGTTCACATTTCATCGTTAGCTTAAACCTCGTCGGGAATGACACCCGGCACAAAAAAGAGACAACCTCAGAGGTAATTGGAATGAGCACCATGGAACAGATTCTGGCGGACAACGCCGCACCCGTTGAACCCATCGTCAACCGCCGTGATTTCATGAAGGGCGGTTTCGCCGGCGCAGCGGCGCTGTCACTGGGTGGATTGGCCAGCTCCAAGGCCTTCGCCTTCACCAATGACTACGGCCCCCTGGCACCGGTCGCCGACGACACCACCGGCCTGGAGCTGATCGAGCTGCCCGAGGGTTTCTCCTATCAGACTTTCGGTTGGACCGGCAGCATGATGAACGACGGCGTGCGCACGCCGGGCGCGCATGACGGTATGTCGGTGGTCGCCGCCAAAGGCAACCAGATCGTCTTGGTCCGCAACCACGAACTGCGTGGCCAAGGCGCGGCTGTGCCGTCTCCCGCCGTATACAACCCGAGCTCTCCCGGTGGCTGCAGTAACCTATTGTTCGATGCCTTCTCCGGTAAATGGCTGGCGTCTTATATGAGCATCAGCGGCACCTCCACCAACTGT
>JAEZAA010000253.1 GCA_023430625.1 Pseudomonadota bacterium
GCGCTGCCGCGCGTACAGTAACTGGGCGGCATTCTGAGCCCCCATGGACCGTGCCAGACCGAGCGCGGTCACGCCATTGGCATCGGCGCGGTCGGGTTGGGCGCCGAGGGCGAGCAGGCTCTCGATCACCTCGACCCGGTCGAACATGGCGGCGAACATCAGGGGTGTCTTGCCGTCGCTGCCCGCGCCGTCCACCGCCACGCCCTGGCTGACCAGCAATTCGATCATCGCCACGTCGCCCTTGAAGGCCGCACCCGCCAATGGGGTTTGACCGCGATCGTTGGGCGTCTCCGCGTCTGCGCCATAACTCAGGAGCAGCAATACGGTGTCGGCGTGGCCGTAATAGGTCGCCAGCATCAGCAGGCTGTCGCCCTTCGCGTTCATCAGGTTGGCCGGCAAGCCCGCGCGCAGCAGACGTGCCAGGGATTGGGAGTCGCCGCCGCGGGCAAACTGGAACGCCTGCTGGGCGATGGCAAGCGCGTCTTCGTCGTCACGTTGGTCCTGGACCGGAATAGCTTGAATGGCCTGCATGATCAATCTCCTCGAATACTGGTTCGGGTTGAGGCGGGCTTAACCCGCCCGCTCCGACTTCTTGCGCTCGACGGCCTCTGCCACGCGGCGGCCGTAGTCTGCATCGGCATGGGTGAGATAACCGATCACCCGCTCCACCACATCCACCCGCTTCACCTGTGCCAGGCCGTTGGCCAGGTTGTTCACCAGGCGCTGCTTCTCCGCCTCGCTCATGAGGCGATACAGGTCGCCAGCCTGGACGAAGTCGTTGTCGTCCCGGTGACGGCCCGGTGTGTAGCTGCCGGTTTCTCCCGTCACCGCAACCCCCGCATAAACGGCCTGGTTGGTCTGGACCGGCCCGTTGGTGCTGTTGGGCTCATAGTTGGCGCTGCGGCCACCGTTGTCGCCCATGCGCATAGAGCCATCGCGGCCATAGTTGCCGATGCGGCCCGTCACGCCCTTGGGCGTATTGACCGGCAACTGGGTGTGGTTGATGCCGAGGCGGTAGCGCTGGGCATCGCCGTAGGCGAACAACCGCGCCTGCAGCATCCGGTCCGGCGAGGGGCCAATGCCGGGTACGAAGTTGCCCGGTGAAAAGGCCGCCTGTTCGGTTTCGGCGAAGAAGTTGTCCGGCACCCGGTTCAGCACCACCTTGCCCACTTCGATCAGCGGGTAATCCTTCTGCGACCAGACCTTGGTGAGGTCGAACGGGTTGAAGCGGTAGTTGGCCGCTTCCGCCGCCGGCATCACCTGCACCTTGAGGGTCCAGCTGGGGAAGTTGCCGCTCTCGATCGCCGCATAGAGGTCGTCCTGCAGATAGGTCGGGCTTTCGCCGCCGATCCGTGCCGCTTCTTCCGAGGTCAGGCAGGCAATCCCCTGGTCGGTCTTGAAGTGGAACTTCACCCAGAAGACCTCACCCTGTTCGTTCACCCACTGGAAGGTGTGGGAGCCGAAGCCGTCCATCTGGCGCAGGCTGGCCGGAATACCACGATCACCGAACAACCAGGTGAACTGGTGGGTTGCCTCCGGCGAGTGGGAGAAGAAGTCGAAGACGTTCTCCGCTTCCTGCCGGTTGCTGAACGGGTCCGGCTTCTGGCTGTGGATGAAATCGGGAAACTTGATGCCATCGCGCAGGAAGAATGTGGGCGTGTTGTTGCCGACCAGATCCCAGTTGCCATCCTCGGTGTAGAACTTCACCGCGAAACCGCGAGGGTCGCGCTGGGTATCGGCCGCGCCCCGCGAACCCGCCACCGTGGAGAAGCGGATAAAGAGGTCGGTGCGCTTACCAGCCTGGGCGAAGGCCTTCATCTTGGTCCACTGGGACACCGTGGGATTGGTGACCTCGAGATAGCCATAAGCGCCGACGCCGACCGCGTGCACCACACGTTCGGGGATCCGCTCGCGGTTGAAGCGGGCCAGTTTTTCGATGAGGTAGGCATCCTGCAGCAGGACAGGTCCGTTGACGCCTGCGGTTTGCGAGTTCTGGTTATCGGCGACCGGTGCGCCGGATTCCATCGTAAGCGTGGGACGTGGGTCCATGGGATTCTCCGCTGAGTGGTTGTTGCGTATGAACAGCACTATGCCAGCGGCTCACTCATTATTAAATTTAATTGGTTATATTTATGTAATAGCGCGTAGCTATTTCAAACATCGCACTTGTTCGTCTCTCTGAACGGCCTGCTCCCCAATCTGCAACGCAAAACGGGACGGAAGCTTTTACAACGCCCGGTAAAATCTGCAGGCTGCGCCCGCCGCTGCTCCGCCAGGTGTCGCGCCAATTGCCTGACCTGCCGGACAAAATGACGTCCCTGCCCCTCCTCTGGATTTGGCACGCTGCCTGCTTTCTCTCCTCTGGGGCCGTGTCTGCACAGCAGTTGCACCAGCCCACCAACAACAATGACCGCTGAGGGTGACGTTCCGACCCATTGACCGCAGCCTTTGCGGATCGCCGGCAACCACACGTCAAGGCCGGCCCGGACCTCACCTCGCTTATTGATCTGCAGCGCAGTATAAGGAGAGAATCCGGTGACCTACGCCCATCATTACAAGCCGACAGCGGTGCACGCAGAGGGTGTTCTCGATCCTGCTTCACGGGAGTTCTATATCCACACCCTGAGCCTGCTGAAAGACGCCAAGCTGGACTTCATGCTGGGTGGCGCTTACGCCTTTGCCCAGTACACGGGAATCGAACGCCACACCAAGGATCTGGATATCTTCGTGCGTCCCACCGACGCCCAGCGCACGCTGGAGATTTTGGCCGGGGCGGGCTACGACACCGAACTGACCTTTTCCCACTGGCTCGGCAAGGCCCACTGCGGCGACGATTTCGTGGACGTGATCTTCAGCAGCGGCAATGGCGCCTGCCCGGTGGACGACAGCTGGTTTACTCATGCCGAGCAGTCCGACGTGTTCGGCGTCCCGGTGCTGCTGATGCCGCCGGAGGAAATGATCTGGCAGAAATCACTGATCCTGGAACGGGAACGCTATGACGGCGCCGACGTCGCCCACATTCTGCATTGCCGGGCCGAGCACCTGGACTGGACCCGTCTGCTGACCCGTTTCGAAGCCCACTGGCGGGTGCTGCTCAGCCACCTCATCCTGTTCGGCTTTATCTATCCCAGCGAACGCGACCGCGTTCCCGCGGCCGTCTTGCAGGATTTGCTGGAGCGGCTGCGCCAGGAGCATGACAGCGCCGCGCCCGTCGAGAAAATTTGCCGGGGCACCATTCTGTCGCGCCAGCAGTACCTGACCGATGTGCGCGCCTGGGGCTATTCCGATGCCCGCGTGACCAACGGCCACATGAATCACCGGGAAGTCCAGCAATGGACGGCCGCCATCGAAACCAGTCTCCGTCAGCAGGAGGAACCCGAATCCGTCTGAGCGGCAGCCTGCCAACCAAGCAGCCGAACGCCGGCACTGCCTCTCGCGGAATCACAGGAGTTTGTCATGACCAATAAAACCATTCGGATCGCCGCCGTTGGCGATACGCACTGCACCAAAAATTCGGTGGGCACCTTGCAGCCCCTGTTCGCCCAGGCGGCCAGGGAAGCCGACGTGCTGGTGCTGTGCGGCGATCTGACCGACTACGGCACGGCGGAAGAAGCCCACGTCCTGGCCCGGGAACTCAACGGCGTGCGCATTCCCATGCTCGCCGTCCTGGGCAACCACGATTACGAAAGCGGCACCCCGGAGGTAGTGGTGGACGTCTTGCGGGAAGCCGGCGTCAACGTGCTCGATGGTGAGGCCTGCGAGGTGCAGGGCATTGGCTTTGCCGGCGCCAAGGGCTTCGCCGGCGGCTTCGGCCGCCACACCCTGGGCGCCTGGGGCGAAGCGCCCATGAAAGCGTTCGTCCAGCACGCTCTCGACGAAGCCCTCAAGCTCGAATCCGCCCTTGCCCGGCTGCGGACTCCCCAGCGCATCGCCCTGCTGCATTATTCGCCCATAGCCCAGACCGTGCAGGGCGAGCCCCTGGAAATCTTCCCGTTCCTGGGCAGCAGCCGGCTGGAGGAGCCCCTGTCCCGTTACCCGGTCAGTGCGGTGTTTCACGGCCACGCCCATAAAGGCAGCCCGGAGGGACAGCTGGCCAGCGGCGAACCCGTGTTCAACGTGGCCCTGCCGTTGATGCGCCGGCTGCATCCGGAGCGTCCCTACCGGATCCTGGAGATTGCCGTGGACGGCACCGGGGTGCAGGCCCAGGAAGCGGAATTTTCCATGTAGGACGATCCGGCACGAATCAGTTGCCGTCTAGAGCCAAATCAGGTGCATGCCCTGCCCGACGCACGCCAGATCTGGTCCGGTCCGCATTTCCCACGCCCGACAGTTGGGATGTAATTGCCTTGAGTGCTTTTTACCGCCAACACCTCCCCTAGACGCAACAAGATGAAACAGTATTCGCTTAGTATTTGAGCTAGATTGTCGGGACATCTTCTTACGTATATGCGGTAAAGCCGGATCATGTCTGCCTACGACCCCACCATACCGGATGCCTATACCACGCACCTTTCCGAAGTAAACGTCACCAATGCGGTGATTGCGACGGAGGACATCTTTAACAACAACGGCATGTTGCTGGTCAAGAAAGGCTTTCCCATCAAGCCTGACATTGCCCGAAAGTTATTGAATCACAAGCTGGTCAAGCCGTTGGAAACGTCGGTCAACGTGGATGATTCCATCACCGGCGCCCAACTCTACGAACATATTCAGGCCATGCTGCGGCGCTTCGAGGATTGCCGGCTGATTCATCAGAGCCTGCGGCTGGACAGCCTGCTGCTGGCGCTGTGCCAGCGCTACGCGCGCCATGCGCTGCTGGTGCAAAAAGTCACGGTGTTGTCGCTACGCCTGAAAACCGAGTATGACAAGGCCCTGTTCTGCGCTTGGCTGGTACTGCCCCTGGCGCAACGACTGGGCCTCTCTCCCAGCGACACCGAAGCGGCCTTCATCGCGGGCCTCGCCCACGACACCGGCATGCTGCACCTCAACCCGGAACTGACGACCAAGACCGGTGAGTACAGCGCCGAGGAATGGCGCGCCATGCAGAGCCATACCCTGATCGCCGATATGTTCCTGTCCCACATTCCGGAGCTGCCGGAACTCAGCCGGCGCGCCGTTCGCGAGCACCATGAACGCTGCGACGGCAGCGGCTATCCCCAGGGACTGTTTGAAGACCAGCTCAGCCTGGTGGGCCAGATGGTTGCCATGGCGGACAGCCTGTACGCCATTCGCCGCAAGGGCATCGACGGCCGCACGCCGGGCCTGGGCGAGATGCTGCCGATCCTGCGCCTGAACAGCCAGATCCATACCTATGGGGTATTTGCCGCCACCGTGCAATTGATTCAAATAGCCCAACTGCCCGGCCCGCAGCCCGTTGACGAGGCCACACTGGCCCCGGCCGCCGACCAGCTCATCCGGCAACGGCAGCGGCTGGAGCAGCAGTTTTCAGCGCTCTGCGCGCTGGCGCCCTTGTTGTCGGCGGACATATCCGAAAAATCCATGCGGATTGCTGGGCACATGCTGGTCCATACCAGAAACATCGCCCTGACCTCCGGCTTTTTGAGCGAGTCCCTGGGCCGCTGGTTCGAGTTCGTGCGCCAGGAACGGCTGACGGTCGCCGCTCGGGAAGTGGCCGAGATCGGCCTGATGTATCAGGAGTTCGACTGGCAGTTGAAACAGCTGATCCGCACCCTGGAGCTTCTGCTGACCGAAAGCGCCAATCTCCCCCGCGCCACGCTGCAGCAGGTCCGCCAGGCGTTAAGCTTGTGCCGGCCAGACAGCGGCCAGTCGTTGGCAGTGGGCCAATAGCCAGTAGGACACGAACGAATAGGACGTTAACGCCTCCGGCTTGACCAGCGTCAGCCACCGGGCAGGCGAACCAGACAGGTTCGATCCAGCTCCGCCACCGAGGCATGGCCGGTCAAGCCCAGGGTGAGGTCGAAATCCGCCCGCAAGTTCTGAATCACCTCGCGCACGCCCTGCTCGCCGGCAACCGCCAGACCATATGCGTAGGGCCGCCCGATACAGACCGCCGTCGCCCCCAGGGCGAGCGTCTTGATGGCATCGGCACCGCCGCGAATGCCACTGTCGAACAGCACCGGCACCCGTCCCGCCACGGCCGCGACCACCTCGGGCAAGGCATCCGCCGCGCCCAGGGCACCATCCACCTGGCGCCCGCCATGGTTGGAGACAATGATGCCATCCATGCCATGTTCCACCGCCAGCCGGGCATCGTCCGGGTGCAGGATGCCCTTGAGCAGAATCGGCAGGCGGGTCAGATCCCGCAGAAACGCCAGGTCGTTCCAGGTCAACGAGGGTCTGGAATACGTAGCGGTAAAACGTTGCACCGCCGCTCGTGGCTTGCCGGACAGCATTTTCAGCAGGGACGGTCCCGGATAGCGGTAAGCCATTTCCGCCGCCGCTCTCAAGGCGGACAGGTTCAGCGGCACCGAACCCGCGGGCGGCTCCTGGGGTTCGTTGAGCTCCTGGCGAAACACCGGATCGCTGGTGTACTGGGCAATCCCCCGCCCCCGCAAAAACGGCAGATGCCCCAGGTCCAGATCTCGTGGCCGCCAGCCCAGCAGGGTCGTATCCAGGGTCAGCACGATGGCGCTGCAGCCAGAGTTCTCGGCGCGTTTGACGAAACTGCGCACCAGCTCGTTGGAGCGGCTCCAGTACAGCTGAAACCAGCACGGCGCCTCGCCCATGGCCGCCGCACAGTCCTCCATGGGCACCGAGGCCTGGTTGGAGAAGATCATCGGCACCTGCTCCGCGGCGGCGGCGCGGGCAACCGCCAGGTCCGCCTGCTCATGGGCCATTTCCAGCACGCCGATGGGTGCCAGCAGGAAGGGCGTGGGAAAGGTCTGACCGAACAGGCTGACCGAGGTGTCCCGCCGCGCCACGTCCCGCAGCATCCGCTGCCGGATGCGCCAGCGTTCCAGCGCCGCGCGATTGGCGTCCATGGTGCTTTCCTGGCCGGCACCACCGGCGATGTAGGCAAAGCCTTCCGGCGACATGGCCCGCCGCGCTTGCTGCTCCAACTGGCGATAATCCGTGGAGACTGCGGGCGGCCGTCCACCGAGGCCATTGAGGTAAATCTGGGTTTGCCGGGTGCGGCCGGCGTCGGTCTCCTGGCGTTTGCCATCCATTGACTGCAATCCTTCCCTCTATTCTCTTGTGTGGGCGTCCCTTGTGTGGGCGCGCTCTGCAACAGCCGCCGTGGCTCCTGATCGGCACTAATGCGCCGCGGCCGCCTGCTTGCGCCGCGCCGGCGTTGGCGCGGCTGCCCGGCGCTCGCGGATGTTGCCGATGATGAAGCGACTGGCCGGAATCGCCGGCATGCGGGACTTGTCGATGCGCAGATCCTGGGGCGGGACGTCGTAGTCCATTTCCCGCACCAGAAGGCGCAGGGCTTCCCTCATCAGGGCAATGGTGATCCATTCGCCGGCGCAGCGGTGGTGCTGGTAATGATTGCCCCCGCCTTGGGGAATCAGGCTGAAGGCATTGCCGTCCCAGTCGCGAAAGCGCTCCGGCCAGAACCGGTTGGGATCCTGCCAGGATTGGGAGTCGCGGTTGGTGCCGTAGAGATCCAGCAGCACCCAACGCCCCTTGGGAAAGTGATGGCCCCGCCAGTCGAAGGACTGCTTGGTGATGGCCATGACCACCGGGAAAAACGGGTATAGCCGACGCACCTCCTGCACGAAGCAGGTGAGATCTTCTTCAGAACCGCTGCGCAGGCTTTCCTGGTACGAGGGATTCTCGTGCAGGGCATGGGCCAGGAACACCATATAGCGGGCAATGGCAATGGTTGGGCGCAGCACGTTGTTCAGCTCTTCCGCGCCGGCCGAGTATGCCTCCAACCGTTCGCCGTTGGGCCCGCGATGCTGGGCAATCACATCCAGCGCACAGCCTTTCGCCACCTGCAAGCGCTGGGCCCGCACTGCCTCGATGAGGTCGCCGAGCCAGCGGTCCAGGCGACTGCGCGCCAGGCGGCCTTTCCAATGCCGCCAGCCCAGGCCCACCGGACTGTCGATCACCGCCATGAAGTCGCGGGTCACCGCGCCCACTTCCGCCTCGCTCAGCGGCACGCCCGCCCAGGCGCACACGGTGCGGCACAGGACTTCGCTGGCCTCATAGAACAGCTGGATCGTATCCTTCTGCGCCCAGTGCGACATCTGCGAGCGCCACTGGTCACTCATCATCTCCACCAGTTGCTGCGCGGCGTCAGGCCCCATGATCGACATCAGCATCGCCTTGCGATTGCGATGCACGGAACTGTCCAGATTCTGCACCGTGGTGCGTCCCACCAGCGTGGCGCGGCCGCGTCCCGGCATGGCGCCCTGGCGCTGGAAGCGCTTGTTGTCATAGAAGATACGGGCCGCCGCCTCGCCCTTCATGCAGGTGGCCTTGAACAGCAAAAGGCGGGTTTCAAAGATGTCCGTATTCAGAGCCTGGCACTGGTTTGAGATGAACTCATACCCTTGCCGGAAGAATGGAATCGTACTGTCGAACGCCAAAATACGGGGTACTTTGACCATGGGGGCCTCCGTTCCATGAGTGTCCGGGCAGATTGCCGCAACGTCGCAGCACAGAACGCAGTCGCGCCTGGTCCTCACGCAGTCGGTGCGGCAACATGGTGTCGTTCTGTCAGATCTTAGTGTCCGACATCAGTAGCGCACAGCAAGGAACGGACCGGGACGCGGTGTGGCGCGAGCGATCAGGCGCCCGCAACGACCGGATGAAAGGTGCGGAAAGGTGGATCAGAACTGCCGGATCAAGCCCAGCGCCGCCTCGAAATTCTGCAGGGACGTGTAGTATTCCTGGGCGGGTACCGGCATGGAGGGAATGGGCAGCAGGCTGGCGGCGCGGATGATCATCAGGTTTTCGATGTCACCGAAATCCTCGATGGTATGGCCCAGCTCGTCGAAATCACCCGCACCGGGGATTCGCTCGCGATAGGTGCGGGGATCGTTACTGTAGAGGAAAACTGGCTTGCCAAGGGCGGCAAAGTAGCCAATTTCAAAGGCGGTGCCGGGGTCCATGTTGGGTCCCCGAAACGGCGTGATGTTGGCCAGAATCGCGTCGGCCTGTTGCATCAGCCCCACATTGCTCTGATAGATTGCCGTCGACATGGCCTGCGCCGAATCCTGCTCCTGGATCAGGTTGTCGAGGGGAAACAGCCCTTCAAACCCATACTGTCGGCACAGCGCCTTCTTACGCAGTCCAATGTCCATGGCACCCGGAAAGAACACGTCCGGGCCGGCAAGATACAGGCTTGTGATCGACATCCTTAACGCCCCATCATCTTCATCGGTTGCTTCCTAAAACCCGAGCCGAAGCACTGTTTCGAGCCCGCCGTCCTTATGCTGCGGCCTGTTGAACCGCCACCACGAAAATGTAGATACAGCAGGCCATGCCCAGGCTGTATACGATCGAGCGCCACAACGCCAAATTCATCAGATAAAGCAAGGCGTACAGCACCCGCAATGCCAGAAATAGGAGGCCCACCTGATCCAGACTAGCCAAATCCACGCCCGCGACGTAGGCGATGAACACCACCACCGTGAAAATCTGCAGGGTCTCCCAGGAATTGGCCTGGGCTCCCATGGCACGCGCACCGGCACCCGTCAGCTGACTTTGCTGCTGCCGCGGATGGTTGTTGTCGAAGCGGCCAAACTCCTTGACCCGGAAATAGGCGCCGATCCAGGCCATCAGGATGGGAAACAATGCCAATGCAAACAGGCTGTATAACACCAGGGGCATAAAGGCTCTCCGGGCGATAGCAGGGGACGCGCCCGGCCAAGCTCCAACGATCTGTGCACCGATGGCGAGCGGCTCGAACGCAATAAAACGTCAGTAACAGAAAAGCTAGCTCAGAATGGAATAACTGGCCATAGCTATTGCATTTTTTAATGATTGCTCACAAACCGAAGTGGCGCGCGCAGTCAAAGGACCGAGAGAAATGAGGGCTAGCGGATTCGGACTGGCAGCTTGGCAAAGCCGCTGGCGGGATACACATCCCGCACGGCCGGGCGGTTAGGCGATAAATCAATGCTCTCGCTGGCACGCAAGAGCTCTTCCATGACCACCCGCAACTCCAGCCGCGCCAACGGTGAACCGGGGCAGACATGAATCCCAGCCCCATACAGCAGGTTTTGATTGGGATCGCGCCCCCAGCGGAACTCGGTTGCATCCTCAAAGATCTCCTCGTCGCGATTGGCGGCGATCCAGAATAGAGACAGTCGGTCCCCCGCTTCAATCTGACGCCCATGGAGCTCGACCGGGCAGGTCGCCACGCGGCGATTGGCAACCAGTGGGCCATGAATTCTTAGGACTTCATCAATCGCCTCTGGCAATTTGTCCGGATGCTCACGCACCTCCCGCTGAATGTCGGATCGCTCTGCCAAGAACTGCACCAGAATGCCGACCGATGCCGCCATGGTACCGATCTCGCCCGCCGTCCAGTTACGCAGGATGCTGACAATCGCGTCATCCCCCAGCGGCTGGCCGTCAACCTGGGCACGCGCCAGGCGTGTGGTAACATCATCGGGCGCCTGGTCACCAGCATCTCGCCTTGCTTGCAGTTGGGCTGTGATAAAGCTTGTGAACTCCTCCGCCAGCCGCGCCAACTCATCCCGGTCCCGAGCGGCGATGGCGGCGCGGTTTCTGGTCGACCACTGGCTGAGCGGCTCATGCAGTCTGGCCGGCCACCCGAGAAACGCGCATTGGACCTGCACGGCATAAGGCTGGGCAAAGGTGCTGATCAGCTTGATGTCCTCATTGCGATCCAGCCTCGCAACCAGATCACTGGCCAGTTTTCTACACACCGGCTCGAACGCGACCATGCGCTCCAGCTCGAAAAAGGGTTCGATCAGTTTGCGGTACGGGGTGTGCTCAGGGGGATCCATGCCATTGGGCACCGACAGATGCGACGACACCACATTGCTGAAAGACGTGTGATCATGCAGAACCCGCAGCAGATCCTGATGACGGAACAACGACCATTGGGGCGGCTCGCTGTGTGCCACTGGGCAGCGGCGGCGCATATCGTCATAAACCGCCAGATAATCCTCAACCGCAATATCTGAGTGCGGGTCCCAATCGGGTGTAGGCTTCTGATCTGACATGCCGTTTCCTCCTGATCGATCCTGTCTGGAGCAGGTCAATGTGGGGCATGGTTAGATCTTACTGTAGTTTGACGTGCTCCCCGAGATGGCATGGTCCTCCCGACGACGCACGGGTCTGAACCGCCAGCCTTGCCAATCCGCCTAAAAGTTGACAGGATCACCACTTTCCCCAGATTGGATCGGATTATGTCGCTCGCGGAGAAGTATTGCCTGACCGCCGCTTTCTTATTCTTTATGACTGGGCTGCTGACAGGTGTCTGGAAGTATCGCCACATGGCCCGCAGCCAAAACGCCACGGCACCGGTCTATGTGGACATCGCCCATCGAAGCTCCCTGCTCTATGCCTTTGCCGCCATTTTGTTGGGTCAGTTTGCCGCCGTCAGCCGCTTTTCCGAGCAGGTCAACGCCTGGGCCGCGCTGATTGCCCTCACCTTCTTTGGCCTGGCGATCCTCTCCTATGTGATTCACGGTTTGCTGCAGGATACCGACAACCAGTTCCAGCGCCCCCATAAGCTGGGCAACCAGACCTTGCCTGGCTTACTGTTTGGCCTGTTCATGGCGGCCCTGGTGCTTGGCGAGATCGGTGGAGCGCTGACGCTGGGCGTGGGTGCGATGCTGCATGTGTGGGATGTGGCGCTATAACGAGCGCCCTGTCACAAATTCCCTAAATTGGCCGAGCAGCCCCACCTCTCGGTCATTTCGATCCTGTTTCCCGTCCTCCCCATGCTGTTAGATTGGCAAGGCAGCACCCGCTTTGCCGGTCGTTTTTCGCCCAGATCAATGCCTGGGCGCGGCCCAAAACCGGGCCGTCACGATGACCGCTGCGCCCAGATGAATTACAACAAAAACAAAGGGATCCATAACAATGAAAAGACCTCTCGCAATCCTTCAAAGACTCACGCTTGTCCTGGCCGCTGGCGCCGCCAGTACCGCTTACGCCGCCCCTTCCTACTTCTCGTGGCAAACGGTCGAGCTGCCGACCGCCACCGGTGCATCCTGCAGCGATGGCAGCCCCTACCGCTTTTTCGTCAACCGCACCCCCTTCTCCAACAAGACGGTGGTGGTGTTTGAAGGGGGCGGCGCCTGCTGGGATCAGGACTCCTGTACCACCAGCAGCCTGTTGGGCGCGTCGAACCCGAACGGCATTCCCGCCGATTACATGTCGAGCCCCATCGCCCAGCTCATGACGCCCATGACCTCCAGGCTCAGCCTGCTGGGAACCGTTCAGACCCAACAGTGGAACATCGTCTACATGCCTTACTGCACGGGCGACGTGCATACCGGCAACAAGGTTGGCGTGTATTCGGAAATTGATCCGGACAATCCCAAGGTCTATCACCATCGCGGTGCCCTGAACACCGAAGCCGCCGCCGCATGGCTCAAGGAAAACCTGCCGCAGCCGAAACACTTGCTGGTCACCGGCGCGTCTGCCGGTGGCGCCGGTGCGACGGCCAATTACGCGGTGGTTCGCAACAGCCTGAATCCCAAGGCTTCGGGCCTGATGGCTGACTCCGGCCCCCTCTATTCGGCCCCACGCAGCGCCAGCAGTGATCAATATCCGTCCCTGCATTTGCACAACAAGATCCGCGACGTCTGGGGACTTGATGGCGACGAAGGCCTGCTGACCAAGATGCAGGCACAGTTTCCCGGCTTGCTGGATGCCGACGACCTCGGCTCAGCCACCACCGCACTGGCCAAGGCGTTTCCGGCAGATCGCTTCGGCTATGCCCTGTTCCAAGGCGACGGCATTTACTCAGACTTTTCCTACACCCGGTTCTATCCGGAAATCCAAGCCACCAAGGGTGACGACAAGCTGCTCCTGCTGAACGAGAAATGGACCCAGGACATCAGCAACTGGATTCCACTGCTGCAAGAGCATGAGAATGTGGGCTATTACATGCCGTACTACCGCGACCTCCTGCTGTCCCACACTCTGACCCTGGTCACCTTCAATGGCACGGCGATCAAGGAGGCGAACCAGAAAAACATCGCCCGCTTCATCGACAACATCATTGAGGGTCAGGGCACGCCCATGCGCGCATTCGAAACCCAACCGGTGCGTCAGAAGGGGCTCAGCTTCCTTGACTCGATCATCAATTTGTTTTTGCTGCCATCGGATAAATAATCCAGCCCCGGCAGGAGCACTCTAGCGCCTCCTGCCCATGCGCCGGCTTGCGTCCAAGCAAGTCGGCGCCTACCCGTCTTCAGGAATGCCCTATGCCGAAAGCGCCCCTATTTTCCATCGCAGCCGTGACATTCGCGGTCGCCCTTGGAGCGACTGTCTATTTAATACAACAGGAGCCGACGCCCGAGCCGGTTGCGGCAACCTCCAACGAACCTACAAATTTGGGCCAAGCCAGCACGACCATGCTGCCCCCATCCGACCAGACAGCGCTGACACAGCCAACGCCCACGCAGATGCCTGCGGCGGACGACGCTCGCCCCGCGGATTTTTCACAAGAGGAGTGGGATCAACTGTTAAGCGCCGTCAAGGATCACCCAGATCCCCAGGCCGAGCTGGCCAGACTTGTAACCTATCTGCGCTATCAGCGGGACCTGGAACACTGGAACCTGGCGCAACCCCACACCGCCGAGCGCCAGGAAATCGGCCAGCGCTTGCTTGAAGCACTGCCTACCCGATTGGCCAACCGCGAGGTCACCGCTTCGGAAGCTCTGCTGCTGCAAGCCACGATCTACAACGACCTGATCCCCGACGAAGTCGAACGCGCAGCCGCCATCGAACAGGCACGCAGCCAACTCCAACGCCAGATCGCAAATGACCCGGCTGTTCAGGCGCAACAACAGAAAGACCAGGCTCGTCTCCAAGTCTATAAGGAGCGGGAAGCGGAGATCCTGAGCCGCTTTAAAGCCGGCCAGATCGACGCTGCCCAATTCGAAAAGGAACTACAAGCGGTTCGGGTGGAGGTCTATCAGCCCACGCCTTAAAGGCTCACAGCTCGCCAGAAACCGGGTTCGCTGCCTGGACGCGGCCAAAGGTTCTGGCCATTGCCTCCATCAGCAAGGGTTTCGCCTGTTGTCGCAGCAGCCCACCATGGGCGGCGACAAGGTGGTCGAAATCCAGCGTCAACAGCCTCTCGAAGTCCGGCAGCAGGCTCGCGCCTTTTGGTGTCACCCGCTTGAGCCAAGGGCCGCCGATCAGAAGCATCAGCCGAAAGCCCATCAGGCGCAGCACGAGGCGCGTGAACCAAGTGGTGTAACGCCAGTCCGGCCAGTACTGGATGCTGTCCGTTGTGACGAGCAGCTTCTGCTTCTTCAGAAGGAGGGCGGCCTCCGGATACTGGGCGGTGCTGAAAATGAAGAACTCGGCATCCAGAATGGGTGGCGCCGCATCCGTATCGATCAGGCAGTCGGGTGCCGGAGTCTGATAGGTCGCCTGACCGGCCTGGCACCAGAAGGTTGCCTTGTATCGGTCGAGGTAGAAGCGGTCGTCCAGGCCATGAAAATCTCCCAGGCGCATCAGGTGGCGCACAGAGCCCAAGGCGTCGAGCCGCGCCAGTTCCCGTTCATCCAACCGGACCGGATTAATCAGCGTCAACGCCTCGTCCGCGCGCACGATGACCATATTGCGGTTCATGTGCATGCCGGGACCGACGCGGATACTGCCCCGTACCAGATAAACGTTTTCGAAAATCTC
>JAEZAA010000275.1 GCA_023430625.1 Pseudomonadota bacterium
GGCACAGGTAATACCGCCCTGGGCAGATACCGTGTGGGAACGCGTGGGGAACACCTTGGTGATACAAGCTGTTTTGACGCCTGACTGAGTCAGTTGCAGAGCCGCGCGCATACCCGCGCCGCCGCCACCAATTACGATGGCGTCATAGGATAAAGTTCTCAGACTAGCCATTGAGCCCCCACAGTACTTCTACGCTCCAAACGAAATAGACAAACATCGCCAGACCACAGAGTGCCTGAACGATGAAGCGGCTGATGCCGTTTTTCAGATAATCCGTGGTCACGGTCCAGAGACCGACCCAGGCATGCGCCGCCAGCGCAACCAGCATCAGCAGTGTGAAGATGCGCACCCAGGTGTTGTCGAACAATGCGGACCAGGTTGCATAATCCATGTTCGGATTCGTCAGAAACACGCCGAACATAAAGAACACATAGAGAGCGAGAACAATCGAAGAAACCCGCTGAATCATCCAGTCATAGGCGCCACTACGCCCCAGATTCGTAACACTCGTTACCATATACAGACTCACACCAACACAATCAGAACCACCGCCACGACCAGAAGAATCTTGGCACCCAGACGACCGCCCTGGAGGCTTTCACCAATACCGATATCCATCAGCAAATGGCGAATACCTGCGACCAGGTGATAGAGAAGCGCCGATAAAATTCCCCACAGGATGAGCTTGGGCAAAAAGCCCTGCAGAACCTCGCGGATGGCATTAAAACCTTCCTCACCCGAGAGCGACTGATCAAATCCCCAGATGAGAAAACCAAGACCAATAAAGACGATGATGCCGGAGATACGGTGCAGGATCGAAGTAATGGCGGGTAACGGAAAGTGGAACTTAGACAAATCCAAATTCACAGGACGTTTGCTATTCACAGCTCTTTCACACTCACTTTTTGGCCCCAGCGAGGGCGGGATTTATTGGAAGTGCATAAAGCAAAGACAGGTCTGCTAAAAGCGATGCGGGGCGGCCCAGGGCCGCTGCGTCGGGTTGCAGATTATAGAGAGATGAAGCCCAGATTACAAACGCCTCACCTGCATTTATCGTGCAAGCCGGGGAACTTTTCTGCGGCGCCGCGCTCGTACGTCGATGGCGCAGGATGTAGGGGAAAACACTTATTCTTCGATTGACAAAGATTTTTGAGGCTCTATAGTTGACCCGCCGTGGTCGTGACGTTCCATTTGGTCGTGACGCCAGTTTAGAATGGGCATGGCGAGTTGCAGAGGGTTAAGTCATCACTTGTGGAATCCATGAGTGCTGCACTACCCCTTGAATAGCCACGCGTCACCCAGGCTGCATCAAGGTTTCACTTACTCCCCCACCGGGTTGTTCGATACGCCCAAGGCAGACCGACCCAACGGCAATCAAATATAGAAGTTCATTCAGGTATGGAAGCTATTGAAGCCGGCCACACCCAGACTTCAATCCTCCGATCTGGAATAATTTCGCACTCAGACAAGCTTGTACATCAGTTATAGGAGAGCACCATGGCTGACAAAAAGGCTCAGTTATCGGTCGACGGTAAAACGATTGAGCTGTCGGTTCTTTCCGGCACCCTCGGTCCAGATGTGATCGATGTTCGCGGGTTAGTCCAGGAGGGCCTCTTCACGTACGATCCGGGCTTCATGTCGACAGCGGCCTGTGAGTCCCAGATTACGTACATTGATGGTGCCAAAGGCGTTCTTCTTCATCGCGGATATCCCATTGAGCAACTGGCGGAGCACTCCGATTACCTGGAGACCTGCTACCTGCTTCTTTACGGTGAACTGCCAACTCCAGAGCAATCCGAGACCTTCCGCAACACCGTCAAGAATCACACGATGATTCATGAACAGCTCAACCACTTCTTCAACGGCTTTCGCCGTGACGCCCATCCGATGGCCGTTATGTGCGGCGTTGTTGGTGCGTTGTCCGCGTTCTACCATGACACCATGGACTTCTCGGACCAGTCCCATCGCGAGATCGCCGCATTCCGCCTGATTGCGAAAATGCCGACTCTGGCTGCCATGTGCTACAAGTACTCCATTGGCCAGCCCTTCATGTACCCACGGAACGATCTGAGCTACGCAGAAAACTTCCTGTACATGATGTTTGGCACGCCTTGCGAGGAATATACGCCGAATCCAGTCCTAGCACGCGCCATGGATCGCATCTTCCTGCTGCACGCCGACCACGAGCAGAATGCCTCTACGTCTACCGTGCGCCTAGCCGGCTCTTCCGGCGCCAACCCCTTTGCCTGTATCGCCGCCGGTATTGCCGCGCTGTGGGGACCGGCACACGGTGGTGCAAACGAAGCCGTGCTGACCATGCTGCAGGAAATCGGCGACGAGTCGAACATTGAAGAATTCATCAAACGCGCCAAGGACAAGAACGATCCGTTCCGCCTGATGGGCTTTGGTCACCGGGTCTACAAGAATTTTGACCCGCGCGCCAAGGTCATGCGCCAGACCTGCGATGAAGTTCTGAAGGTTCTGGGCTGTGAAGACGATCCACTGTTCCGCATTGCCCGCCGTCTGGAGCAAATCGCTCTGGAAGACGAGTACTTCGTGGCTCGCCAGCTGTACCCGAACGTGGACTTCTATTCCGGAATCATCCTCAAGGCCATCGGCATTCCGGTGTCCATGTTCACGGTGATTTTCGCAATGTCCCGTACCATCGGCTGGTTCTCCCACTGGAACGAGATGATCAGCGGCTCCTACAAGATTGGCCGTCCGCGCCAGCTCTATACGGGCCATACTCAGCGGGACTACCCCAAGAAGTAACGGGGTGCCTGTTTGAGCCAATAAAAAAGGGTCGGAAACGACCCTTTTTTATGCTTGGCACAACCCCGAGATGCTTGGTAAACCCCAGGTGAGCGGCCGGGCTTTACCGGCCGCTGAACACATCACCTCAGGCTTTCTTGGCGCTCTTCGTGTCCTTCGCTTCCTTAGCCTCGTTCTTTTCCTGCCACCGACCATTTACATAGAAAGCAGACCAGCCCGTGGCCTTGCCGCCCTCTTCGGTCATCACATAATGCTCCTTGCTCTTCCGGCTAAACCGGATGATGGCCGGATTCCCCTGCGGATCCTGCTGCGGCGCGTCTAACAGATAATGGTATTTGGCATCGATCTCTGCACGATGAGGCGCCAGCTCCTTGACCAGCGGAGCGCGGGTTTCCCGGTTTCGCGGAAATTTGCTCGCAGCGAGAAACAGACCGGCCGCGCCATCGCGCAACACGTAGGTATCGTCCACCTTCTCGCATTTGAGCTCAGGCATTGCCACCGGCTCGATCTTGGGCGGCGCGGGCTCACCACTGCGCAGCAACTTACGCGTGTTACCACAGGACTCATTGGTGCACCCAAAGTACTTACCGAAGCGCCCAGTCTTAAGCTGCATCTCAGAACCACACTTGTCACACTCAAGCGTCGGCCCTTCATAGCCCTTGATCTTGAACGAGCCCGTTTCCAGCTCGTAACCCGGACAGTCCGGGTTATTGCCACACACGTGCAGCTTGCGCCGATCGTCAATCAGGTAACTATCCATCGCCGTTGAACAAATCGGACAACGCCGTTTGCTTCTCAGCGCGTTGGTTTCCTGCTCTTCATCGTCGCCAGCACTGAGCGACTCTTCGCCCGGAATCAAATTGATGGTGGTCTTGCAACGCTCTGCCGGCGGCAGCGCATAGCCAGAACAACCCAAGAACACGCCCGTGCTTGCCGTGCGCAGCTGCATCTTGCGGCCACAGGTTGGGCAGTCGATATCGGTGGCCGTCGGCTCGTTTGAGCGCATGCCCTGATCGGGCGATTCGGCCTGCTCCAGCTGCTTGCTGAAGTCTCGGTAGAATTCATTAAGGACGCGCTTCCACTCATCGTTGCCCGTGGCGATCTCGTCGAGCCGCTCTTCCATCCGGGCGGTGAAGCTATAATCCATCAGATCCTGGAAGGATTCGGTCAGGCGATCGGTAACGATGTCACCCATCTTCTCCGCATAGAAGCGTCGATTCTGCAGCTTGACGTAACCACGCTCCTGAATCGTTGAAATGATGGAGGCATAGGTCGAGGGACGACCGATCCCACGCTTTTCCAGCTCCTTGACCAACGAGGCCTCGGTGTAGCGCGCAGACGGCTTGGTGAAATGCTGCTTCGGATCAATGGCCTTCAGGTCAAGCACCTGATCCACCTTCAACTCCGGCAGAATCACATCCTCATCCTTTTTGCCGGCCGCCGGCAGAACCTTCAGGAAACCATCAAACTTCATGATCCGGCCGCGTGCGCGCAGCTCGTAATCACCTGTTTCCACGGCAATCGAGGTACTGATAAATTCAGCGTCATTCATCTGACAGGCAACGAACTGGCGCCAGATCAGCTCATAGAGCCGCTCTGCGTCACGCTCCACGCCTTTCAGA